>JADLFQ010000064.1 GCA_020845515.1 Anaerolineaceae bacterium | reverse complement strand
TGCTGGTAACCATCTGGCTCACGGTTTGTGCCTGGTTGACTTGATCGCCTAACATTGGCATTTTGCCGGGGCGTAGCCTTCCATCCTGTTTCTTCATTGGTATATTACCAATTCTGGAACGATCACGCAATTATCCTCGATAATCGTGCAACCAGGCTGTACTCCAAAGAGTCATAATCATATCGAAATGGGCGAATAAAAAATTTTCATTCAAAGGGAACTCTACAAGTTAGCAACAAAATCCTTTAATTATTAGCCCTTTCATTGATTTGTAAGAGCAGACAGCTTGAATGAAAGGAAAAATGATGCAAAACCGAAAATTAGGAAATAGTGGATTAGAAGTCTCAGCATTCGGATTGGGTTGTATGCGCATGAGCTTTGGCGACAAACCCACTGACAAACAGGAGATGATTGATTTCCTTCACGCGGCCGTCGACCAAGGCGTTACCTTCTTCGATACAGCTAAAGTATATGGCCCGTTCACAAACGAGGAACTTGTGGGTGAAGCGCTGGAACCTTATAAAGGGAAAGTGATCATTGCCACCAAGTTCGGCTTCAAGCACGATCCCGTTAGGGGCCCCCATCCCAGTGTTGGTCTGGACAGTAGGCCAGAACAAATTAAACGGGTTGCCGAAGCATCACTCAAGCGCCTGCGGGTGGAAGCCATCGACCTGTTTTACCAGCATCGACCGGATCCTAATGTGCCCATCGAGGATGTGGCAGGCGCGGTGAAAGACTTGATCCAGGCCGGCAAGGTCAAGCATTTTGGTCTGTCTGAGTCAACCGCAGACACCATTCGCCGCGCACACGCCGTCCAACCTGTGACAGCTTTGCAGAACGAATACTCATTATGGTATCGAAACATCGAGGAGGCAGTACTACCCACCTGCCCGAATGCGGATAACCTGGTCATTTTTGACGTGGCATGCGTGCAGGAGTAGCCCGCTTTCACGTCAAAACGCCGGGTCGTGGGCATAAAATTCCCTCACCAGCAGGTAAAGCAGCCGGTAGCGCTGGTGCATCCTCGCATAACGTTCTGAGCGCTCTCCATCCGGCAAAATTTCAGTGCTGACGCGCGCCGAAGCGCCCCGGCAAGCTTCTTTGTAATCCGAAAAGACCCCGCAGCCGATCCCCGCCAGCATGGCTGCCCCAAGGGGCGCCGCATCGGCGAATGACGAGACCCGCACCGGGCTGCCGAGGGTGTCTGCGATCAGCTGCGTCCAAAGCGGGTGCCGGGCGCCCCCGCCGCTTACGACGATGGATTGGCTGTCGACCCCCAGTTCTTCCAGCGTCTCCAGCCCGGTCCGCAGCGAAAAAACCACTCCTTCCATCACCGCCCTCACGATGTGGGCCAGTTGGTGCTGCGCCGTCAAGCCCATTAACACCCCCCTGCACTTTGGGTCCATGTGCGGGGTCCTTTCCCCGCGCAGGTGCGGTAAAAAGAACAGGTCCTGCGAGGATTGAGCCTCCAAAGCCATGTCCGCCAACTCCGAATAAGAAAGAGCCGGCGCAAAATTCTCTTTTAGCCACTTTAAAGAATAGCCGGCTGAGAGCGTAGCCGCCATGTTATACCAGCGCCCCGGGATGACGTAATTCATACAGTGCAGGCGCAGTTTTGCGTCAATTTTTGGGGTATTAGACAGCGCCAGCAGATTTCCGCCGGTGGATATCGCCAGGGATAGGGTGCCTTCGTCATATATTCCGCGTCCAAGCGCCTGGACGGGCGTATCCCCCCCGCCGGCGAAAACCGGTGTGCCCTCCATCAAGCCGCACTCTTCCGCAGCCGTTTGGGTGACCTGTCCGGCAGGCTGGTGCGATTGGCGCATCTCCGGCAGGAGCCCCGCTTCCAGGCCGAAGGCATCCACCAGCGTCCTGCTCCATTCCTTGTTGGAAACCTCGAACAGACCCGTCGAAGCCGCGTCGCTGGGGTCGCTGCAAAAGAAACCGGTCATCTGGTAACGCAAATAGTCCTTGGGGAGCATCAAAAAACGGGTCTTCGTGGCCACCTTGTCCTCATACTGGCGGATCCACAACCACGAAGGCAGCATAAACCCGGTAGAGAGGGGGTTGCCGGTCAGGAGGCCGTACTTCTCCCTCCCGATCGTGGACAGGATCTGCTCGACCTGCACAGCTGAGCGTTGGTCTGACCAGATGATTGCGTTGCGCAGCGGCTTTCCGGCCTCGTTGGCGCACACGAGGCCGTGCATTTGCCCCGAAAAGCTGATGCCCTCGATCTCCTTTTTATCCACCCCCGTTTCGGTTCGCAGGCTGTGCAACGCCCGCACCAGCGCCGCATACCAATCCGCCGGGTCCTGTTCCGAATAGCCGGGTTGGGGAGAAGCGGTCGGGTATTCAAATGAAGTCGAAGCCAGGCATTTTCCCTTTGAATCCAGGAGGAGCGCTTTAAGGCTTGAAGAACCCAGGTCGATCCCGATCAGGTATTTTGCCATATAGTAGTTTACCAAAGATCTTTGTCCCCCTCGAATGTTGTCTTCCACGCCCCTCAATTACGAGGGCGTCCTCAACCGCTTGGGGCGGTAACCTCATTCGCCGGTGTCGAGCTCATCTGAGACTCGATCTTCTGCATCTGCGCCCTTCTCCACTGGTCGAAGTAGACTGCCGCCAGCAACACGAACGCCACAGCCACCTCCTGCCAGAAGGGTTGTAACCCGAGGATGATAAAGCCGTTTCTCAGCACAGAGGGGATAAAAGCGCCGATGGCGGCCCCGAGGATGGAACCGCGGCCTCCGAACAGGCTGGTCCCGCCGATGACCGCACCCGCGATAGCCTGTAAATTGTCCGTGGTATGCGCGGCAATCGATGCAACCCCGAACCGCCCCAGGTCGATCATGGCTACGACGCCCACCATCAACCCCATCAGGGCATAGACCGATATCTGTGTGAATTCGACCTTGATCCCGGCCCGCCTGGCGGATTCTATGTTCGACCCGGTCGCCACCGTGTGAAGGCCGAAACGGGTGTATTTAAGCACGACCGAGGCCAGGATCACCAGAAACAGCGCCATGAAGGCAATGATGGGCAGGCCAAGGACTTCGGTGTTAATGAAGCGCATCAGCTCTCGGGGGACACCCGGGACGTTGGTGCCTTTGCTGGCCAGCCGGGCAAACCCCAGGGTCGCCCCCATCGTTCCGAGGGTGGCGATGAAGGACGGGATGCGCAGTTTTGTGACCAGCAAACCGTTGACGATCCCGATAGCGATGCCCAGCAGCACCGCAAAGAGCGCCCCGAGGGCCAGCGCAAGGCCGACCGGGGCAAAGGAGGTCAGCCAGAGGATCAGCTTGACGGTCAGGACGGTGTCCAGCACCAGCACGCTGCCGGTGGAGAGGTCTATCCCGGCCGAGATCAGCAGGTAAGCCGCGCCGATGGTCAGGATGATCAATTGTGAGCTGTCGGCGGCCAGGGATTTGAAGTTGATGGTGCTCAAAAATGTCCCCGGCGGGGTGATGATCGAAAAACCGATACACAACAGCAGCAATATCAGCAGCACCCAGAAGGTATGCAGCGTCGCCAGCGTTTTTACGACGCGTTTCATGTTAAAAGATGCAGTACCCGCTTTCATACTTTGAATTCCTTACCCAACATCGCAGATACCACATCTGCATAGGTGACCGATTGCGCTTGAAAATTGCCGGAAACCCTGCCCAGGCGCAGCACGACCACCCGGTCGGCAACCTTAAGCACGGAGGGCAAATCGTGCGAGATGACCACGATCCCCATCCCTTTGATCTTACTTGCCTTGATGATTTTTAGAACGATTTCCGTCTGCCGGACGCCCAGGGCCGCCGTTGGCTCATCCAGCAGCAGCACTTTTGAGGCCCACGCCCGCGCCCGGGCAATCGCAACCGCCTGGCGCTGCCCGCCGGACAGCGTCTCGGCGGGTATTTCCACCGAGGGCAGGTTCACACCCACCTCGCGGATGTATTCGGCGGCTCGTTTCTGCATTTCTGGGTAATCTAGAAACCCAACCTTACCCAGGAGGCCGCGCTTTTCGATTTCGCGGCCAAGAAAGACGTTTGCCGCCACGCTGACATCGGGGGCCAGAGAAAGATCCTGAAAAACAGTTTCGATGCCGTAATGCCGGCTTTCCATCGGCGAGTGGATCTTGACCGGCATGCCGTCGATCTCGATTTCGCCTTCGTCGGCCTGGTAAACGCCGCTGAAGCACTTGATGAGCGTCGATTTCCCGGCGCCGTTGTCGCCCACCAGGGCTACAATCTCGCCCCGGTGCAGCTCGAAATCGACGCCGCCCAGCGCCTGGACGTGACCGAAACGTTTTACGATATTCCTGGCTTTGAGCACAGGCAGGGGGCTCTTCTCCGGCCCCGCAATGTCAGAATCCATCATGAATATTTTTTACCTGTTTCTCACTGCTTTTTTTCTACTGGCACTCATTGACGTAGCGCAGATAAGTGTATTCTTCGTTATCCACGTTGTCTTTGGTGAGCATAATGTTGCCGACGTAGGTCAGTTTCTCGGGTGTCTCGCCTTTTGCGACAGCCACGGCTGCCTGAACCGCCAGCGTACCTTCTTTCTTGGCCTCGTATGCCAGGACGGCGTCGAACAGGCCTTCTTTCAAACCGTCGATGACTTCTTGCGGCGTGTCATAGGCCACCACTTTGACCTTGCCGATCATATCGGCTTCTCGTAAGGCGGTACCCACGGCCAGCGAACCGAAGGTGTTCGTCGCAAAGATGCCGGCCAGGTCGGGGTCGGAGACCAGTTTTGCTTTGATGATCTGGACGGCCCGGTTCTGGTCGTTGTTGTGGTATTCGGTCCCCAGGTAATCGATGTCGGGGTAATTTTTGATCTGTTCTTCGAAGCCGCGCTGCTCTTCACCGGTGGTATAGATACCCGGCATATCCGACAGCACCATCACTTTCCCTTTTTCACCCACCACACCGGCCAGGGTCTCGGCTGCCAGCTTGCCCTGGGCGAAATTGTCGGTGATGACTTCCGCATCCACCATGGCAAAATTCTCCAGGCGGGTATCAAACGTGACGACCTTGATGCCGGCATCCTTGGCCTTCTGGATGGCGGGGGCGACCCCGACGGCATCCACCGGGGCCGTGATCAACACGTCCGGCTTGGTGGCGATGATGGCGTCGATCACCCGCGTCTGTTCGGCGATCTCGAAGTTGGCCATACTTTGAATCTCGAGGTTAACGCCCTGGTTCTTGGCCTCTTCGATGGCGCCGCATTCCACCGTCTTGTAGAAGGGGTCACCGCCGACGCGCGCCAGCACGATATCGATGGTATCCTCTTCGGCAGGGGCGGGAGTGGCGGGCTGGCAGCTGGTCATCATCAGGGATGCGATGATCCCGATGATACATAAGAGATAAATCTTCTTCATTTCGGCCTCCATTCCTCATACGAAATAATTTTTGTTGGACCTTCTTGCGGTCCACACATTCCTAGTACACGGTGGAGCCGCCCGTTACGAACAGGCAATCTCCCAGAATTGCCCCGGCGCGGTCGTCATCCAGCAGAAAAGCGGCGGCTTCTGCCACCTCCCGCGCGGTTGGGAACCGGCCCAGGGGGATCTTTTTGATGACCTCTGCTCTGAACTGCTCGGGCGTCTTTCCTTCGGGGGCGGCGCGCTTCCGGACGGCCATGTCCCACATGTCGGTTTCGACAGGGCCGGGAGCCAGGGCGTTGACGCGGATGCCTTCCGGGGCCAGCTCTAAGGCCAGGCCCTGGGTAAACCCGACCACCGCAAACTTACTGGCGCCGTAGATAACGTTGTTGGCCTGGTTCAGCCGCCCCACTTCGGATACGATGTTGAGGATACTGCCGCCGCCGGCCTTGCGCAGCAGCGGCAGGGTAAAATGCGTGACCAGAAAGACGCCGCGCGTATTGACGGCGAACATGGTATCCCAATCGCCCACCGTAATGTCATCGAAGGGGCCGGGGTTGGCAATACCGGCGCAGTTGACCACTGCACGTACGGAACCGAATTCTTTTTCCACCTCGGCGGCTGCTTTTGCAACCATGTTTTCATCTGAAACATTGACTACCGAGATGTGAGTCCTCACTCCTTTCCCGTTCAAATCGACGGCAACTTCCTTTAAAAGGTTTTCTTTGGTCGCCCACAAGCTGACAGCGCCGCATTCCGGGCCAATCCTCATTGCAATCTCGCGGCCCATCCCCCTGGAAGCGCCGGTGATGATGACCGGTCCTTTGATCATGTTCCCTCCTAAACCTCGGCCGATTCGTACCAGACCTGCCGGGTCGTCTTTGCCAGCTCGGCCGACTCTTTGCTGTTGACGCCCAACATACCGTCCCGCACCTTGCGCACGGCCGTGGCGATGTCTTCCATGTCCTTTTCGGTCCCCAGCAGGATGCCGTGCGGGAGCCAGACGTGCACCCGGGTTGCCAGGTGTTCGACCACCGGCAGGCTCTTTGCTCCCCGCCCTTCCTGGCGCGACACCAAGATCCAGTTGTCACGGCTCAGCGTGGTGCGCGGGTGGATGTGCACCGGCACGTGCCCGGGTTCTGCCGGGATGCCTTCGGCCATCAGGGCGCGCAGGAAGACATCCTTGGAAATGCCGGCCAGGGCGTCGCCCAGGGTGATGACGAACTTCCAATAGGCCGGGGTGGTTTCGTCTGCGACGGGTTCCAGCGAACTCACGTCGGGGATTTCGGCCAGATAATCGTGCAAGAGGCGCGTATTCTTCTGCCGGATGGCCTGTTCTTCATCCAGCCGGGTCAGTTGTGAAGAAAGCAGCGCCGCCAAAAATTCCGACATGCGCGCATTGCTCACTTCGGGGAAGCGCACTTCTTCCATAAACCAGGGTTTTTGGCGGTTGTTATCTACCATGGCGTGCGCCCGGTTGGCAACTTCCAGGTTGTTGCTGCCCACAAAACCGCCTTCACCGGCGGTCAGGATCTTTGACGATTGGAAGCTGAAAGCGGCCGCATCACCGAATGAGCCCACTGCTTTCCCTTTCCAGCGTCCGCCGTGCGCCTGTGCAGCATCTTCAACGTAAAACAGGTTGTGCTTTTTGCAGAACTCGAGGATCGGTTCGGGCGGGACAATCCGGCCGGTGTAGTGCATCGAGACCACCCCGGCGGTCTTGTCGGATAAGGCTGCCTCCAGAAGGGTCAGGTCCATCAGGTGCGTGTCGGGGTCGATATCGACCACAACCGGGTTGCTGCCGCACACCGTTACCGAGGTGATCGGGCTGATCCAGTTATAACTGGGGATGATGACCTCCTGGCCCGGCTTTAAACCGGCGGCTCGCATCGAAATCCGGTTGGCCTCCGTCCCGGTGTTCATGCAAATCCCGTATTTCATATCGTGCCTGGCGGCAAATTTCTCCGCAAATGCGGCGGCCTCGGTGTTGGGTTCGGGGTGACCCCCCCAGGAACCGGCTTCAAGGGCTCTTTTTAAGGCCTCCAGGTCGCCCTTTCCGGCTTTCGGCCAGTCTGGGAAAGAAGTCGTCCTTACCGGTTTCCCACCAAATAATGCAAGATTGTCCATTTCCTTTTCCTTTCCTTCGTATGTTATGTCCCTGCCCGGCGCCGGTGCGCCGTGAACAGCTTGAAGGGACTGTTATCTTGAAGTCTGAGCGGCGCCGTCCTGCTGCCGTGAGCGGATAAAAAATTCCACTTCCTGCATGTCCGGCAGGGAAACCTGCGCCCCGCGCCGCGTGGCTGCCAGCGCGCCGCAGGCGTTGCCCCATGTGACCGCTTCCCTCAACGGCATCTCCCGTATCAGACAGGCCACCAACCCGCCCACAAAGGCGTCCCCGGCGCCGACTGAGTCGACCGCTTCCACTTCGAAGGCCGGCTGGTAATTCACCGCCCCCCCGTTTTCGGTATAGATCGTCCCCAGCTCACCAAGGGTGATGATGACTTTGCCTGCCCCGATCTTCCCCAGCAGGCTCCTGGCGGCTGCTTTTGCGTCTTCGAGGGTATGGATTTCAGCCCCACTGAGCAGAGCCGCTTCGCTTTCGTTGCAGATCAGGACGTCGATCGCTGTAAACATCTCATCGGATAGTTTGGCGGCCGGGGCGGTGTTCAAAATCACGGGCACGGCGTGCTTTTTTGCTGTTTTTGCGGCTTGGAATACGGTCTCGATCGGGATTTCCAGCTGCATGACCAGCGCCACCGCCGAGGAAAACAGACTCTCCATTTCATGAATATCGGCTGCCGACAGCTCCGCATTGGCACCGGGGGATACGACGATGGCGTTATCCCCGTTTTTGTCCACCCAGATCATGGCCAGGCCGGTCGGCTGCCCGGGACTCTCTTTCACCTCTGCCAGGTCCACGCCGTGGCTGCGCAGCTCCGCCAGGGCCAGCTCCGCAAAGATGTCGCCGCCGGTTCTGCCGGCCATAATGACGTCCGCCCCCATCTTTTGAAGGCTGAGGGCCTGGTTGGCCCCCTTCCCACCCGCGGCCAGGATGGTGCCGGCGGCCAAAACCGTCTCGCCCAGCCTGGGGTAACGCTCGACGTTGCCGATAATATCCAGGTTGATGCTTCCGATGACGAGCACCTTTTCCCTCATAGCGGTCTGCAAGACTCCCTTTGAATCAGGGTGGGAGCCAGGACCACCCGGCCGGCTCTGCTGGGCGTGGAGGATGTAATGTCCATGAATAAATCTAGGATCGTTTCGGAGATCTCTTTGAACGGCTGGCGTATGGTGCTAAGCGAAGGCCACTGGTAAGCCGCCAGAGAGATGCCGTCGAAGCCGATGATGGAGATATCGGCCGGGATTTGAAAACCGCGCTCTCGTATGGCGCGCATGGCCGCAATGGCCATCATGTCGTTGCAGGCAAAAATGGCCGTCGGCTGCTCCGGCAGCGCCAGTAATTGCTGGGCACAGTCATATCCGGAGGGATAATCGAAGTTTCCTTTGAGGATCATAGCTTCGTCGAGCGGGATGTCGTGCTTCTTCAACACGTCCCTGAAAGCGTTGGCGCGCTGCGCCCCGGGCGTCAGGTTCGAGGGCCCGGTGATGCAGGCGATTTTTCTGTGACCCAGCGAGACCAGGTACTCCGTCGCCATGACCCCGCCCAGGTAGTTGTCCGTCACCAGGAAAGAGAAGTTCGACTTTTCCATCAGGTCCGGGATCTCGCGGTCGTAGATGATGATCGGCAGGTCGATGGATTGCAGGTAATGGATTGACCGGTTATCGCTGCCGGCTGCCACGAAGATGATGCCGTCTACCTTTTTTTGAGAAAGGGTTTTGATATACACCAGCTCTTTATCCGGGTCGTTCTCTGTGTTACAGATGATGACGCTGTACCCCAGCAGGAAGGCATGGTTTTCGATGAACCGGCTTACTTCGGCGAAAAAGGGGTTGCTGTGGTCGGGCAGGATCAGCCCGAGCGTGTTTGTTTTGCCCAGTTTTAAGGATCGGGCCAGGTCGTTGGGCTGGTACCCCAGGTCTTTCATAGACTCCAAGACGCGGTCTCGCACCTCGTCGGACACGTAGCGCGTGTTATTGATGACGTGTGAGACGGTTGTGGTCGATACCCCGGCGTTTCGTGCAATATCACGGATTGTGGTCATGGTTCCTGTGCGTTTGAGGTTAAAATCAGGTTTGGTTAATCGTTTGCGCAAACGTTTAACTATGATTATAATTAGGAAAAGAAAAAAGTCAACTTAAAAAGAGACAGGGATTATGCATGCCCCCCAATTATTTTCTGGGAATTGACGTAGGGACCACCAACATCAAGGCCGTTCTCTACGACGAGCGCCTGAACGTCGTCCGCCCGACTGCCGTCCGGACTGCCGGCGAGGCAGGGCCTGCGGAAGGCCTGCTGGATGCCGCTGAGCTGCGCCGGGGGGTCTTTGCCGCCGTGCGGGAATGTACCGCGAGTCAGGAACGCCGGATGGTTGCGGGGATCGGTATCTGCGGCATGGCCGAAGCCGGCTGTCTGATCGATGACCGCGATCACCCGCTCACCCCCATTTACCTGTGGTATGAAGATCGCAGCCGTCTCTTTGCCCAAAAAATACGCCAGGAGGTAGGCCACCTAGTCTCTTCGCAGTCCGGGCTGGAGGTAACCCACGTCCGCTCCCTCTCCAAGTATGCCTGGCTGGTTGCGGAAACCGGCTACTCGTCCGCCCGCTGGATCGGCGTGCCCGAGCTGGTCGGTCTGTGGCTGTCGGGCGTCTATGCCACCGACGCCACTCTGGCAGCCAGGACGGGTATTTACGATATCCGCTCCGGGGCATATTCCGGCGAAATTCTCGATTACCTGAAGGCAGATCGCAGCCAGTTCCCGCCGGTTTTGGGCGCCCCGGCTCGGCTCGGGTCCATTCGGCCCGGTCTCGGCTCGGAATTGGGGTTGCAGGACGGCATACCGGTGTTCATTGCCGGGCACGACGATATCGTGGCCGCCTACGGCGTCAACGCCAAACCCGGCGACCTGGTCGATTCCACCGGGACGGCCGAGGGCCTGATCTGCATCGTCGACCATACACCGGACCCGGCTGAGCTGGCAGGGCAGGGCGTTGCCGCCGCCCCTTATTTTTCGGAGTGGTTGTACGCTCTGATAACCGGGGTTGGGACGACCGGGGCGCTGATCGAAACCGTCGCCGGCCAGCTGGCCTCCGATTTTGACGCCCTGGACCGCAACATCGCCCCGGCTTTGCATTACCCCGAAGGCAGCTTTCAGGTCAGCTTTACCGAAACGCACCTGCCGGTCATCCTCAGGAATGATCTGCACGGCCGTCCGGATCAATTATGGAGCGCCGTATACGATACAATTGCCGCCAGGTTTGGCGAGGCGGCGGACCGGTTCTTGCGCTTTTACGAGGCCCCCGGCCGCTTGTGGATCATCGGCGGCGGCGCCAACAGCCACCAGCTTTGCCAACGCAAATCCGCCTGCTTACAGCTCCCCTACCTGCGGGCGACCGGCATCGATTCCGCCACCCGCGGCGCAGCCGCCCTTGCCGGCTTCCCGCTCGGAGGCCACCCTGAGCTATCCGGCCCCTGGCATTGAACTTGGTTACAGTACATCCTTATAGGAGTAAACGATGGCACACCAAATTTTCACACTGAAGGACCTTTTACCCGTCGCCCAAAGAAACCATTTTGCGGTGGGAGCGTTCAGCGCCCGCTTCCCCGGCATGATCGAGCCTATCCTGCGGGCCGCGGTCGAAACACGTTCCCCGGTGATCGTCCAGATTTCTCAGGTTGAGTTCTCCTGGTATCAGATCTCCCCTGCCTATTACGCCGGAAAATTTTATGAAATCCTTGCAAAAGTCTCGCCGGATGTCCCCGTCTGTCTTCACCTCGACCACACCACCACCCTGGATCTGATCCAAGAGGCAGTGGCCGCAGGTTTTTCTTCCGTCATGATCGATGCCTCGGCGAAACCGTTGGAAGAGAATATCGCCTGTACCCGCCAGGTCGTCGCCCTGGCAAAACAGCACGGCATCTCGGTGGAGGCCGAGCTGGGCAAGATTTTAAGCAGTGATAAGTTCGAAACAACCAGCGAGGAGGAGATCTACACCGATCCTGTGGAGGCCGAGCGCTTCGTCGGCGAAACCGGCGTGGATGCCCTGGCCATCTCCATCGGCACCGTTCACAGCATCTACTATACCCGGCAGCCCAAAATCGACTTTGAGCGGCTGGCGGCCATCCGGGAACGGGTGCAGATCCCGCTCGTGCTGCATGGCGGTTCCGGGGTACCCAGCGACCAAGTCAAGCGCGCCATTCAATTGCGAGCCGGCGGTGTCAGCAAAATCAATATCGCCACCGAGCTGGAAAATGCCCTCTACGCCTCTCTGGAGCTCCCCGAGCGCATTACCAACGCCGAATTCTGGCAGTTGTCCACCGCTCGGATTGCGCGGGCGCAGGATGCCGTCAAAGAACTGACGAAGGTAAAAATCAACGATTATCTCTTGTCGGCCGGCGCCGCAGACCTTTACAATGCAACCCCCAGCCGCTTGGCCAGCACCCCCGGGTACTGATCCAGGTCGAGATCGAGCTGAGCGCCTTGGTACGCCAATGCTTGGATCGCCGCATCCCAGACAAGGAGACCATGATCCATGAGGTGAAAGCCTGGCAAGATCAACGAAACTCTGAAGTTGTTGATGTTCATTAGCAGTTCTTCACTGCCAACGCACGAGTAAAGTGAGGTCTGACAGTCCACTAGTACTTTCAATGGAGATCGAGCAGTATAACGCTCACCAAAGGTCGAGTCGAATTCTGCAATATCGGGCAGGCTCTCAAAAATTTGACCAGGCGCAACAGCGTTAACAGTAACTTCCAGACCTACTTCGAGAGCCAGCTCTTCCGTAATGTATTGGACGCCGAATTTTGCCAGTCCATATACGCTATGATCCGTACATAGGCTGAACCAGCCGACACGCTAATGATCCTTCCCCAGCCGTTCGTTTTCATGACCGGAACCAATTCTTTAGCCGTCAGGTAAATAGCTTTAAGATTAACGTTCATCACACGATCGCAAATCTCTTCGCCCATAGAAGTATATGCTTCCATGCTGAACGGTCCAGCGTTATTTACCAGGGTATCTACTTTGCCACTTTATCGCTTCCTGGTACAAAGTTCTCACCTATTCACTTTTGAATAGATCGGCAAAGATTGCACCAACCTGAACACCCAGACTGCGCAGACGTTCTAACAATTGGCCGTGATATTGTATCAACCCAGGTAGGTCTAAGTCGTTAATAATAACGGATGCACCATAACTGGCCAAGGTTTCGGGGTCACTGCGCCAAGTTACGATATGAGCCGGTAACCAAGGCGACTTTTCCGTGCAAAGATTTATCATTCATCTTATGTTCCTCCATGAACTCAAAAAAACGCAGTAATTTATCGGAACTGACTTAATGCATCTAAAACTTGGTCAATCTCTACCTCGGAGACCGTGGGGGCCATGTGTCCAATCCGGATTACAATATTTTTCAAGTCTCCTAATCCACCGGCAATCTTGATCTGGTGTTCTTGAGCCATGTAAGTGACAATTTTACTTGTCTCGACACCTTCTGGTCCATATGCAGCAGTGAGTACTGGAGACATGATCTCATCCGGTGTATAAGGTTCCATACCAATTTTCCGTAGCCCATTTCGAAGCCGCAATGCAAGCTCCCGATAACGATTAAGTCTTGTCTCCAAGCCCTCAACTAAAAGATTGTCAATACTTGCTTTAAGCGCTACAACGTTATTGGTTGCCATCGTAATTGGGAAAGGATGCCAGTCACCCCATTCGACAGCATATTTTTGCCAGACTCTAAGGTCGGCGTACCATCCGTGACCTTTCTGGGGATTACGGTTAACGAATCCCCAACCGCGCTTCCCTACAGCCGCTGGTGCAATCCCTGGAGGTGCCCCTAAACATTTTTGTGAAGCTGTTGCGCACAGGTCAATGTTCCAATCATCCATCTGCATGGGCAGACCACCTAATGAAGAAACAGCATCTACAAAATAGCACAAGTTGTGTTTTCTGGCTATTTTTCCAATCTCTTCAATCGGATTAATAATGGTTGTAGAAGTTTCTAGATGGACTACACAAATCCCGACCACATCCTGATTCACGCGAATGGCTTTCTCAAAATCTTCAGGGAGCAATGGTTTACCCCAATCTGCCTTCACTGGTATTGGCTCTAGCCCATAACCTTCTGCTACAGCAAGTAGCCTATCTCCGAAATGGCCATTAAACCCGATTAAGACCTTTTCGCCCGTACTGAAAGCACTACCCATACAGGCATCAATCGCACATGAACCAGATCCCACCATCAAAAAGACGTCCCCTTCAGTGTGAAAAATTTTCTTTAGGGCTGAGGTTGTTTGGTTGTATAACTCTGTCCATTCAGGTCCGTAATGTGCACGAACAGGTTCACCCATGACTTTTAATACTTTAGGTTCTGGCTGGATAGGTCCCGGGATCATTAATAAGGGCCGATCAATTGTCTTGGTCATATGTGTATATTCCGCCTCGAAGTTTATAAATCAAAGCGTTCTCTCTCCTTTCTGTTTTTATTTTTTTATTTCAGCATTCTAATTCAATTTTTGGCACCGTCAATACAAACAGGTGTGTTTATTACTTATACGAATCCATTGGAGAGATGAACTTTTCGCTTGCCTCTGCAACTTCTGGAGCCTTCACAAGCATGATTGCAGTTCGGGCTACCTTACAACCCAATACGCGCGCTAAAAACAACCCCCAGGCATCTTATTTCACGGCTTCATGATTTGCCAATCCAGTCACATCTTCCCATCCGGCAGCACCATAATACCCAGTCGGTCCGTGATTTGGGTCTACACTTCCAACAACTACCATACCGGCGATAGCGCAAAACCAGAGGATCGTTAAGATAGCAGATTCTTGACCGCCGTGGCGGCAGAAACCAACTGCTATACCGCCTGCTGAGGCAGAATGGTCGCCATTATCTGCCAGGAAATAGACCTTTTTGACGACCAGGGTGCCATCCTGCATGGCTCCCAGCTTTACCGTAATCCACATCGGGACGCTTGGCGTGCTGCGGAGGAAATCTTCTTCGCTGGTCAGGGATAGGCGCACCGGGCAGCTCGCAACCTTTGCCAGCAGCGCCGCCAACAGCGCCACGCGTGAATGGATCTTGCCGCTAAAATCACCGCCCATGGACGTCTGGATGAACTGAAAACCGTTCTTAGGAAGAGCGAGCCCTTCACAGACGTACTTTTCCAGCTGGCGGGGGGACTGGTGGGGGCAATAGATCGTCAGGCGTCCTTTTTTTCATTCGGCAACCGCCGCATGAGGCTCGATATAGGCATGATACTGGTGGGGAAGGTAAAAAGTTTCCTCAATGATCACGCTCGCAGCCTGAAAAGCCGCGTCCACGTCACCCTATTCGGCCTGGGTGTGGTAGCAAATGTTGCTTTCCTAGTCGAGCCTTGCCAGCGGGGAACCTTCTTTTACCGCTTCACAGACATCCAGCACCGCTTCCAAGGGTTCATATTCTACTTCGATGAACGCCAGTGCTTTTTCGGCGGCTACACCGGCCACTTCATCTCCCACGTAGAGGACTTCATCGCGGGCAAAAAATCGTTCATCCGTTATCTTGATGCCAAAAATCGTGTCGGGGGCATCTTTACCGGTTACCACAGCGATCACGCCGGGCATGCGGGTAGCAGCAGTTGTATCGATGCGCTTGATACGGGTGTGAGCGTGCGGGCTATGCAGGATTTTGGCATGCAGCATGCCCGGCAGAACATAATCGCTGCCATACACGGTCTTTCCGGCCACTTTGTCGTAAGATTCAACAATCGGTATGGGCGTACCGACAGGTTTGTGCGTTTTTATATCCCTCCTTTGTCAGATACAGCATGTATTCAGGAAATACCGGTCCATCCTCAGTATTGCGGGCTGCGTAACGCCTTTGCACCGGCCTGCACCGCTTCGATTATCTTCTGGTAGCCGGTGCACCGGCATAAATTTCCGGCAAGCGCCACTTTAATCTCGTCTTCGGTCGGGTCTGGGTTTTTATCCAACAACGCCTTGGAAGAAAGCAGCATCCCCGGGGTACAGTAGCCACACTGCAGCGCCCCGGATTGAATAAAGGCTTGTTGTAGCGGGTGCAGCTTTCTATCCCGTTCAAGACCTTCAACCGTCAGAATCTCTTTTCCGGCAGCGCTGACCGCCAGGTACAGGCACGAGTTTACCGCCTGGCCGTCTATCAAAACCGTACAAGCGCCACAGTCACCCCCACCGCAGCCGTACTTTGTACCCATCAACCCCAGCTTGTCGCGCAGCACATTGAGGAGCAGGTCCCAGGGGTCGACGACAAGAGGGTAGACAATTCCATTTACACGCAAGTTGATTTCGATGCTCATTAGATTTCAAGCTCCCTGACTTTCAAAACGGCCCGCTCGTATGCCGCGGTAAGGGCACGCCGGGCCAGCACTTTTAACATATCATGGCGATATTCGGCCGTTGCCCGCAGCGCACTGTCACGCACCTTTGCAACGGCGGCTACCATTTCTCCGGCTTCAGCAATCAAGGATTCGGAAAATGGTTTTGCCTTAAGGTGCGCTTCCGCTTCGGCGGCTCTCAAAGGCGCGGGGGACGAGTTCGCCAGGGCAATGCCGGCATCCAATACCATCTTATCAGCAGGGTCGATCATCAACCCTGCCGCGACGCCGGCAATCGTCAAGTCCAGCGCTTTGCGGGTAGTGGTCACCTTATAGGCGGACCCAGAGCAGGCCGGTTTTACGGGGATGATAAATTCGACCAACAGCTCACCCGGCTTCAGAAGCGTCTTGCGGGGCCCCTGGATAAATTCAACCACCGGCATGTGGCGCGCGCCATCCAGGCTAGCAAGGACGACCTGCGCAGATGCGGCAGCTAACGGGGCGGCGGAATCCGCACACGGCAGGGCGTTGCAAATGTTGCCGCCCACGGTGGCAACGTTGCGGATCTGGACAGAGCCAACGCACCCGGCGCCTTCTGCCAGCATCTGGCAGTGTTGGATAACCAGGGGGGACGATGATAGACGCGCGAAGGTAACCCCGGCTCCGATACGAAGCTCGTCACCGGTCAAGACGATGTGTTGCAATTCTTCGATCAAATTAATGCTGACGATATTGCCCGGCTGCTGGCGGTGGTGCTGCACATCAAGGATGAGGTCCGTGCCACCGGCAAGTACCCTGGCTTCTCCGCCATAATCGGCTAATATTTCTAACGCCTGCTGGATCGTTTTTGGCTCTAGATATTGGTAATCTGTCACAGCTTCACCTCTTCTCCTGTCCAAATGTTGGTGTTACCTGCCCACCCAATGAGCGGCCAGGTGAGCCAAATTTTCGAGCGTCTCTAGCACAACGTTGTAGGTGGATTGGTTACTGAAAAAAACCGGGACCGGGAGCTGGCGGGGTAGTATTGGCAGAACGCTCATGGCCGGGAAATTGGTACAGACAATAAATATACCATCGGGGTGAAAACCGCGCGAGGTCTGGTGCGTGAATTCAATGATTCTTTCGCCAGGGACTTCACCAAGCTGGATGCTTTGGCTGATGCCTAACCCCGAAATATTGAGCACTTCAAACCCGTCTTCTTCCAGACTGCCGACAAGGCGCGCATCCACAAATGGTACATAGGGCGTCACGACGATCAAGCATTTTACGCCAGCCCTGTCCATCTCTTTTTTGACCGTTGACATGACGCTTACCACTGGGGCATCGGTAATCTCCGAAATGCTTTTTATGAGGGCCGCTTCAAATTGCTTGCCGCGTAAAGCACCGGCGCCAGTGCAACCAAAAACGACCACGTCGGGCTTGACGTTCTCGATATTTCTTGCGGCAGGCAGAACGTATTCGTCTAACATTTTTTCTTCACCCGCCACAGTCGTTTCAGTCAGGCACATGTGGGTGGTGTAGAGGTTGATGGTCTCCGGCAGGTTGCGGTAAAAGTCCGCTTCCATCACAAGGTTGGCAGATGGCAACAACAGGCCTATGCGCCGGCGGTTTGCTCTGCATACTGAATTCATCTTCGATTCCGTTCTCAGCTATACAGTTGGCTCCCTTTTGGATCAGATGTCTCTGCCACCACTATAACACATAAACCCCGTACGGCCTTTAAACTCAAGTCGAATTACTTTGCCGGTCACAGAATCAGCAGGTAAAAGCAGGGACAAGCGAAAGGGCAGGCCTAGTGGGCTGTCAGACCTCAATCTTTGGGTAGAGACTTTTTAACTTTACTTGTGCGTCCGCAGTGGTGAACTGCCAATGAACTGACCTGCCCCAAAAAACTGATCCAGAATGAAAGTTAGAAAAGATCAGTAAAATTATGCAATACGGGAGACAGGATCATGCCAAAGAAATACTTTGCAGAGGAAATAATCAGTATTCCAAGACAGATCGAGGTGCCGGTCAGTCAAGGACAAACAGCCCAGATGGCAGTCAGGGAAGTAGGGGTCAGTGAACAAACCTACTACCACTGGCGAAAAGAGTACGGGGGAATGCGCACAGACCAAGCTCAAAGACTTAAAGAGCTTGAACAGGAAAACAGCAGGTTAAAGCGAATTGTGGCTGACTTGAGCCTGGATAACATGATCATCAAGGAAGCCCTTCAAGGTAAAATAACGATCCCGGCTAGAAGACGTAAGATAGTGGGAGAAGTCAGAGCGGTACCAGGAATCTCTGAACGTCGAGCTTGCTGGGCTATTCAACAACCAAGATCCACACAAAGATATCAACCACTGGTACGAAATGATGAAGAAATACTCACTCAATAGATCGTCACGCTGGCCACGAAATATGGCCGCCATGACTATCGCTGGATCATCGCAATGCTGCAATACGAAGGTTGGCAGGTGAATCACAAACGAGTAGAACGGATATGGAAAGCTGAAGGGTTGAAAGTACCTCAAAAACAACCTAAACGGGGCAATCTATGGCTGAATGATGGGTCTTGTGTCCGTTTACGGGCTGTCTACCCGAATCACGTTTGGGGTTATGATTTTATGATAGACAAAACCCATGATGGGCGACATTTTCGAACTCTAAACGTGATTGATGAATTTACTCGTGAAAGTCTAGCCATCAAGGTGAACCGGAATCTCAAAGCAGAGGATGTGCTGAATGTCTGACAGAGTTGTTTTGTGCCAAGGGAATCCCGGATCACATATGGTCAGATAACGGCTCAGAGTTTTCCGCAAAACAGGTTCGAAAGTGGTTGAACGAATTGGGTGTAAGGACCTTATTTATCAAACCAGGAAATCCATGGGAGAATGGTTATATCGAAAGCTTCAATGGGGAACTTGGGAGCGAATTTCTCAACCGGGAAATATTCCATACTGTAGAGGAGGCAAAAATATTGATTGAAATGTGGCGGAAAGAGTATAATCAGATCAGACCACATAGTTCCTTGGAGCATAGACCACCAGCACCAGAGACAATCCAAACAAATCTACCAGGTAGAACATACTGGCTCCTTTATCTACAAGACTAACTTAACATGTGGCACATAGTTCGGGGGCGGGCCACTTCGTCGAAGGCCTGAACAACAAGCTGAAGGTCCTCAAGCGGTGCTGCCATGGATTGTTCAACCTGGCGTATCTTTTCCAACGTATCTTACTCGATCTGGACGCTGCCAGACCACCTTATATGGCTCAATCACGGTAACTCCCAATGAGCCAATTTTCTCTGCGCGGGGTAATTGTGTTATGATAACAGCATCGGAGAAATGTTAAAATGGGAGAAAGAATTACGATTATCGAGGGCCCTCCTCCAACTTTTGAGGATATTGATGATGGCTGGGCGTTAGGATTATGTGAGGGACCGGAGTTTTACGACATGGCGATGACTCGCCTGCGCACCTTCAACGGGCCGGCTCTGGTAGAGCGTTGTCATAGAGCATGGAGAAAGCAGGATCCCATCTTTCTTCATTATCGCAACCCCATGGGGTTGGAGGAGAAAGTGCCCATCCTGGCAGCACGTGCATTGGATGGGAAAGACGGTCAAATGTTGATCTTGTGGATTCGCCGCACTTCTGAAGATGAGGAATATAACTTTGACTTGGGTGACGATGACGAAGACACTGAGGGTTAGCCATGACGCTAGATTTAGATCTTGTTCGTAGTCAGTTTCCCGCGCTCAGCCGTCCGGCTATTTTCCTTGACAATCCTGGTGGTACCCAGATTGCGCAACAAAGTATAAAGAAAATTCAGAGTTATCTGGTCGAGAGTAATGCCAACTCTGGTGGAGCTTTCCCCACCAGTGCGGATTCAGACCGGCGCGTGCGCAATGCCCGCGAGGCGGCAGCCGATTTCTTAAATGCCTCCCGCCCGGAAGAGATTGTGTTTGGCCCTAACATGACCAGCCTGACCTATCAAATCAGCCGTTCGTTGGGGAGGACGTTCCAGCCGGGGGATACGATCGTTGTTACTCGCCTGGATCACGACGCCAATATCTCTCCCTGGCTGCAAATTGCGGAAGACCGGGGTTGCTCTGTGCGCTGGGTGGATTTTCACCCGGAGGATGGTACACTTGACTTGGAGGATTTGAAGAAGGCGCTGGAAAGCGCTCCCAAGCTTGTGGCAGTGGGGTATGCGTCGAATGCGCTGGGCACAATCAACCCGCTGAAAACGATCATTCCGCTGGTGCATGCGGCTGGCGCGCTGGTGTATGTGGATGCAGTACAGTACGCACCGCACGGCCCGATTGATGTACAAGATCTTGGCTGCGATTTTTTGGCCTGTTCCTCATACAAGTTTTTTGGCCCTCATCTGGGCATTCTGTACGGGAAGTATGACCTGCTGGATCAATTAACTGCCTACCGTGTGCGTCCTGCGCCGGCGCAGCCCCCCTCTAAGTTTGAAACCGGAACTGGTAATTTTGAAGCAATCTGCGGGCTGCATGGTGCTTTGGATTATTTTGAATGGGCGGGAAAAGTGTTCGCGGGCGAATATGCAGAAATTTACCGCGAGAATTTTCACGGACGCAAGCTGTTGTACAAACAAGCCCTGGCAGCCATTCATTCGTATGAAATGGATTTAAGCCGTGCCTTCATCAGTACGCTGCAATCCGTGCCGGGTTTGAAAGCTTACGGTTTAATGGACACCCGAAAATTAGACCAGCGTGTGCCTACTTTCTCATTTACCTTGGAAGGCTGGACACCACTGCAAGTGGCAGGGCACCTGACTGAAGCGAGGATCAATGTGTGGAATGGCAACTTCTATGCCCTTGCAGTGACCGAACGACTGGGGTTGGAAGATCAGGGTGGCCTGGTGCGGGTGGGCGCGACCCATTACAACACTTTAGAGGAAATTACCTGGCTGGAATCCGCCTTAAAGGCGCTGGCCAACTGACCGGTTTCTTTACCAACCGCAAGAAATGAATGAAGCGGATGGGGATTGTGAATAAGCTCACCCGCCGCTTAGTTTTTTATAAATCCACGATGTTATAATCAAATCTATGAGCAAGAAGACGAAGATCGTTTTAATGGTAATAGGCGCAGTCCTTTTGCTGGGCCTTGTCTCGGTAATTGTACCGGGTATTCGCGAACGCATTGCCTGGCGGGTGGAACAGGTACGGACAAGAGTTTTCTATGTTCTGTTTCCACCGGAGGAGGCGGTTTTTGTTCCCAACTCGCCTTCCCAATCGGTGGAGGAAGTGGTGCAGGCCACTTTTCAGGCGGCGACTGCCCTTGCAAATGTTGCCCCCACGCTTACCCCCGCGCCGGCTGTGAGTACCACCCCAGCCGCAACGCCCACCCCGCTGCCCGGCAGTTTTGCGCTGCAGGGCGTTCGCTATGAAGATCAACACGGCTTATGGAACTATTGCGCTCCCGCGACGCTCTCGATGGGACTGTCCTTCTGGGGATGGGAAGGCAACCGCGTAACAGCCGGGCAATGGTTAAAGCCGTTTGAAAAGGACAAGAATGTGATGCCGAACGAGATGCAGGCGTTTGTTGAAGAACAAACCGGGCTGAAAGCAGCCTTGCGGTCGGGCGGCACGCTTGAACTGCTTAAGAAATTGATTGCAGGAGGGTATCCGGTCATCATCGAAAAAGGCACTTACATCCTGGAAACAACCACGGGGCGTACGAGTTGGATGGGTCATTACAATGTGATGACAGGCTATGATGACGCGAAGAACCAATTTGTTGCCCAGGATTCTTACTATACTCCGGATTATCCGCTGGATTATGCGTTGCTGCAGGAAGAATGGCGCGCTTTTAATTATGTCTTCTTGGTGATTTACCCGCCCGATCACGAAGCGCAATTACTGGCTTTGTTGGGAGAATACGCTGACCCTGCAGCCAGCGAACAAATTGCCGCGCGCACTGCTTCGGAAGAAATTGCCACACTGGAGGGCGTAACCAAATTTTTTGCCTGGTTTAATCGCGGTTCAAGCCTCGTGCATCTGCAGGATTATGCGGGCGCTGCCCAGGCTTACGACGAGGCTTTTAAGCTTTACCCAACCCTGGAGAAAGAAATACGCCCCTGGCGTATTACGTGGTATCAGACCGGTCCTTATTTTGCTTACTATTACACCGCGCGGTATCAGGATGTGATTGACCTGGCAACGACCACGCTGGATGCGGCTTCTGAACCCTATCTGGAAGAAAATTACTACTGGCGGGCACGCGCCCGCGCCGCTATGGGAGATACCCAGGGGGCGGTGGACGATTTGCGCACCAGTTTAAAGTATCACCCTGATTTTTCGCCGAGTGTACTTGTGCTGCAGGAGATGGGTTATTCCCCGTGACAAAATTAAGAATTTTGCACTTTGCGGATGCACACATTGATATTGCCGTTCATGGCAGGCGCGATCCCCAAACCGGTTTGCCGGTGCGCGTTATGGATTTTCTCAAATCACTGGATACCATTGTCAATACTGCCATAGAAGAAAAGGTGGACCTGGTTTTGTTTGCCGGAGATGCCTATAAAGACCGGTCGCCTGCGCCGACTTTTCAACGCGAATGGGGCCGGCGGATTATGCGCCTCTCTGAAGCCGGGGTACCCACCTTATTGCTGGTTGGGAACCACGATATCTCCCCGGCGGTTGGACGCGCGACCGCCCTGCAAGAATATGACACCCTGCAAGTTCCGCACATCCATCTTATCAACCAGCCCAGCTTTCTTAAACCTGCCGAGCTTGAAAGCCTTCCGCTGCAGGTCCTGGCGCTGCCCTGGGTTTCCCGCTCCAGTTTGATGGGGGCTTTTCAGTTAAGTGGCAAAGACATCGCGGCGGTGTTTGGGGCGTTGGAAAGCCGGCTTGGGGAACTGATGGAGACTTGGATGGCGAATATCCAGCCTGATCTTCCGGTGATCCTGGCGGCGCACGCCTCGGTACAGGGGGCGATGTATGGGGCGGAACGCAGCGTGATGCTGGGCGGAGATCTGGTGTTGCCGCTTGGTTTGGTCACGGATCCGCGCCTCAGCTATGTCGCTTTGGGGCATATTCATAAAGCGCAGGACCTCAATAAGGATCGCCAGCCACCGGTGGTCTATCCCGGCTCCATTGAGCGCGTGGATTTTGGCGAGGCGGCGGACGACAAGTTCTTTGTGATCGCCCATATTGAAAAAGGAAGCCCCACACAGGTGGAGTGGCGCAAACTCAGCGGAAGACGCTTTATAGATCGAAAAGTGCAGATTACGTCAGGGGAAACTTTTATGAACGAGGCACTGGCGGCTTTGCCTTCTCCACAGGATATGCAAGATGCCTTTGTCCGGTTAATTATCGAATACCCCCGCTCGATGGATGCGGCGCTGGATGAGGCTGTGCTAAGGCAGTATGCTGAACCGGCCTTTGAACTCCACTTGGTGCGCCGGCCGCTATTGGAAGCCCGCTTGCGCCTTCCTAACGATCAAACCATTAACAGTTTGGCGCCCATCGAGTTACTGGCGCTATACTGGAAAACCATTAATACCAGTGCTAAAGAAACTGAAGTGCTTCAAAAGCTGGCAGTAGAAGTGCTGCTGGAAGATGAAGCCGGTGGGGGGAACAAACAAGACGCATGAGCCCAACCTTTTGGGAAATTATCCTGATTTTTTTTCTCATCATTTTAAATGGTTTGTTTGCCATGTCGGAGTTGGCGCTTATTTCGGCGCGAAAAGTGCGCCTGCAGCAGCACGCCGAAGATGGCGACAAACGCGCTCACGCCGCGCTGCGCTTGGTGGAAAACCCGAACCAATTGCTCTCCACTGTTCAAATTGGCATCACCTTGATAGGGGTGTTTTCCGGCGCGTTGGGCGGCGCAACGCTGACGAAAGAATTACAGGACGTTTTGGTGAAAGCCGGTATGCTGGCGGCTTACAGCCGTGAGTTATCTCTCGTCCTGGTGGTTATTCCGATTACTTATTTTTCCCTTGTAATTGGTGAACTGATTCCCAAGCGGTTGGCGTTGGCAAACCCGGAGCGAACTGCCCTGATCATGGCACGCCCGATGCAAGCGCTTTCCTGGGTGATGCGTCCGATTGTCTGGTTGTTGGGCCGCTCGACAGACCTGGGCGTTAAAGTGTCAGGTATTTCGTCAACCTTGGAACCGGTGGTGACCGAAGAAGAGATCCGTGTGATGCTTGAGCAGGGTACGCTTTCGGGCGTTTTGCAAGAGGTGGAACAAAACATCGTTGAGAGTGTCTTCCGTTTTACTGACCGCACAGTCGACGCGATTATGACCTCGCGCCTTGATATTGTCTGGCTGGATGTGGAAGAGCCCTTTGACGAACTGTTGAGCGAGATCATCGAAAGTCAGCACACTGTCTTTCCGGTTGCACACGGGAGCCTGGACAATGTCCTGGGGATATTATCAGTGAAGGATTTGCTCGGCGCGGTGTGGAAAGGCGAGGAAATTGATATCAGAACGCTTCTCAAACAGCCCCTCTATGCGCCGGAGAGCATGCCCGCTCCCAAGGTGCTGGAGGAAGTCAAGCGCTCTGGTGTGCCGGTTGCGCTTGTCATTGATGAGTTCGGCGGCGTGATCGGGATGGTGACCCCGCAAGACATCCTCACGGCTTTTGTGGGAGATATCCCTGATGCCGGACAGGAAATGGAGCATCCGGCTGTGCAGCGCGCCGACGGTTCCTGGCTTTTTGATGGCTTGCTACGGGTGGATGAATTAAAAGAACTGCTTGACCTTGATGAGCTTCCGGAGCAGGAGCGGCTCGGATACCAGACGGTGAACGGTATGCTGATGAGCATGTTGGGGATGATTCCGGAACCGGGCCAGTTTTTAGATTGGGAGGGCTTTCGATTTGAGGTTGTGGATATGGATGGTCGCCGTGTGGATAAAATTTTAGTCACCTCACTAAATAAAACGCCACCAACAACTACCGGCAAGGCGAACAGCGCCTCCTTTGGGTCGAGATGATTCCAGTACTTCTGCATATTTCAGGTTTTCTATCTTATCGTGATCCAGTAGTCCTGGATTTTCGTGAGTTTGAGCTGGCATGTATTTCCGGCGCGAATGGGTCGGGCAAATCCTCTCTGCTGGATGCGATCACCTGGGTGTTGTTTGGGCAGGCGCGCCGTCGGGATGATACCGTCATCAACAGCCATTCCAAAGCCGCAGAGATTATTCTTGAGTTTGAGTATGAGGGCATGCTTTACAAGGTGCAACGCAGCAAGGCACGCGATAAACCTGCGGTGCTGGAGTTCTACATGCAAGACAGCAGTGCATCCTGGCGGCCGTTGAGCGAACGAGCGCTGCGCGAGACTGAGGAGCGCATTCGCAGCACGTTGCGGATGGATTATGACACATTTATCAACGCCTCTTTTTTCTTGCAGGGGAAGGCAGACCAGTTTGCTCAACAGCGCCCTGGCGAACGAAAACGCATTCTGGGGAGTGTTTTGGGCCTGGAAGCCTGGGAGGTTTACCAAGCCAGAACTGCAGAGCGTCGAAAGAAAGAGGAGGCCGGGCTGGCAGTAATTGATGGTGCGATTGCCGAAATTGATTTGGAACTCGCGCAAGAAGAAGAACGCCGGCAGCGTTTTGAACACCTGCAAGCGGAGTTGAAAAAGCTGGCTGAATTGCGGCACGCCAAAGAGAATGAATTGTCTTATGTGAGAAAGTTGGAAGAAAGCCTTGCCGGGCAAAAGCGGATGCTAACCTACCAGGAAAATGAGTTTGCCACGACACGGAATCGTTTACAACAGCGTTCGAATGATCTGAAAGACCGGCACGCAGAGGCGGAGATTTTTCACCAGCGAATGGAGAAAGCTGCAGAAATCGAAGCGGGATATCGTGGCTGGCAGGATACCCGTAAGGCGCTTGAGAGATGGGATGAACTGGCGGCTAATTTCCGCGAAGCTGAAGGGCAGCGCCAAGATCTGCTTCTTCAAATTGAAGCAAAAAGATCGCGCCTTGATCAGCAGCGCCAGACCCTGCGCAGCCAGGGAAGCGAACTGAATAAACTGGTGGAAAGCCTGACGGAATTACAAAAAGAGATTGTGCAGGCCGAATCAGTTCTCGCTGGTTTGAAGGAACAGGTTGGCCGGCAAAAAGAATTGGAAAAAGAGGTCATTACGATTCGTGAAGCCGGAGCGGCGCTCAAGGTGGAAAACAAGAACCTGAGCAAAGAGGGAAAAGACCTGAATGAGCGAATCGCGCAGCTTGAACAAACCGGCGGCGCAGAATGTCCCTTATGTGAACAGCCTCTGGGCATGGAAGACCGCGACCGGTTGATTGTTTCTTTAATTTCTGAGCGCGATGAAATGCGTCAGCGTTACAGTTACAATCGTGAACAGACGGAACTGTATGAAGATAATCTTGCGCGCGTCAGCAGAGAGCTGGCAGACCTTGCACATGCTGAGGATGAATTGCTGCAACAGCAGCGGCTTGTGGATCAGCACCATGCACGGCAGCAGCAAATTCGGAGCGCACAACAAACCTGGCAAACGAGCGGCGCGGTGCAACTGCAAGAGGTTGAAAAGCTGCTGGCGGAAGAGACCTATTGCGGAGAGGCTCGTGAAGCCCTTGGAAAGATTGACGATTCCTTAAAAGAACTGGGGTACGATGTTTCTGCACATGACCAGGCGCGCCGGACGGAACAGCAAGCGCGCGTTTTTGAGGCGCAATTTCACCAACTGGAGACGGCTCGTGCCGCGCTGGAACCTTTGTTAAGAGAAATCACCGCGCTTGAGAAACAGGTGGATGAAGATCAAACGTCATGTTTGGCGATGGAAGAAAACTACCGCCAAAATCTGAAGAAATATGAAGAAGATGCGGACAGCCTGCCGGAGGTTCAGCAAGTTGAGTCGGCTTATTACGATGTAAAAGAGCGTGAGAATATGCTGCGGCTGGAGGTGGGGGGAGCGTTACAGAAAGTGGAGATTCTTCCGCAGCAACGGGAACGGCGCGAGCAGTTTGCCCGGCAGCGTGAAGAAATTTTGCTCCAGATTGCGCGGCTGAAGACGCTGGAACGGGCGTTAGGGAAAGACGGCGTCCCGGCATTGTTGATTGAGCAAGCCTTGCCGGAGATCGAAATACAGGCGAATGAGATCCTGGAGCGGTTGTCAGCGGGAGTGATGTCAGTACGGTTTGCCACACAAAAAGATTACAAGGACAAGAACCGGGAAGATAAAAAGGAAACGCTCGATATTCTGATTAGCGATGCGGCTGGTGACCGGGAATATGAATTGTTTTCCGGAGGCGAGGCTTTCAGGATTAATTTTGCGATCCGTTTAGCCTTGTCGCGCGTGCTGGCGCAGCGTGCTGGCGCCCGTTTACAAACCTTGGTGATTGATGAGGGTTTCGGCAGCCAGGATGCAGAAGGCCGCCAGCGCCTGATCGAGGCGATCAATCTGGTTCGTGGTGATTTTGCAAAAGTGCTGGTGATTACGCATCTGGAGGAATTGAAAGATACCTTTCCCGCCAGAATTGAAGTGGAAAAGACTGCTGCGGGTTCTGTGGTGAACGTAAGCGTATGAGCCTGCTGCCGATTCGCCTTGGACTGCAACAACGCGTACTACCTGTGTATCGCTCGCCGTTTTTTGATGCGCTCGCCAGATTGTGCGAGGGCGGGCTGGGCCTTTTTACCGGTCAACCGCGCCCAGAAGAAATGATTGCAGTTGAAGAAAAGATGGAAGCCGCCCGGCTATGGCCTGCCCGGAACGTGCACCTGTTTCATGGCCGGTACTATCTGTGCTGGCAGATCGGGTGGCGCCGGTGGCTGGCAGATTGGCAGCCGGATGCGCTGATTCTGGAAGCCAACCCCCGTTATCTGCATGTCCCCCGGATGGCTCGTTGGATGACCACGCGCGGCCGCCCCGTCGTGGGGTGGGGGCTTGGCGCACCGATGAACAACGGGGCTCTTTCAAAATGGCGGGACCACCTCCGCCGTAATTTTTTGTCCAATTTCGATGCCATGATCACCTACAGCAGTAAGGGCGCCGAGGAATATCACCGGGTGGGCTTTCCGCAGGAACGAATTTTTATCGCTCCCAACGCTGCCGCGCCGCGTCCTGCCTGGCCTTTGCCGGAACGCCCTCTTGATTTTTTCCAAAAGGCGGTGGTCTTGTTTGTCGGGCGTTTACAGGCGCGCAAACGCGTAGACCTGTTGATCGAGGCGTGTGCCGTACTTCCAGCGGAGTTGCAGCCGCAGTTGTGGGTTGTGGGCGCGGGACCGCAGCAAGCAAGCCTGGAGGCGCTGGCAAAGCAGCGATACCCCGAAACCCGTTTTTGGGGAGCTTGTTACGGTGATGCACTGGCGGCTGTTTTTCGACAGGCAGATCTGTTTGTGCTGCCCGGAACGGGCGGGTTGGCGGTACAAGAGGCGATGGCTTATGGGCTGCCGGTTGTGGTAGGAGAAGCGGATGGTACCCAGACAGAGCTCGTGCGCCCGGAAAACGGTTGGGTGCTCCCGCCTGGCGATCTACAGGCATTAACGAAAATCCTGACTCAGGCTCTGGCAAGCCCTTCCAGATTGCGGGAGATGGGAAAACGCTCTTATGAAATTGTATCGGATGAGATCAACCTGGAATATATGGTTGATATCTTTAAAACCGCGCTCAACTTTGTCATGAGGAGGGTGTGATGCATGTGCTTCTTGTAGCGGATGGGCGCAGCCCGATCACCCGACGGTGGATTGCCGGCTTGCGCGCCCTGCAACATGAAGTGACCGTGGTGTCCACATTTCCTTGTACGCCAGTACAAGATGTTCGTGAAACTTTTCTTTTGCCGGTTGCTTTCTCAAAGATGGCTGGCGGCCAGGCGGGGGGAAAAAACGTGACTGCAAATACGGGGCGTTGGCGTAAGGTGGCGGGCAAGGTGTGGATGCCGCTCCTCGCGCTGCGCTACCGGTTAGGGCCGCTAAGCCTGCTTTTTTATGCGCGCCGGTTTCGCTCTCTGGTGAACGCTGTGCAACCGGACATAGTTCACGCGCTGCGCATCCCTTTTGAAGGGATGCTGGCATCTTATACTCCTGCGGGGATTCCGATGCTCGTCTCGATTTGGGGAAACGATTTTACCCTGCATGCCAATGGCTCCAGGCTGATGCGCGCCTTTACACAGCGCACACTTCGCCGCGCCGACGGTCTGCTTGCGGACGCACAGCGGGATATCCGTTTGGCGAAGAGTTGGGGATTTCCGGCGCAACGCCCCATGCTTGTTGTTCCAGGCGGCGGCGGTATTGATTTGCGTGAGATACACAACTTGAATGTTGTGCAGGAGGAACCAGGGCTGTACACCTGTCCGGAGGGGGTACCACTGGTTATCAACCCGCGCGGACTTCGACCCGGCTACGTACGCAATGACACCTTTTTTCAAGCGATTCCGCTCATTTTGGAGCGCAAGCCGGATGTCCACTTCATCTGCCCTGCGATGGAAAACCAGCCGGAGGCTCTTTACTGGGTTGAACGGCTTCGCATTCAGAAATCGGTTCACCTGCTGCCAACTTTGCCGCAGCCCCGGCTTTGGAGTCTCTTCTCGCGCTGTGAGCTGTCAGTATCCATTAGCGAACATGATGGCACCCCCAACTCTTTACTGGAGGCGATGGCATGTGGCTGCTTCCCGGTAGCCGGAGACCTTGATTCACTGCGGGAGTGGATTACGCCGGGAGCAAATGGCCTGCTGGTGGAAGCCTCACGGCCTGAATCTCTAGCCGCAGCAGTCATCCTCGCATTGGAGGATCCGGCCTTGCGCACGCGTGCAGCCGAACTGAATCTGGAGCTGATCTCCAGCCGGGCGGAGATTAGCCTGGTGCGTGCGCAGATAGAGACATTTTACCGGCGCTTTTTTAAGGGCAACCCTGCCGAGGAAGAGGTTGCCGCGGGGGGAAAATCGCGCGCTTTTGGTGAAGAGTAGAAAAAACCGCCTGTTCGGCGGCCCGTTTTTGTAATCGCTGCTTTAGAACACTACCACCAGATGCGGAACCAGGTTGAAGTGTTGGATGTTTGCCCCTGGTATTCCACAATCACGTTGACCTGCACAATCTCGCGAACTGGCAAATCATTCACCTGAAAGGTCAGGTGGCTGATGCCATCGCGGTCGGTGAGAGGCGCCCGGTAAAGCTCCTGCCGGCCATTGGGGAGCAGGACGGCGATGTTCACCGACGCGCCTTCCACCGGTTGAAGGTATTGATCCTGGGCAATGATATACAAGTCTTGTGGGGCGTTGGCAGCGGCCAGCGCGCGGTTGACAAAGGCTCTGACAACAATATCTTGAATGCTGTGGTTGATGATGGCGGGATCCGGCCGGGTAAATTCCTGCAGGCCAATGCGGTAGTCATAATAGACCTTTCCGAGATCGGCCAACGCCACCCGCTGTCCTTGAGGAAGTTCGGGTCTCCATTCCATGCGCACGAATTCAAAGTACTGCACGTAGCGGTTGCCTTCCTGCTCCACCTCGGAAATTGGCTTGCCGAAGAAAACCTCGCCGTTAAAGCGGTCATAAAATTGCAGGAAAGCGTAACAAACCGTGTGCCCGGTGCTGAAAAGCCGGCATACAGGGCTGTTTTTAGAGATGGGCACTTCCGGTGTACCGGCTTTATGCAAAATCTCGCCGAGCGGCGCCAGTTTAACCTGTATGCCGGAGGGAGAATTTACCAGATCAAGCCGCACGCGCTGAAAATATTGACTGGTTTGCATGTTGGTGGGGTCAACGATTTCATCGGTGATGGGATAGCCGAAAAGCAACAGCGGGTCGCTTGCACTCTGGTAGAATCGCAAAAACTCCCCTTGAACGGTATGCCCGGTTTCTTCAAAGTACAGCGGATCTTCGGCTTGCGCCAAAGCTGCTCCCGGCAAAACCGTCAGGATTAAACCTAACAGGAGAAACGGAATGGCTATTTTTATTGCCTTCATGCCCCTTTTGTTTTCCTCACAAGTCCCATTATACAGGAAGGGACTCTGCAATGCAATAAGTAATAGCACACCAATGTGGGGGAGTCAGCACCAAATAATGTGCCAAAATTAAATTAAAAAGGGGTTTGGAGAAGGCGGTATAATAATCAAAGGTGAATAGTTGTAGTCTATACCTCCGGCAACCTGCTGGAAGCTAAGGAGAAATGGATGACTGAACAGAAATCGCATAGCCTGATACCCGCCAGCGGCGGTGTATTTCAAGACCTGGGACTAAGAATAAAATTAATTCTCAAATTGATGGGAGACCGGCGGGTTAGCCCGTTCCTTAAGCTGCTGCCTTTTGGTTCTTTAATGTATCTGGTCTTTCCTGAACTTATCTTGGGGCCCATCCTGGCAACGCCGCTGGATGATGCATTTGTCATCTGGCTGGCCACCTATCTTTTTGTGGAACTCTGCCCTGACGAGATCGTCACAGAGCACATGAAAAAACTTCGCAGCGCCCTGCCATCGGATGGGAGCAGCTACATTCCGCCAGAGGATGTGATTGATGGAGAGTTTTCCGAAGAGAAGGGAGCGGAGAACAACCCACCTGGAAATTGAATAATGGAATTGCTGTTGATGAAAAAGTCTACTCCTCTCATCAAAGGAATAAGGAATTTGTCCGGTTTTATAGGAGCGGTTGCCCTGGTGAGTTTGCTTGCCTCCTGCAAACCAAATTCCACCGCCCTTCCGGAAAGTCCCCCAACGCCCACTACCATTGTGCAGCCGATAGAGAAAGAAGAACCTGCGGTCATTGCAACACTCCCCGCGAGTCCTACGCAAGAGACACCACAAGCGACACTGCAAGCGGCGGCTCCGGTGACGTTTCCTGATCCGGCTGCCTATCACTGGGCGCCCGTAGTTGGCGGCCTGACAAGACCAAGCGGCCTGGTAGCGGCAGGGGATGGCAGCGGGCGGTTGTTTTTACTCGAACAGGCCGGACGTATCCTTGTTCTTAAAAACGGAACCCTTCTGCCTGATCCGTTCCTGGATATCCGCGGCCGGGTTGGCTCGGCGGGTAATGAGCAGGGCTTGCTCGGGCTGGCTTTCTCGCCAAGTTTTAACGTAGATGGTACTTTTTATCTTAACTATACTGATTTTGGCGGGGATACGGTCATTGCCCGATACCACCTTTTGGCGGATTCTGACCGGGGAGATGCAGAGAGTGAAGAAGTTCTGCTGCATGTAAAGCAGCCCTACGCAAACCACAATGGCGGTGTGTTGACCTTTGGGCCGGAGGGATACCTGTACATCGGTCTGGGCGACGGCGGCTCGGGGGGCGATCCACAAGGCAACGGGCAATCCCTGGAGACCTTGCTGGGCAAACTGCTGCGTATTGATGTGAACCAGGAGGAAGGCTATCGCATCCCTGGTGATAATCCATTTGTGAGCGGGGGAGGGAGGCCGGAGATTTGGGCGTATGGCTTGCGCAATCCATGGCAGATTTCTTTTGACCGCGCGAATGGGGACCAGTACATCGCCGACGTGGGGCAGAATCAGTGGGAGGAGATTGACTTCATCCCTGCCGGAAGCCCTGGTGGAGCCAACCTGGGATGGAGTTATCGCGAGGGCGCTCATCCATATCAAGGAACGCCTCCGGAGGGTTTAATGCTGGTGGAGCCTATCTACGAATACGATCATAGCCAGGGGTGCTCTGTGACGGGCGGCGCAGTTTATCGCGGCCGTGCGCTGCCGGAGTGGCAGGGCGTTTACCTCTTTGGTGATTACTGCCGCGGTACAGTCTGGGGATTGCTGCGCGATGGGCAGGGAAACTGGCAGATACAGCACATTGCAGAAACCGGTGCGTTAATCAGTTCGTTTGGGCAGGATGAGGCCGGTGAAATCTACCTGCTGGATCATCGCAGCGGCCAGATGTTTCGGTTCGAGCGTAAATAAAACCAGAGAAAAGACAGTTTATATTTGGGAGGTCTGTTATGGCAGTAAAAACCTGGAAGGTGGTCAAAGTGCGCTATTGCAACCACACCCGGCAGGAGGTCTCCCTGCATGCCGAAGTGGTGTATCCGGCTGAATGGCTGCCGGAGCAGCCACCGCGCATTCTCAGCCACCGTTGTTCAAGAGCCGTGCAGTGCAATTTGTTTGAAACCCCCGCGTGTATATGGTGTGGTACGAATCCGTGCCACGATCCATTTGTTGAAAAATAACATGTTTATAATTGTTTCTTGACTTTCTTCAGGGTTTTCATTATAGTTATTGCACGACAGGATTGAAACTGGTAGTGTGATTGTGTAGTTGCCCTGTCTCTCCTGGCTGTAGGTACCCGAGAAAACTTAAGGGCTATTTTACAAACGGAGATATTCAGACCTTACGCAGAAAGAACTGTTGTCCCGACAATTCATTTCGAGGAGAAAGAGAATGAAAAAGATCCTGGTTCCAATTCTGTTGCTGATGCTGGTGACGATGGCATGCGCGCTAACCGGCAGCCCAGCCCTTCCTACAGCCGAACCTACGCCTGAAAAAGCGGTTTTGGAGCCCACCGACCTGCCGCCATCCCCTCCGACTGAGGAACCTGCGGAAACCCCCCAGGAGGAACCGACCGAGGCTGTATCGCCAACGGAGCCTGTGGAAGAAGAGACCGGCGGTTATTTTTTTGAAGAGTTTGATGGAGATTTATCTGATTGGACGCCGTTTGTGATTGCCGGTGATACCAAAAAAGAATATGTAGACACCTTTGGCGACCGGTTGAAGTTTGAACTTCCAAACGCCGAAACCTATGCGTATGTGGAAAATGTCGCGGTGACCTATGATGATGTATATGTCGAAACAGTGGTAGAGACGATCAAGGGTGGGGAGAACGGAATTGCACTCTTCTGCCGCGGGTCGGATAAAGGATTTTATGAATTTCGTATTCACACAATGGGGAGATTTGCCGGGACATACGAAGCTTACCGTTTTGATTTTATGCTGCGCGAGCGCAACAAAGTGCCCTATGTGAATCTGCTTAAAGACCGCGAACGCATCAGTACGTATGACATCAAGGCCGGCCTTGATACAAATGCTTTGGGGCTTATGTGTGCAGGGGATGAAATTCGCCTTTTCATTAATGGCATTGAACAACTTCCTGTAAATGGCAAGGATCCTATCCGTGATAACGTTCTTTCTAACGGTACGGTGGGCATAGCTGCCATGTCCTTTAGCCAAGGCATTGTGGATGTGGAGTTCGATTCGGTTTCAACTTCCGCCCCATAGCATTTTCTGTATCCAATATCAGCCTGGCGGGTGTGCTGTAATTGCCCGCCAGACTTTTTTTAATCCGGTAGTGTAACTTGTGTCTCCGAAAAAACTCTTAGCTTTTTAAACCCATACTCTGAATTGCCCGTTGGTTAAGGCTTTTACTGTCAAGGCTTTTACGACACGGTAATTTTGATCATGTTATACTTAAATACGAAACAAATGTTCGTACAAGCACACAGGTGTATATGCCAGTTGACCTTTTGCAAACCCAACTACAAGTGAGGGAGAAAAGCAAGCAAGCAGGCTTGAGATTGTCTGAATTAAATCAACGAAAAGGTCAAGCCAGGGGGTTGTTTGAGGCATGCTGTGAAGATATTAAAGGATTAACGGCGCGCGTGGAAAAAGCCTTGGAAAAAAATGCGGCTCTACGCTGTGCCGTACCTTTTTCTGATGCTTTGCACTGCACTTTCCCTTCCCCTGCGGTGGGCGGCGCGGTTGTAGTCATGGCAGCCGATGGCTCTCAAATCGTACCCAGCCGGCACGATCGTGTTGAGTTTGGAGTCATTAACACCGGTATATTCCGCATGGAAACGGGCGGTGATGCGGCAAATCCGCCGACGGAAATTATCAACAGCCGTTTGCTGTACGGGGACGACCTGGAAGCACACGGGAAACCGATAAACGAAGATTTAATTGCATTATGGCGCGATTTGGATGAGCGCCGGAATCTGGTGGAAATGGCGGCGAGAGAAACTCTGCCTGTGGCCGCGTTGACCGATGGGCCGCTCGAACTGTATCAGGAGCCTAAGCAACAAGAAGAATTCACAGCCTTGTTTCAAGATTACCTGTTTGAAATGCGCAAGATGGCTTCTT
>JADLFQ010000063.1 GCA_020845515.1 Anaerolineaceae bacterium | reverse complement strand
TTTGAACCCAGTGGAATTGAGAACCAGCATTGATACTAAGGTGGCTTTGTTATGGAAGATTGTTTAGTAACATTTTTATTTGAGGTAACGATTACTCTAAAGTAATATTTTCTATTGAGGCATTACGGGGTGCGCGGGCGGCGGCGATTGGCTGATTCTCGCGTTGCGCAACAGCCTGAAGGTCGAATAAGCGCTCGGACTGCTCGGTCAGCAGCGCCAAAACCTCCAGGATATGTTCTTCTTTGGCGTGCTTGTGGCAGAAGATCGTTCTTTTGGTTTCAGTGAACGTCTTGCCGCAAGTTTTGCGCTGGCAGCGCTGCACCCTACTCCCCCTCTTCCCGGCAGAAATCAACCCCTCGCATAGACGAGGGGCTGATTTTACTCTCCGTGCTGAGGTTGAAAATGGATTATTCAACCTGTTTAAAATTGCTGTTTTTATTCCGGCATCCGAAATCCGTACTTTTCCAGCACATACTTCGGAAATTCAAACCGGATGGTCTTTTCCGGATCCACCACCTGACAGAATTTCAGTTCGCCTACCAGGCTCATCAACATGCCGGCGTCATTGAGCGGGATCTTTACAAAATCGGTGAGGAATTGGGCCATGCGGTGGGTTGCTTCACTGGCTGCTTCGTCCGCTGTGGGGGATGAATGGATGACTGCTACCATATCCTTCGTCTCCAAGAAAGGCGTCGGCAGCCCCTTCATCGGCACTACCCGGGCTTTCAAACGGACCTCACCGGGTGTTTCCGCTCCACAAACGACGATCTCGCCGTCGCCCATGACGGCGTGCATGTCTCCACAGCCGAAAAGGCCTCCCTCAACACCAGCGGTAAAGTAAATACTTGCGCCTTGGCCAATCTGCGTGCAGTCCATATTTCCACCGTGCGGCCCGGGTGTTCCATTAGGCACCTTTCCACTGGCAGGGGCCACGCCGATCACCCCAATCATCGGCCTGGCAGGGATTTCCACCTTATTCTTGAAGGTCACCTTCTCGCCATCGTATGCCAGGATGGCGGTTTCCATCTCTGTGATCAGGTCGCCAAGCACCCCTTCTCCGGGGACGGTCACCATAGTGGAGCGCGGCGCGACCTTAACTTCAAGCAGGTCTATTTTAATGACATCCCCTGGTTTAACGCCCTCGATAAAAACAGGACCGGTGGCTGGATTGACATGATCCCAATCCAGCGCATCAATGAGGTCAGACTCGGATTTGAGCTGCCCCTGGAAGCAGTCGTGGGTTTCCAGAAGGATTTCCTCGCCCTGTATTACCTGCAGGACCGGCTCCAAACTAGGTTCAAAAGCAAAAAACACATGGTCACGAGTAACTTTATTCATACCACCTCCGTTATCGGATTACTCATATGCCTGTACCGGGCATGTGTCAAGGATTAACCTGGCGGGCTTACACCTGCAAGGCAGGCGGGATTTTCTTGAATCCCTTGGTAATGATTGCCGCGTAGATGACTCCTATTCCAAGCCAGATGAATCCGAGGGTTTTTGCCTCTGTAGCCAACCCGAACCAGACAAAACCGATGATTACCAATCCAATTATGGGTAAAACACAATAGGTCAGGATATCCTTGGTAGTCCTGCGTTTCTCTTTGATGACATAATGATAGATCACTGTGAGATGCAGGATGATAAAGGCAGTGAGCGCTCCAAAGTTGACCAGTGAACTGATGATATCCAATGGCAGGATAATAGAGATGGGGAACGTGATCAACGCCACCAGGACAATGGCTACGAACGGCGATTGGGTTTTGGGATTGATTTTTGATAGGAATTTTGGAAGTTGTTCATCGCGTGACATACCGTAGATTAATCTGGATACGGCTGCTTGAGCGGCAATGCCATCGCCAAAACCCCAAGCCAATACGGTACCGATCAGACACAACAACCTCACCAGAGTCCCACCGGCTTCCTGGGCAATGTAGAAGAAGGCCACATCCACGTTCGGGAAGGTGGTGTAATCCGGCCATACCAAGCCTGCCAGCCAAGTCTGCGCCATGAAGAGTACGGCCAGCAAGGCCAGCGCGGCAACCATTGACTTGCCGATCATCTTCCTTGGGTTCTTGGTTTCCTCTGCCAGGGTGCTGATGGCATCGAATCCAAGGAAACTCAGTACCGCGACCGAGGTTGCTGCAAACACCATGTCCCAACTAAACTTGTCCGCATTGAAGAAGGGTGCCAGGGTGAAGCTGCCCGCACCTGCTCCATTTGCTACAGCAATGATCGCAGCGATGGTGAAAGCAACAAATGCCAGTAACTCGATCCCCAGCATAACCCAGAGGGCTTTTGCCATGATTTCAATCCCGAAGTAGTTCAGGATCGTGTTAATGACAATGAAAATAAGAATCCATCCCCAGAACGGAATCGCTGTTATTTCGGCGGTAAGCCACAAACCTGCTACAAGGTAAACCAGGGCTGGTACCAAAATGTAGTCCAACAGAATTAACCAGCCTGCAAGGAAGCCGATGTGCGGATTCATACCGCGCTGTGTATAAGAATATACAGAACCAGCGATTGGAAACGCCTGTGCCATTCGCCAGTAGCTCAATGCGGTAAATACCATTGCCACCGCCCCGATGAGATAGGTGAGCGGTACCATCCCATGACTGATGTTGGCGACCACCCCATAGATCCCCATTGGGGCGATAGGCACCATGAATACCAAACCGTATGCGAGTAAGTCCCAAAATGACAGATAGCGACGAAGTTCTTGTTTGTAGCCGAATTGCTCAACACCCTCCTTCGACCCTTCAACTGCAGGTTTATCAGACATGCTCCCTCCTTTTTAATTGATTTAATATTGGGGGTAGAAATGCTAAACCACCATGATTAGGTTATTGCATAATTAGGGATAATATCCAAGTGAACAAAATCACACGAACAGTGTGCACTTCTTCGCAGGTTCCAGTTTTCTCCTACCGCTGGCTACTCAACCCCTGAGTACTCCTCTGGCGCGCCCACATTCACCAGCACTTTTAATATTCTATGCCGCATTACCGGCTTAATCTTCTGCCGCTCTCCCAACGGAATCCTTTTAGCTTGCATGGCCGCCATCGTGATAACACCAATGTGCAGAGCTTTTCCGGCAGCGGGTTAAAGAAAAGTCATTTGTTTGGGTTCGTCGCCAAGGGGAGGGTCCTGGCTGAGCAAATTAAGGAAATCGCTGTGTGTCAAGGTTTCACGCTCACCGATTTGCCGCAGATGCCGAAATTTAAGGAAGTACCACCCTGTCTGCACTGCAGCAGCGAGTCGCGGATCTCGTTGTAATTTGTAAGCAAGTAACGAAGAGCGGCTTCCTGGCAGTACTAGAATATGAGGGGTTTCCTTCTCCGGCCGGAGCGTAAGGATGTAACGGCTGATGATGCTGGATGCGAAGACTTCAAAACGAAAGGTTACCTCCCCCGCCTCATTTCTCCATTCCAATGCCTCTTCTCCCTGGCAGGTGAGCCCAAATCTCCTGGCAAGGTTTTGGATGATAGATGCCATTTCCTGAATATCACTGCGGCGGCGAGCTGCAAATTCGGTGGGGCGGAGCTGCCAACCGCACGGGCTATCCGGAGAAGGCTCTGCATACGATTCAAGGCATAGTTGGATTAGTGCGGTTGGCGGAGTTCTCACTCCAGGAAAGAGAGGATACAAGACAGACTGAATTTCCCTCTCTGAGATGACCTTATTTTTTTGGAGCAGACGGACTACCTCTACCTCAACCTGGTCTAAAAGAGGGGGGTTTTCGGCAGGAGGGGGGTTTCGCAGCCACCAACTTCCAGCTTCTGTTGACTGAAGCTGGCCATGATAATGAATTAAAAACTCGTTGTCGTTTAACAAACGCTCAAAAGGCTGCTGCAAGCGGCTGGATAGATTGGATTCGATTTGTGAGCGGAAACCAGGGAGCAAGTCTGCCTGCGACAGTTCTCCTAAAGAGACCGCCAGAAGAGACAAATAATCTGCAGGTTGGTTACGCTCCTGCAATTCCACAGTGATAGATTTTTTGTAAAATGGCTCCAAACCCTCCTTTTGAGGTCTTTGAGGAGGGAGGAATGAAAGGCTCCGCCAGTGAATTTGTGCGGTTTCCTCATCTTCAAGGAGAGAAAGGGCTTTGAGTTGAAAACCAGCCGAGTCTGCGCTGGCGATGGAAGCCGTGAGAAAACCCGGGACGAGTTCCGTGAGGACACCAAAAAAGGGGAGGTTTGCGGGCACCCGCTGGTAAAGGGCAGTGAATGAGTTGTGTAGAGCGGTTGTATGCCAATTCCAGTCATACCGACGGCGCTCCAAGGCTTTCCGAAGTGGGAGAACAGCCTCTTTGCCCCAGATCCAGCCTGACCACACTGCACATAAAGTCCAAAAAGCCTGGTTAGGCCTTGGGAGGGCTGCAACCGCAGCGCGAAGGTCCATCCCACTTGGGAGTGCCTCGAGAGACTTTAGCCTGCCGGGGAACAAGCAAATACCGCCGGCTTCGGGAGGAAGCTGGGGCCAGTGAGTTAAAGGGAGTGGAATTGTCTGAGCCGTCCAGGAGGTAATCGCATCTTCGAAAGCCAGCCAAAGATTATTTTCCCGAAATTGCGGTGGAATATTCAATTGTTTGGGCCGGCTGCGTGCGTTTGGCCAGTTCCACAATGCTGAACCTTCATCACATGCGCTTAATACCAGGGCTGTGAGCAAATTCCTTCGCTCTATTGTGAGCGGCAGCCCCTCAAGGCGATTGATAACTGTAAATAAAAAGTCCAATGGGCGGGGCAAGTAAGCCTGGATGGCCTCTTCTGCTGCGGGTTCGACCGGATCAGTGCCTACGCGGATACGTTCAATGGCACGCGATCTGTGCAGGGCATCCTTGCCTATGAGGTCTAGACGGCGAATATCACTTTCAGTAATTTTTCTTTCGCCCTGGTCGCCGCAATGTGGGCAATGGTAGAAACGGGCAAAGGGGGTTTTTTCTTCACGCCGCCAGAGATAAGCCGATGGTTGAATATCCTGCCCGCAATTGCTGCAAGTTGTCCGATACATTTCTTGAAAGTACTGCTCCAACCGCTCATCTCCCCGACGCGAACTTCCCAACTCCGCCAGAGCAGCTAAAAAATCGGTTTTTTTCGGCGCGGCAGCTAAAATCTCCAGCATAAAACTGAGGATAGGGTTATTGCTAGCGACGAGAATACGATACCCCGCCTGCGCTGCTTCTAATGGTACGGCTGGCGTTGAACCAATCGGGTCTATAACCCAACTTCCAATCGGTAGGTGAGCTCTTAACCAGGATTTGATCATCCCTACAGGAAGGGGTGGGAGGAAGCGCTCTAATGGATAATGCAAAGGGTCGCTCTGTGCTGGAACAAAAGGGGCAAAAACTTTGGACATCTTGCCATCAGTATAACGAACTTACATCTGACATACAACTATCATGATTGTTAGCAACTTGAGTCTGCTAAGATTGTATAATTGAGCGCAGAGATGCCCACTATTCCAGAAATGATTAATTCATATTTCAAGCCCGGAGACCGGCGGATTATTCGCGGGGGGGAAGTTACCAGCAGGGTTCTTTTATATATCGTGCTGGGTGTTTTTGCAGTAGGCGGATATGCGCTGCTTATTTTCGGAATAGGGTTGATTTTGGGGGACTGGATGAGTTTCAACCGGCCTCTTGTCAATGGGTTGGTTTTTTTCCTGCTTGCGTTGCTGTTTAATCCGGTTCGTTCCCGGCTGCAGGAGAGGATTGACCGTGTTTTCTTCCAAGGCGAGCGAGCGTATCAGGAACGTATTCAGAAATTCAGCAGTGAACTCAATCAACAAGTAGATCTTGAAAGCATATTGCATCTTGTACAGGAGACGTTAGAAAGTGTACTGCAACCCTCCCTTCTGCACATTTTTATCTATGATCTGTTAAATGGTGATTATGCGGTTCCTGCAGTAAAAGGACGGCCGAACAGCGATGTGCGCTTTTCTGACAACAGCGGGCTGGTGAAAATTCTTCAAGATCGGAAGCAGCCGATCACATTTGCTGTGTTGGTAAAAGCGTTGGAACGATTTTCTTCGGATCAGGTACGGTTGAAAATCTTGCAACCCGAAGTCATCGCGCCACTTTCGGGGCAGCAGCGTTTGGCGGGTTGGGTTTCAATTGGCGCCAAATTGACGGGAGAGCCTTATTCTGAGCGGGAGTATCGCTTCCTGGAAGATTTGGGGAATATTTTGTCGCTTTCTTTAGAGCGCACCCAAGTAGTGATGAATATGGAAAACCGTGTTCGTGAAATGAACACGCTGGCGCGTGTTGCGAAAGGCATCAATATCACGCTGCATTTGGATGATGTGCTGGAACTAATTTATGCGCAAACAACCCAGGTGATCTTTGCGGATGACTTTCATCTCATCTTGATGGACCCTGTTTCAAATATCCCAAGCCAAATATTTTGTGTGGAAAAGAATGAACGTTTAATAGAAAAAGAAAACCGGACCTTGCTGGGCGCGCGGATGCTGGAATTGGAGGTGATTCGGCAGGGCAAGCCGATTGTTACGGATAATTATTCCCGTGAGCTGCAACGCTATGGGATGATCGAGACAGCACCAGTAATTTTTTCGTGGATGGGAGTTCCCTTGAACACAGATGCTGAAACGATCGGCGCGCTGAGTTTGGGAAAACGAGATACCTCTATTTTTTATACCCAAGAACAGGCTAATCTTTTTCAAGCGATTGCCGATCAGGCTGCAGGGGCGATTGTAAAAGCTCGCTTACTGCAAGAAAGCGAGCAGCGTGCCAGGCAGTTAACGACTTTGAATGAAATGACCCGGCAGTTAACTTCGACGCTGGAGCTTTCCGAGTTGTTAAAGACCATTTTGCAGAACGCTGTTAATATTCTTGATAGCGAGGCTGGAAGCCTGCTGCTGGTGGATGAACAAACTGACGAGCTTGTATTTAAAGAAATGGTAGGGCCGGTGGCATCTGATCTTGTGAACCGGCGTTTACCGCCGGGCAGCGGCATCGTAGGGAAAGCCGTTCGGATGCGCTTACCTGTGATTGAAAATACTCCCCAACAGTCTACGGCCTGGTTTTCAAATACAGACCAACAAACAGGTTTTCAGACAAGGGCTTTGCTGGCTGTACCGCTTATTTTTAAAGATGGTGTAATTGGGGTGGTTGAGGTGATCAACCGGCGTGACGGCTTGCCATTTAACAGGGATGATGAGATTTTGCTGCTGGCTTTTGCAGCCCAGGCGGCAGTTGCGATTGAGAATGCGCGTTTGTACACAATGACTGATCAGGCTTTGGCTGCCAGGGTGGAGGAACTCTCGGTGATGCAGCGGATTGATCGCGAATTAAATGCAAGCTTGGAAACAAACACAGCGACAAAAATAACACTTGAATGGGCGCTGCGGCAGTCTGGGGCAGATGCCGGTTTGATCGGGGTGGTTGCCGAGGATCAATTCATCGTTGTTGAATCGCAGGGTTATGAGGGGGGGTTGAAAATACAAGAGGGGATGGTCCCTCTCGTTGATTTTCCTGGCTTTCGCAAGGCAATTGAGAGTGGGACTCCCCTGGTTGGCAATTGCCAGGATGGACAAAAAACGATCTTTTTGGATAAGGCCGAAATTCAGCTTATCATTCCCGTACGCCGCGAAAATAAAACCATGGCGTTGATGGTTTTGGAGAGTCGGGCGAAAGAACATTATTCCGAAGAAATATTAAATTTTTTGGTGCGCTTGAGTGATCATGCAGCAATTGCAATATCAAATGCACAGCTCTACACAGCTGTACAGCAAGCTAACATCGCAAAGAGCGAGTTTGTTTCCTTTGTCTCACATGAATTAAAAAACCCGATGACTTCCATCAAAGGATATACTGAATTACTGGCCGCTGGTGCAGTCGGGCCTGTGAATGAGGCGCAGGGAAACTTCCTTTCCACGATTCGTTCCAATGTGGACCGGATGTCAACTTTGGTATCTGATCTGGCGGATGTATCACGGATCGAGGCTGGAAGGCTGAAGCTGGAATTTAAAGCCTGGGAACTGGCTGAAATTGTCGAAGAGGTTAGCCGCTCGCTCAAACGGCAAGTGGAAGAGAAGAAGCAACATTTGCTTTTAGATATTCCTGGCAACCTTCCGAAACTGTGGGCTGACCGGACACGGATTTCACAGGTGATAACCAACCTTGTGAGTAATGCACACAAGTACACCCAACCAGAAGGCGAGATCTGCATTGCTGCGGAAAGGTGCGAGAACCACTGGGACCCGAATGGCACGCCGCAAGTGCTGCACATCTGGGTTAAGGATAATGGTTTTGGCATTCAAGAAGATGACCAGCAGAAAATATTTCAGAAATTTTTCCGCTCCGAAGACTCTAAGACCCGGGAATCTCCTGGCACTGGTTTAGGGTTAAATATCACGCGCAGCCTGGTGGAACTACAGGGTGGGAAGGTTTGGTTTGAGAGCGAATTTCGTAAAGGGACAACTTTTCATTTTACCGTCCCGGTGTCAGAGTAGCCCCTAAAATTTTAAGGTTTTTTGGGAACCCTTTGTTAGATAGGGCTGTTGTGCAGTATACGGTCTGAGAGAAAATCCTATCGGTTTGTAATAGGAGATGTGCATGCTCAAAGGAACATTCTTGGGAATTGGCAAGGGATTGGATGCCAGGGAGTGCGCCCGAACAGCCGCGCAAAGAGCGCTTGACGGTCTGGGAACGTCGCGACCGGTTTTGGCTGTTGTGGTGATTTCACAAGACTTGGATGTTCAACAGGCGTTAAGCGGACTGATTGAGGTGTTAGGAAATACGCCTATATGGGGATGCTCAGCTGCGTCTCCTTTTTCCAGCGAGGGAAAGCACTCCCATACCGTATTGGTGGGGGTGGTTTCCGGCATAGGCATGAAAGCTCAGACGCATTTTTATCCGGAATATAGTCGCGATAGCAAGGCGGTCGGACGCCAACTAAGCCAGACTTTGCAAGAGATGGTTGATACCAGCGGTGTGCTGTTGTGCACTGATGGTATCAACGGGAATTTTTATCATGTTGCTTCAGCTTTTTCCATAGGTGATTACCCTGTAGGCGGCGCGCAGGTTTTCGGCGGTTATCATATTGAGCTTCCACGAATGATCAGTGGAGCACAGGCAGGCGCAGGAGCAATGGCTGCGGTTGTTTTGGGCGGCGCGCTGCACATAGGGATTGGTTTTGGCCACGGTTGGAAACCAACCGGTTTGCAATTTGAGGTAACCAGGGCAAGAGATGTGTGGATTCAGTCTCTGAATGGTCTTCCTGCAGTAGAGGCCTACGCACAGATTTTAGGATATACCCCCGGGCAGTGGGCGCAGTTGCCATTATCCAGTATGGTGAGGTTATATCCATTGGGTTTTCGGTCATCACCTGCTAGCGATGAGCTTGTTTTACGCTCACCGCTACATGTGGAGGTGGATGGAAGTTTTCGGACAAATGTGCCTATACCGGAAGGGGAAAGTGCCTATTTGCTCGCTGGAGATATTCCCGCCTGCCTTGCAGAAGCTGGGAAAAGCGTGCGGCACGCGGTTGAGTCTTTGAACGGCGCGCGCCCTATGATGGCTCTTGTTTTTGTGGATTACGCATGGAAATTGTTATTTTCGGGAAGGGACGATGAATTGATTACAGCTTTGCATTCCGAGCTTGGAGATATACCAATGTTGGGATGTTATACGTTTGGTCAGGTTTCCAGGCCACATTCAGTGATGCTGCCACAACAACTAAACCAATATATTATGGTTGTTTTGTTGGGAGAGAAGCGCAGTTCGTAAAAAGTAATAGAAAAGTGTTGACCGGCAGAGCGTTTCCCTGCGGTTCTCTCTTTGGAGTGAGAGTTTTGCAAGGAGGATGTCCTGCCGGTCAACAAATTATCTTTTGACGTCCGGGTATGCCGGGCGTTCTTGTTAACTTACAGTTTCTGGTACTTGAGGCAAATGCTGTGAAATCGCAGTGATGTCCTCTTCTGAGATTTCATAATCTATAAGCGAGCCGGTATTGTAGGCATTATAGGCTGATAGGTCAAAGTGTCCGTGGCCGGACAGGTTGAAAAGGATGACCTTCTTTTCTCCGGTTTCTTTTGCTTTCAATGCTTCATCGATCGCCACCCGGATGGCGTGAGCCGATTCAGGCGCCGGCAAAATTCCTTCGGTTCTGGCAAAGAGAACGGCGGCCTCAAATACGGGGATCTGACGTACGGCTACGGCTTCAATATGACCAGAATCAACCAGCGCGCTCAGGCTGGGCGCCATGCCATGATAGCGTAAGCCACCGGCATGGATGGCTGGTGGTATGAAATCATGGCCGAGTGTGTGCATCTTTACAATCGGCGCCATCTGAGCGGTGTCGCCATAATCGAAGGCGTAAAGACCGCGTGTGAGAGAAGGGGTGGCGAAGGGTTCTGCTGCCAGAAGGCGGGTGCGTTGTCCATTGCGCAAATTTTCGCGTAAGAATGGGTAAGCTAGGCCGGAGAAGTTGGAGCCGCCACCCACACAACCAATTACGACATCAGGGTATTCTTCTGCAAGATCCATTTGTTTGAGTGCTTCTTCGCCAAGTACAGATTGGTGTAGAAGAACGTGGTTCAAAACGGACCCCAGGCTGTATTTTTTCTTGCCGTTTGAAGTTGCAGCAACTTCCACAGCTTCTGAAATGGCAAGACCGAGCGAACCCGGGTTGTTAGGGTCTTTTTTCAAAGCTTCCCGGCCAACCTGGGTGCGGTCTGAGGGGCTGGCATAGACTTGGCCGCCGTAGGTCTCCATTAGAAATCGGCGGTAAGGTTTCTGCTCATAAGAGACTTTTACCATATATACCTCGATAGCCAGGTCAAAGAACTGTCCTGCCATGGAAAGTGCTGTTCCCCATTGCCCTGCGCCGGTTTCGGTGGTCAGCGCTTTGGTGCCGGCTTGTTTGTTGTAAAAAGCCTGGGCGGCGGCAGTATTTAATTTGTGGCTGCCGGAAGGTGAGTTACCTTCATTTTTGAAATAGATGTGGGCGGGTGTGCCAAGAGCCTTCTCCAGATTGCGGGCACGAATTAATGGAGTGGGCCTCCAGAGTTTGTATATCTCGCGCACAGGCTCCGGGATCTCAATGTATGCCTCTGTACTGATTTCTTGCAGGATTACTTCCATTGGAAATAGTACCGAGAGAAAATCGGGTGTTACGGGCTCTTTTGTGCCGGGGTGTAGAACGGCAGTGGGCGGAACAGGATTGTCGGCGTTGATGTTGTACCAGAATTTAGGAATATCGTTCTCACTCAAATTAAAGCGGGTTTGATCAGACATGTCATCCTCCATCATATATTTAAAAATTTGAAATTACTGTTTAGCGCCATATTGTTAGTGCAATTATTGCCGGTTTAGAAAAAGTTTACCCTTGCGCCAAGACTGTAGAAAAAGCAGGTGTTCCCCGGCGGGAATATTGTTGAAAAAGCAGTCAGAAAAATGTTGTGTGCATTCTGCACCTCCATTCGTTAACAAAAAGCGTTCGCCCTCATGAGGACGAACGCTTGGTCCGTGGTGCCACCTCTCTTAAGCTGTCTTATTAACTAAAAACCCCTCCGGTGATGCGTCCGGGGGGAGATAGCCAGCTTCACTCTTATCGGGTACGGCGACTTATGCTTATACCCTTTGCCTTGGATAACGGTGGCTGTTCCGGCTCAGGCTACTTGGTTTCCCGTTCACCCTGCAACTCCGAGGTCCATTTAGTCTCGCTGTACGCGCAGGTTCTCACCTTGTCCTGCTCTCTGGGGCGCCGATACGTTACTTACTCGTCCTCATCAAAGTTTTTATATGCTCAAATTTTGCATGATTATAGGCTTTTTTTCTGACTTGTCAAGGGTGCGCGTTAGTCCATATAAAATGTTACTAAGATAACATCGTTAGGCCAAAAGAAAATGTTACTGGAGCCAACGATGTCCGAACAAGACCCAATGACCGTTGATGAAC
>JADLFQ010000062.1 GCA_020845515.1 Anaerolineaceae bacterium | reverse complement strand
TCATCCGGCTTACTATTATGCAAAACAGGAAGTCCTAATTACTGCTGACCACACCGGTGTCGTCTCAGCCTGGTTTCACGGCAGTCTGCTTATCCTGAAAGAAATGGAAAATAGACCAAGACAAGGGACTGTTGTGTCCACCAAGTCGGTTCATGCTAATCCTAGTCCTCCTGCTTATAACCACCCCTGGAGAGCTTATGGAAAGAAGATAAATGGCAAACCTATACTGAACACTTTATCAACCGAATAGGACATTTCTATGTTGCCAGCAATAGGACATTTCTATTTAGCCTTGACATTGTCATTGAAGATAGATTTATATGACAAAGAGTTATAGATGAGAGGTCTGATATTGCAGTTATTGATCTATTTGCCGTTTCAGGATTTCTAAGAACTTAGGATCATAAGTATCCATAACATGATCACTGTTCCACAAACCAGAATTCCTAACTTTTTCGCTTTTGGCCCAATACCCAAGCCAGGTAGAACTTGGACTATCAATGGGGTCGATTGCTGAATTGTAATTGCTCAAAAGTGCAATTGAATTACCTTCAATGTATCCCCGCAAACTATTAGGTCCAGGTTCGTCATTTACTTCCAACCAGAGGAAAGGCATTTTTCGAATATATTGGCTGACAGATTGTTCTAGGGGCTTTTCTAGAATTCTGATCTCTCTAGGTGCATTTTGCCCGATCCCCCAAGTTTCCTGGATTTCACTAGCCCAATTATCTTTTTTTATCAGTGCAGATCCGATATGAGATCGGAAGATAGAGCAGCGATGGTTGCCCCCACCGCCTTTATCATTTCCTTTATGTTGCTTAAGGCGGTGCCAAAGTGTAGTATTAGAGTGTTCCCTCAATGCATGAGTGCCAACCCTAACAACGCGTAGTCCAACACTGGATTGGTCTCGGTTTTCGCCAGTTTCAAAGAAAAAATAAATTCCACGTTGTGGCCAGTTCATCCTGCCATCACAATTTTCTAAAGTTCGTTTTCCTCCCAAATTACTTTCAAGGTTGGCTAACAATTCATAAAATTCAGTGAGGTCATTAAATCTCCTCATATTAATTTCCCGCCAATTTGCTTTTAAGCCAACTCTTTTGTTCGCCAATTCGTAATCCTTCCATTGGTATGTTCACAGTGAATCCATCGTGTTGCAGTAATGGAATCAAATAATTTCGATAGTCCTGTCCAGCGAGGAAAGTAATATTATCTTCGGTTGAAAGCAAAGGTTGTAACATTTGATAAACTCGGATTGCCCATTCTTTCTTTTCGATAGCGCTCATAGATTTTAAGGTAAGGTCATATGGCTCTATCAGATCGTCGGGATGTATTAGGAAATACTTTGCTGAGAGTATGAACCATTCATCTGCGTTTTGACTTGTGTATTGAGCTGCCTTTTTGAACCAGTCAGAAATATATAGATCTTTTGCTGGGCTCGGATATCCCCTTTTTGGTTTTACACAAGACACAAGATAAATATTCTTTCCCATTATACTTCCTCACAAGGCATACTTGGGATGAAAAATATTAACGATTAAATTGTATCGTAAATCTTTTGAGAGGAATATATTACATTCATTTGTCCCCCTAGGATCATGCCTTTTTACTTTGTACAATAAGACCAAGTAATCAATACAAATTAATCGTCGCTGAAATCGTTTGGACTTTCTTATTATCGTTGGAGCGACTTGCCAGTAATTTTTGGCAGGTCGTTTTGTTTTTCCATAAGAGAGAGGAGGTGGTTTTTGGAAAAATCATTAGAAAGATGAAAAACATACGCCAGCCACGCCAAACCCTTAAGCATGTGGCATGGTTGGCGGGTCTCAATCATAGAAAAAGAAAGGTTATGAATGGAAGAAGAAAACACACAATTTACCAATTTGCTCACTGGTGAGGAGATCGCCAAGATTCTGCATGTCTCGCGCGCGTATGCATACCAGTTGATGCGCCAACGGATCATTCCAACGGTCAAGATCGGACGCAGTGTGCGCGTGCGGCCGGCAGATCTGGAGGAATTCATCGCCAGGAATTTAGGACAAAACAGCCTAATTGTTGGACGCAATAGACAGAACTGATGTTCCAATTTCAAGAAAGGATGCTACAATGATTTGTAACAACCGCACCTTAATAAATGAATATCGAGAAAAACGTGGATTGCTGCCAGATGTTTCGCAACAGGAGGAAACAATGACTCAGCAATCCAGAAAAAGCAAAACCAGGCATCGCGGGCACAACGAGGGCAGTATCCGTCCGACTCCCAATGGAACCTGGCGGGCTTGGGTGACATTGACATCCGGGAAGCGGATTAGCAAAACGCTTCCCACCAAACCTGAAGCCCGTGACTGGCTGCAACAGAAGATGACGGAAGCGGAAGAAGCGCGCGATTCGGAGAAGACACTTGGAGAGTACATGTTGGGATGGTTTGAGAACCATTCCTCGCAGTTGAAAGAATCCACCCGCTGTGATTACGAGATCATCATTCACAAGTACATCCTGCCGGCGCTGGGTGAGGTGGTTTTGAACACACTGCACCGTTCGGTGTTTGATTCGTTCTATACCAACCTGAGAAGGATCCCGGTCGGTGATACGCAAATTCGTTACATCCACCGAATTCTTCACAAGGCGCTGCAGGACGCAGTCGATGACAGAATCCTGACCTTCAACCCGTGTGAAGGAGCCAAGGTGCCCAAGAAGCGACGCATCCATCGAGTCTACTGCCCGTTGAGTGAAGAGCAAAGCATCTTATTGATGAACCAGGCGAAGGGAACCCCTCTGGAAGTGTTAATCCACCTGGCTCTCAAGACAGGTATGCGGCAGGGTGAGTTGTTTGCCCTGAAGTGGAAAGACATTCTCTGGGAGACGCAGCAGATTCACATCCAACGTAATTTACAGTGCGTCCTTCGGGATGGCAAACAAGTTCGCAACTTCAGCACTCCCAAAACGGCAACCAGCGACCGCAAGATCATGGCGGGTGAGAAGACGCTCGAAGCACTAAGGGCTCAACAAAGCGAGGTTCAGCTGAAAAAAGCGCTGGCGAAAAATCGCTGGCAGGAAAACGATCTGGTCTTTCCTTCCAGCACAGGCACACCGCTGAATCAGAGCAACGTACGGAAGCAATATGCCGAGATTCAGAAAGCGGCAGGGCTGAAACACATCCGTTTTCACGATCTGCGCCACACGGCGGCTTCGTTGATGCTCAACCACGGCATCCCGGTGATCGTCGTCTCCAAGATGCTGGGGCACTCCAAGCCCAGCATCACCATGGACATTTACGGTCACCTGTACAACGAGATGCAGGACGAGGCGGCGTAGTTGATGGATGAGATCGTGACTCCGGTGCTGGTAGAGCTGATCGAAGATCGCGTCATTGCGAGGAGCCGCCAGGCGACGAAGCAATCTTCTCACGATGATGCGGAGATTGCTTCACCCGGCAAAGAGCGCCGTGTTCGCAATGACAAGACACTATGATATGCACCCAATTGCACCCGAAAAACAAAAGCCTGCTTTTCAAGCAGGCCTGAGCCCCGAATACCGGGGTAAAACGATAAAATCACCCCCATAAATACCAGCGCCCCCGGAGGGACTCGAACCCCCAACCTACTGATTCGAAGTCAGGCACTCTATCCATTGAGCTACGGGGGCAACTGTGTTTATTATAACCGAAAAAATTTCATTTAATCGTTTCTGTTCTCTACTCCGCGCACTTGACAAAACAGGACTATTTCTGTATGATATAGGCCATAACCCCTCCCCCCTGGGGGGGGTACTAAGGAGTAAAAGATGCACGACCGGCAGGACACTCTCCGCAGGCTGAAGACAGTCGAGGGACATTTGCGCGGCATCCAGCGCATGCTGGAGGAGGATGCCTACTGCATTGACGTGATCCGTCAGATCCAGGCGGTGCAGTCAGCGCTTAACAAAGTCAGCACGCAAATTCTTGATACACACTTGAATTCCTGCCTGGTTTCTGCTATGGACAGCGGCGACCCGAAGGAAAAGCAGCGCGTCCTGCAAGAGATCACCGAGGTCTTTGAAACCGCCTCAAAAGTGTAAGACCGGCAGCTCTTTTACGCGACAAATCAATATCTGTTTTTGGAGGTTAATCATGTCCCGTGTAACATATACGATCCCCGGTATTTCCTGCAACCATTGCGTTCATACCATCAAAACCGAACTGGAAGATTTGAAAGGCGTTCAAAAAGTGGAAGCGGATGTCAATATCAAGAAAGTAACAATTGACTACGAGCCGCCGGCGACGGAGGACGCCATCGTCAGCACGCTCAAGGATATCAACTACCCACCCCAAGGGGCGTAAAGGATTTTACTTATGGCAGAAACTAAACAGCTCACCTTGCCCGTAACCGGGATGACCTGCGCCAATTGTGTCACCACAGTGGAGCGCAATTTAAAGAAGGTCGAAGGGGTGGAAAGCGCCGCAGTCAATTTATCCTCCGAGCGCGCTACAGTGGTCTTTGACCCCAACCTGGTAGGGTTGGACGATTTGGTGGCGCGGGTACAGCGCGCCGGTTATGGTATCGCCAGTGGTGAAGCTGATCTTATGCTGCGCGGCCTATCGGACGACAACGACGCCCGCCGCCTGGAAAAAATGCTAACCGGGCTCGAAGGAGTGCTCTCAGCGCAGGTGAGCTTTACCACAGAGCGCGCCCGCGTGCAGTACATCCCCACGTTATTAACACAGCAAGAATTACGCCAGGCCATCTCGGCGGCCGGTTTCAAAGCGCTCGAGACCGGCGGCGACGCCGAAGACGTGGAAGCGCAAGCGCGCCAAGAGGAGATCCGTCTCCAGCGTCATTACCTGACGGTTGGCCTGATTTTTACTATTCCGCTTTTTGTGCTCGCGATGAGCCGCGATCTGGGATTGCTGCCCGCCGCACTGGCGCACGCCGGTTGGTTGGACTGGGTCATGTTCGTGCTCGCAACCCCGGTTCAGTTTTACGTTGGCCGGCAGTATTATGTCGGCGCATACAAGGCGTTGCGCAACGGCTCAGCCAACATGGATGTGCTCGTGGCAATGGGTTCTTCCGCTGCCTACTTCTACTCCCTGCCAATCGTCTTTGGCCTGCTTGCCGGACATGTCTACTTTGAGACATCAGCCGTCATCATCACATTGATCAAGCTTGGCAAATATTTGGAAGCACGCGCCAAAGGCCGCACCAGCGAAGCGATCAAGAAACTGATGGGCTTGCGCGCCAAAACTGCCCGTGTTGTGCGCGATGATGTTGAACTGGAAGTGCCGGTGGATGAAGTGCAAACCGGCGATATGGTCATCGTACGGCCGGGTGAAAAATTCCCGGTGGACGGAGTGGTGGTGGAAGGCCGTTCAAGTGTGGACGAATCAATGTTGACCGGTGAGTCCATGCCGGTGGACAAAGGACCGGGCGACACCGTAACCGGCGCAACCATGAACCGGCTGGGCATGCTCAAGTTTGAAGCCACCCGTGTCGGCAAAGAAACTGCCCTCGCACAGATCATCCGTATGGTGGAGGAAGCCCAAGGAAGCAAAGCGCCCATTCAACAACTGGCAGACCGCATTTCAGCAGTCTTTGTGCCAATAGTGATCGGCATCGCTGCGGTTACCTTTGCCATCTGGTATTTTCTGGTTCCACAGGCCGCCAATGCAGAGGTGAGCGCCTTTACCCGGGCTCTAATTCATACTGTCGCGGTACTTGTAATTGCTTGTCCGTGCGCGATGGGCCTGGCAACGCCGACGGCGGTGATGGTCGGGACGGGCAAAGGTGCAGAGCTGGGCATTTTGTTCAAAAACAGCGAGGCACTTGAGCGCGCCGGACGTTTGAATCTGGTTGCACTCGATAAAACCGGCACAATCACCCGCGGTCAACCCGTTGTAACCGATGTGATCATCCGGTCGAATGTTCAAGGCGGCGAGGATGAATTGATCCGGTTGGCAGCTTCGGTGGAGAAAGGCAGCGAACACCCCCTTGGCGAAGCGATTGTGGCAGAAGCCAGCCAGCGAGAACTGGTTTTGAGCCAGCCGGAAGGTTTTCTGGCCGAGGCTGGCCAGGGAGTAGCTGCGCAGGTGGACGGTCTTGAAGTAGCCGTCGGCAGCCCGCGTATGCTGAAAAATCGCCAGCTTTCACTGAACGGTTTTGGAGAGGATGTACAACGCCTGCAAACCAACGCGCGCACCGCCGTGCTGGTAGCCGTGGATGGAAAAGTGAACGGCGTAATCGGAATCGCTGACACTGTCAAAGAAGGATCAGCCGAAGCAATCGAAGCCCTGCACCGCCAGGGGTTGAAGGTTGCCATGATCACAGGTGATAACCATCAAACAGCTGAAGCGATCGCCCGCCAGGTGGGCGTGGATACGGTGCTGGCCGAGGTGCTTCCAGGCGATAAGGCCGCCCAGGTCAAAAGTCTGCAAGCCAACGGCCAGGTGGTGGCAATGGTGGGCGACGGCATCAACGACGCACCCGCGCTGGCGCAGGCGGATGTCGGTATTGCCATTGGCACAGGAACTGATGTTGCCATAGCCTCTGCCCCGGTGGTATTGATGAGCGGCGACCTGCGAGGCGTGCCGCGCGCGATTTTACTTTCACGCAGCACGCTGAAAACGATCCGCTGGAACCTGTTCTGGGCTTTCTTCTACAATGCTGCACTCATTCCGGCAGCCGCGTTCGGACTGCTGAACCCCATGCTGGCAGCCGCTGCCATGGCTTTCAGCAGCGTCTTTGTCGTCTCCAACAGCCTGCGGCTGCGCAAGTTTTCAGCCTCCTAGTTTTTTGTGCCCCTACTGTCATCAGATATACCCTGTGGCAGTAGGGATATTTTTTTCCGAAACCGGTGCAACCTATGAACAATATTCTGATCGCTCTAATTACGGGGTTAACCACAGGGGGTTTAAGCTGTCTTGCAGTTCAAGGAGGCTTGCTTGCCAGTTCTCTGGCAAGTCAGGTGGAGTTGGATCTCAAAAACCTGCCAAATACACGGACAAAGGGCAAACACAAAAAAGCTGCCGCCATACCCGTAGCCAGACGCGTCCATCTGGCACGCCCCATCCTGCTTTTTTTAACTGCCAAACTCCTGGCTTACACATTGTTGGGATTTCTGCTCGGAGCCTTGGGATCGGTGCTGCAATTGAGCCCGATCAGCCGCGGCATTCTCCAGACAGCGGTTGGCATTTTCATGTTGGGAACTGCTTTGCGCATGCTCAATGTGCATCCAATTTTTCGCGTATTTACAATCGAACCACCCCCATCTCTGCGCCGGTGGATCCGCAAGCTTTCCAAGGGCAGCGATTCAGCAGCCACCCCTCTTTTTCTGGGGGCTTTGACCGTCCTGATCCCATGCGGCGTAACGCAAGCCATGATGGCGCTGGCGGTCGGAACGGGCGATGCCGTGTCTGGCGCGGCTATTTTGTTTGCCTTTACGCTTGGTGCCAGCCCGCTCTTTTTTGCTGCTGCCTACCTGACAACTCGTCTGGGTGCGGCGCTTGAAAAATATTTCACCCGCTTTGTTGCCGCTCTGGTGTTGATTCTAGGGTTGATCTCAGTGGATGCCGGCCTGACGTTGATGGGCGCGCCCTTCTCTCCCACCAATTTGATGATCCGGCTTTCTTCTCCACAAGATCAAACTCCAGCGTCAACTGGCGCTCCCGCTGCAACAACGAAAATGGGCGAACTGATCGTGAACGCCAAAAACACCGGGTACCAGCCGGAGTATTTGCAAGCGCCCGCCAACCAAGCTCTAAATCTAATCGTAAAGACACAAGGGACTTATTCGTGCAGCCGGGCATTTGTCATACCTGATTTGGACATAAATGAAATGCTGCCCGTAACTGGAAGCGTCGCTTTCGAGATCCCGCCTCAAGAGGCGGGAAAAATCCTGTATTTTTCATGTTCAATGGGGATGTACGGCGGCGCCATCCGATTCAATTGAACTGCAAAAAAAACACCGTTTTCATCATTCTAGAGATAAAATTGCATCAAGGAAGAAGAATGGACAGAGTCACCTTTACGATCACTGATATGCACTGCCCCAACTGTGTGATGCGGCTGGAAGGGATTGAAGACGACCTGCCGGGAGTCCATCGGGCGACTGCCAGTTATCGCAGCCAAACGATGGAAGTGGAGTACGATGAAGCATTGGTAACGGTGAAAGAAATCGCGTCAGCGATACGGGATAAAGGCTATGAACCAATCTGCTAAAATTCAAGAAGAGCCTGCAACCGTTCCCCCCGCCCCTGTGTACCGCAAGTACGGCATCAATGGCTGGGAGGAGATTGAAGGCAGAGTGATCATCGAGGCGCCCGTAGGGCTGACAGTCAACGGCGAGATGTGGCTGACTTTCATGTGCACACCCGACCAATTGGATGCATTGGCAGCAGGTTTCCTCTATAATGAAGGAATTCTACAGTCACCTGAAGAAATTGAGATCCTGCGGCCATGCGAAAACAACTCCAACGTGGATGTCTGGTTAAACCACCCTGTCAAGCGTCCCAACAAGTGGCAGCGTACCTCCGGCTGTACCGGCGGCTTCACAAGCGTAATCATTCCCAAGGGATTGAAACCGCTGCCGGTAACGCTGCGCATCACCCCCGCAGACCTGGCGGCCGGGATGGATCAACTTTTCCACGTGGAAGGCCTCTACCAGGAATTCCGCGGCATGCACTGCTCCGGCCTGAGCGATGGCGTCGAAATTCGCTGCCATGCCGCCGATATCGGCCGCCACAATACGTTTGATAAACTCGCCGGGCTGCACCTGTTACAATCCCGCCCCATGCCGCATAAAATGGTGCTGACCACCGGCCGTATCAGCTCCGAAATGCTGCAGAAGTCCGCCCGCTTCGGCGCAGAAGTGGTCGTCTCACGCACTTCGCCGACTTCGATGTCCATCGCGCTGGCCGACCGCCTGGGTGTGACACTGATTGGATATGCCCGCCGCGAGACCTTTATTGTGTACAGTCACGCCGAACGAATAGAAACAACCTGAGGTTATTCGCAAACTTTAGTTCAAGGAACCACCCTTGCAAACAAAAAAGGCAATAATCAGCGCCCTGGCCGCCGTCCTGATAGGAGGATGCGCACTGCTTACCACAGAACTGCCCTCCACCCCCATCCCCGCCTCAGGTAGCCAGCCCCCCGTACCCGGTTCCCTCCAGGGACTAAGTTTCGATCCGCCCGAATTGAGCGAACGCTTGAACCAGTTGGACGCCTGCATCAACAGCTATACCGCCGGACCTGACTGGCGAAAAATTCCCTATCAAGTACTGGGGAATTTCTATGAAACCCGCTGGTGCCGGGGCGACGCATCACGACAAGACTGCTCGGTAGGCAGCAGCGTCATTGCGCCGCCTGGCCAGCATCACATCGCGCTGTATACATTAGAATACAATTTCCCGACAATGTTCGGGCTTGGTTTCCAGGCCCTGTTAGCGCCTGAAAACGGCGGTTGGAACGCCCGCGTTTCATACGCTGAAGGCGGCCGGACAGTGGTGGGAGAAGGTTTCGGAATGGAGTTTGCCCACATCCCGCCTGGCGGCGGCGAGCCGGATTGGACGGTTTCATTAGGAACTGGCTATTCATATATGGTCGAACAAACTCGTTTCACTCAGGAAAGCAGCCGCCCTGTACGGGAAGAGCTGGCAGTTTACCTGGCTTCTGCAGAAAATCTCAGTCAACGCGGCGTCGAGCAAATTCAAGCGCTGGAAGAAAAAGTCCTGTCGGCTATCTCCGCCCACCAAACGCCAACCTGCGAGTGGAGCGAGTATAAAAATGACGGCATCCCGCCGCAGTGCAGCCCTCGACCGATGACAACTGCCGAGGAAGAAAAAGCTTCTGCTCAGGCCAGGGCTCATTTTGAAAACCAGGTCGCAGTCCTGGAACAGCACTCCCAGGAAATCTACACTGTACTATTTCAGGCTTTTCCGTTCAAGTCGTGTTGGGAGTAAACCAAGCCGCCCTAGCTGGCACAAAACATGCACCCCTGTGAGATATCTGATTCCTCACAGGAGCAGCGCGTGTTCAATTCTTTCAAGCGTTTTCCACACATCCTCTTTACCCTGGCGCTCTTTGCTCTAGCGCTGGCTGCCTGCAACAACCTGCCGGAGTTGCCCTTGCCGCAGTCCAAAGCCCTCCCTGTAACACCCACCCCTGCGGATGCGCGCTTCCAGGCAGTAGAGACAGCCCTGCGCGCTGCCACCGCAGGCCGTGAGGATATAGTCGCTTTTCTGATCTACCAGATCCGCATCGAGCGGGTGGATTTCAGCGGTGACGGCGCGATGGCGCTGATTTGGTTTGCACTGCTGGACCCTGAAAGCAGTGAGGCGATCCCCGGAGAACTGAGCCTGGCGCTGGCCGTGCAAAGCGAAAGTGGCTGGCGTATTGTCTTGCAGGCCGATCCCGACTGGGCTGAAAAACTCACCCAGGCGCCGGATACGCTGCTCAGCCCGGACTTAAAAGAACGCTACATGCCGGATACACAGCAGGTCGCCAAGGACCACCAAGTCTTTACGGGCTATCGCTTACCCTGGCCCGGGGGAACCGCCCGGCGCGTCTCGGGCTCGATTGGTCATGTTTTAACCTATAAAACCTGCCCTTCCACTTGTCTGTATGCCTTTGATTTCGCCGATGGTACAATGTTTCCGGTGACGGCCGCGCGCGGCGGGCGGGTGAAGTATGCCGTCTGGCGCTGGCCAAACGGCAATACCGAACACGCCAATTACATGGTCATCGAAGACACCACCACAATCCCTACCACCTATCAAGTCTATTATCACCTGGCGCAAGACAGTATCCCGCCGGAATTGCGCTCACCTGGCGCTCCGGTATATCAGGGACAGTTCATCGGCAACGCCGATAACACCGGGCCGAGCACCGGCCACCACTTACATTTCCATGTTCACACCAATTCTGGATCTTACTGGGGAACCTCGGTTGATATCGTCTTCGAAGATGTGACCGACAATGGCGGCCGCCCGCGTACGTGCACGGAAGCAGCCAAGTTTCCGGAATATGGACGGCAGTGTGCCCGCGGCAACTGGTACACCTCCAATAATTATGGCGATGACGAACCACCCACCGGCGATTTAACTGCACCCCAGGCGGGGCAGGTCATTACCGAACCGGTTATGGTCGTGAGCGGCTGGGGCAGCGATAACAAGGGCGTGGCATCCATGCAGGTGCTGGCGAGTTGGGATGGCAGTTGGAAACCGCTTGGCGCGCCGCAGACCTCCACTCCGTTTAATTTATCCGTTGACCTTTGCCAGGCTGGCATCCCGGATGGCCCATTCCTGCTCTCGCTGGTAGTCCGAGACCAGGCCGGGCGTATTTCACAAGGTATACCGGGGCAGCGCCTGCTGGAGAAAAATTTTAATTGCAATCCGGAGCCAACCCCCCCGCCGTGTGTTCCAGGGCCACAACAAATCGCCTTATACACCGGGGCCGATTTTCAAGGCGGCTGTCAGATATTTGAACTCGGAGAGTATCCGGATAAAACAGCACTGGGGAATATTGGCGGAAGCAAAGCAGGATCAGCCCGCGTTGGCACGGATGTCATGGCTATTCTCTACGCCGGTGAAGGGTTCAAGGGTGACAGGGAAACTCTGCTGGGCGACGATCCTGACCTTGCCGATAACCTGATAGGAGGAAACGCTATCTCTGCGCTCTCCATTCAACCCAGGCTGCCACCCCCTTCGCCTCCCCGGATCGCCGCACCGCGCAGCCAGGCAGACTTGCCGCCAACCGATTTGGATGCCCTGACCCTAAACTGGGGCGGCGACGATATCAGCCAGGAGTTCCGTGCCGAATTGAGTGGCCCGCAGGGCGCCTACCGCACGCTGGATTGGCAAAATATGTTGACATGGGAAGTCGGTGTGCTGCCGCCGGGAGATTACACGCTCATCGTCTGGGCGCGCAACCCAGCCGGGGAAGATCACGCTTCCCTCAATTTCTCCGTGAACAAAGCGGCTTCCCCGCCAATTGCAAGCCTGAATCCGCAGAGTGGCATTCAGCTCACCACCGCGATCCTGCTGCGCTGGCAGGCTTTACAGGATGAGGAAAAAATTGCCCATTTTCAAGTACAGTATCGGGTTGATGGAGGAGAATGGCAGGACTGGAATAGGCCGCTGCAAGCTTCGGCACGTCAGGCCTGGTTCATCGGACAATTCGACAGCCAATATGAATTCCGCCTGCGGGCGGTTGGCACACAAGGAGAGGCCGCCCCATTTGCAGGACAGCCGGAAGTCACGCTTTTTATTCCAGCGGAATGCCAAGCAGACCAGTATGAAGGTGCCGAGTCAGGAGACAATCAGTTTCTAGGATCCACTCCGATTGAAATAGATGAAATCCAGGAGCACAACTTGTGCGGCTTGGGAGATGAGGATTGGCTCGCCTTTCCGGCGCAGGCTGGCGCTTCCTATCGTATTTCCACCCACCCAACCGGCGGCGGGGCTGCTGTCAACCTCCAGCTTTTCGCGCCAGATGGCTACAATGTGCTAGGTGAAGCCCGGCCACTTGACTTTGCCCAACCCTCCTCGCTCGATTGGATCGCCCCGGATGATGGCATCTACTTCCTTCGCTTCACTCCTTACGATGCCGGCCTTGGGGGCAGCGATGTACGGTACGAGGTCCGCGTAGCACGCCTCTCACAAGTATTCACGCCGACGTTGGTTTGCAGTTCACTGCTCTTGCCGTTCATCTGGGTGCTGGTGCGCGCCTATCTCAAAGCGAAAAAACATCCGCTGAGTTAAAAGTCAAACTGCTTATTCCGTCGCGGGCGGTGAAGTCTGTATAAAGATCACTGCGTCCGCCGCCGCCTCGCCGGGGGTATTGGCTGCAATATCCATCTGCAGGGAGAGGCGCACGCGCGGCTCGTAAATGCGCGGGATCTCCCAGCTCCCCAGCAAGACCCATTGGCCGCCCGGCCAGCTTCCCTGAGTGCTGGCAACCCCGCCTGCCCCGTCGCTGCGCGGCAGTTCAACACCGTTTGCCAGCAGCCGGTACGTCACCATGGCATTGCCCTGAATCTCCGGGATAAAGACAGCCACCTCGTACACGCCGGTTGGAACATTGTCTTGCAGTTCCCACACCACACGCACATCGCTGGCAGTATTGATGATCTTCTCATATTCCCCGTTCCAGGCAATTTGACCTGTCTGCGGCAGGAGAAAATCAACACCATCGAAAGCCGCCTGCGTATCGTCCACAATGTACTTTGTGCGCTCTGCCGGGATACGAGCGAGCAGATCGGTGTTGACTTCCGGTTGCGGGATAATCAGGACACGGTCAATCGCTACGGGTCCAGTAAACTCGTCACGAGGTTCCCAGGCTGTGCTAACCGAAAGTAATCCATCCCGCTCGATGCTGTAAATACCAATACTGTGCCACAAGTCTTCCAACTGCGGCGGCGTCCCAGAAGTCGTCCGGTACTCCACACGCTGGCCGCTGGTGAGAGGTTTGATCTCCTGCCCATCCAGGCTCACAATAAAGTCCAGCGTCCCGGACGAGGAATAGAGCGTATCGGATACATAAAGTTCATATAGCCCGGGTTTCAACGGTGCATCCATCTGCCAGAGGGCGGAGCCGCCCCCAAAAGTGGTGTGATAAGGTTCACTGATGACAATAGCAGGCAGTTGTGTTGCAATAGCCGAAGAAGGTGACCAGGCCGGGTTAAGAAAATCCGGAAAAGGGGTTACGGCTGTATCGTCATTCAAAACCATCACACTGGCCGGCATCCAGGGCAAAGGCGGCTGAAGCTCCCGCGAATTGATCGAATAGGCCGAGGGTGCATAGGGTGTCAGGGTAGCAGTTGGAGGTGTGGTCGGTGTGGGGGTGATGGTGGGTGTTCGGGTAGGACGCGGCGTATGGGTCGGCGGGACAGGCTGCGCTGTAGGCGTGCGAGCGCCACCCACCCACAACGAAATAACCGGCAGATAGAGCCAAATCAAAAAACCCAGCAAAACAACAGCTACTGCCCCTACTATAATCAATGTCAAAGGGCTGGCTTTTTCATCCTCTTCCTCATCATCCCATTCCGGTTCATCGCCCCCATTATCGTCCAGGGTATGGTTGGCGCTCCCAAGCACAGTCAGGTTCTCGTCAGAGGGTGGAATGTCAGCGCTGCTCTCACCGGTAAAAAGGTTGTCAGTCATCATTGCTCCGCTGGGGAAAGATTTGCGCCTAATGATACTATACCGTTCAGACGTTTGTCAAAGATTGTGAAAGCCTGTTTTTGTTGGATAAAGAAAGAGGCGCTTCGCTTCCAACACCTCCTCTCACAAGCAAAGTTGTATAACACGAAAATTACTTTAAAAACAGGCTGAAGGCAAACACTATCACCCATCATTGACACGCGGTAAAAACTTTAATAAAAAGTGCTTGCTGATTCGATCAACTACTCCGCTTTATAAAACCCGGGAAACCTTTCCGAGGATGCGAGCCGCGTCCGGAAAATATGAGTACAATTAAGGAAGGTGGGAAAACATATCGCAACCAGGAAACTATACCGCCGCCACGCAAAGGATACCTGTACAAAGCTCATGAAAGAAAATGATGAAATTCGCTGGGATATTGTTGTTCCGATTTTCAAGAACCGGGTCATCCTGCAAGAATTAGGCATTGCCCTCGGCATCCCCTTCGGAATGCTCTTGCTCGTGCTGGCACTGACAACCGGCGGCAAATTCTTTGCCAGCAGCACAGTTGTGTTTGCGGCAGGGTTCTTCGCCGTTTTTATGGTGGTTAGCTTCTTATTCGTTTTACTTGTTATGGGTCACTATCCGGTCAATTTTGTAATGGATAGCAGAGGTATCACCTATTCACCGCAGAAGAGACAAGAAAACAGGAACCGCCTGATTAACACCCTCACAATTGTCTTTGGATTACTCTCCGGCAAGCCTTCCATTGCCGGGGCGGGTTTTCTGGCAAATGCAAGACAAAAAATGTACTTGCCCTGGGGCAAAGTAAAGAAACTCAAAACCTACCCTCGCTCACATACCATTGTTCTTTATGGTCAAATGGCTGAGAAAATGGGTGTCTTTTGCAGCCCCGACAGCTATTCGGACATCCTGACTTACATCACCGCGCATATAAAATGACCTGCCGCCCGTTCAAAACAAGCAGCAGGTCATTTATTATTTCGGATACTCAAAACCACCAGCGGCGTGTCTTTCGCTTCTTGAGCAACAGCTCTTCCAGCCGCCCAATCTGATAATCCACCACAATCTCCCCGCCTATATCAAAGGTGGGTGTGGTGCGACTGCCATTAGCCCATTTGCGCACCTTGTCAGCCGCACCCGGAGTCGTATCAATATCCACTTCGGTAAAAGGGATTTGATGTTCCTTGAACCATGCACGCGCCTTGCGGCATGCAGGGCACCACGAAGTACAGTACATGATAACACCTTCGTGTGGCATGTTCGTTTCTTCAGGCTGTTCGCTTTCGGTCTGTTGTGTATTAGCTGCTTCCGGAGATATCTTTGCCAATTCTGCAAAGAGCACATCGTTGTCAGGCTGATCATCAATATCATGAATATCAATATATCGAATAATCCCCTCACCATCAATGATAAAAATAGCGCGCTCCGCGTAGCCTTGTTCGCGCAGCACCCCATATCTTTGAGCAACTTCACCATGTGGCCAAAAATCGCTCAAAAGGGGGTAATTGATGCCGCCCAGACTTTCAGCCCAAGCCTTCAAACACGGTACATGATCTATGCTAATGCCCAGAACCTGGGCATTCATCCCTTCAAAACGAGAGAGGTTTGTCTCGTACGAAGGGATCTGGCTCGTTCATATTGGCGTCCAAGCCAACGGGAAAAAAACCAGAACAACAGTCTTACCGCGTAAACCCCTTAAAGAAATCTCTTTATCCAGGTGGCTCGGAAGAGTGAACTCCGGAGCCTTGTCACCTACTGACAGCGGCATATTGTCTCCTTCGCAACAAAATACATAGCACAATTATACTCTTCCCGTGGAGAAATTCGGTTTTTTTGATTTAAATCAAAACTTTGGCAAAACCGCAATCCAGTGTCAGGGGAGAGAATCCAGCGCTCCCCGTACTGAATAAAGATCACGGAGCAAGCCGCGGCGAGAGCCAAATCACCCTCTGGTCAACGCCGCCTTCCAGCGCGCGCACTTTGAACTGGAAGGAAACCGCCTTCCCTGTCAGCCCATAAGTATCAAGATCAATCTCCACCTGGGTGACCGATTCGTCGTACCGCTCAAACCACGCAGCCAATCTTTGTTCCGTCCCCCCTTCCAAGATATATGAAAGTATCATTTCCACATTACAAGCCGGGTATCCGCTGTAACATCCAATGATCGTGCGGAAATGGCTTCCGGCTGGAACCTGTACTGGCTCAAAGCTGGCAGAAATTTGCCCGTTCGGAATATTTTGCGGCGACATCACCAATGCGGCCTCATCATCCACACTGCCGGTTTCAAATTCAGGCGCAGTTGATCGGATGGCAAAACCGCGCGAATCTCCCTCTTGCATCGGGCATTCCAACGAGTCCGCAGCGTTCTGCCAACGTGCACTGCACAAATGATCGGCAAAAGAATAGGTATTCTCCGCCTGAATATGCACGGTTAGAGGAATTTGCCCATCACTTCCCACCCCGAACAACACACCGTTCGGGCTGCGCAGTTTCCAACTCCCCTGATAGCTTCCTGTATTCCAAGGCACTTGCAAGGAAAGCGAAACGCGCCCTTTTTGCCCAGGTAAAATTTCGCCGCCGCTCAACAGCGGCACAGATGCACTCCCCATCGCCTGGCCATCGCCGGAGAATTCAAAACTAAATCCGGAATTCCACGCGCACGAACCCTTGTTCAGCAACTCCCATGTCTTGGTAAAACGCGAACCGGGCGGAAGGATGGACCCGGCGGGGATGTTAATTTCTCGCACCAGCGCCGCGCGCTCACAAGCCGCCGGCCGGGTGGGGCCGGGGGTGAGGGTGACAAAGGGTGGTATAGTCGGTGGGTGGCCGGGCTGTGTCGGCTGTATTGTTCCTATCCCGGAAATGTTCGGCGATTCTCCTGCAGCGAGTTGGGTCTGTACTGCCGCCAGGGTGCGTGCCAAAGCTGTGCTTGTCTCCCGGCTGCCCTCAACCGTCGGAGAGGAGCGCGGCAGGTTACAGCCCGCGGACAGAATTATAACCAGCAGCCAGGAAACAGCTTGTTTCATTAGGCCGCCATGATGCTTTTTAGCTGCTTCTGCGCCGCCGCCATCACTTCTTCCTCATCCAGGAGCTGGTGTTTCCGGTCCTTGACCACCCATTGGCCGTCAATCACCACATCATTAACATCCCGCGCGCACGCTGTAAGCACAATCGCAGGGAGCACTTTCTGGCTGGGGTAAAAATGTGGCTCATGCCAGTTGAGCAGCGTAATATCGGCCTTCTTCCCGACTTCCAGAGAACCTACCTCTTCATCAAGCTGCAAGGCCTGCGCGCTGCCGATGGTAGGCATCTTGATCACTTCAGGGATGGGTAGAATGAGCGGGTCCACAGTGGGAATGCCATGGAAAGCCATCACACTGCTTTTCAACAGACGCATCATCATAAACAAATCAATGTCCGCCCATTTTGCGCCATCCGTTCCCAAACCCACCGGCACCCCCCAGTTGAGCAAGCTGGGCGTCCTCGCAAAACCCATTTCGGTCAGGTTGATCCACGGGCAATGCACAGCCTTCGCACCGTAGTCTGACAGCATCTTAATATCGCGTTCGGACAACTTGACAGCATGACCAGCATACAGATTGGGCCCCAACGCTCCGTATTTAGCCAGAAACTCAACCGGTCTAACGCCAAAATTGTTCAGGCAGTAGAGAATTTCAACATCATCCTCGCCCAAGTGGGTGGGGATGATCGTATTGTACTGCCTGGCTGCCGCGCCGATGGTTTCAGCCAACGCCGGGCTCGTATTCGGAATGCTCGTGATCGAAAAGGTAACCGAGATTCGCCCGTTGCCAGCGCCGTGATATTCCTTATAAAACGCTTCTGTTTTCTTAACGACTACTTCAGGGCAGTCTAAAAAAGATTTGGGGTTCGTGTCCTCACCGGCGTCACTACTGCGCCGTGCAATCACCGCCCGCATACCACTTTCAATACTCGCGCGGGCAATCGGTGCAGAATCCATCGTCCCCAGATCGCAAAATCCCGTAATACCTGCTTTTGCCATTTGCAGGCAGCCCAGGCGGGCGCTATGGTAGAGGCTGTCATCCGTCAGTCGCTCTTCAAAAGGCGCCAAAATGCGCAGCCACACCACGGGAGGTTCATCCACAACCGCTGAGCGCAGCAGTTGGTGCGCCGTGTGTGTATGCGCATCAATCATTCCCGGCATCGCCAGCTTGCCATTGCCGTTCAGCGTTGTCCTGGCTGTATATTTTTGCCCGATTTCCGCAGCAGATCCCATGGCAACGATTCGCTGACCATCAACTGCGATAGACATCCCTTCAGCCACACTCATATCCGGTAAAACCACATAACTGCAATCTTCCAGAATAAGGTCGCAGGTCCCAGGCTGTGCAAACGGTTCGGCCATATTTTCTCCTTATAAAAAATCATCCTGTGGAATCCAGGTTCCACAGGATGATTATAGTATACCGTGTGTTTTAACAGACTTGCCGGGTATCAACTTTCGAGGCTTCCACAATCCGGTTTCATTCCCCCAAGTAGATGTCTTGCCAGATGGCCACATCTCCTTGCGCGCCGCCGTTGGTCTCAATTTCAAGCATAAAACTTACCTGCTGGCCCACCAACCCATAGCGGTTGAGCTGCACACCAATTTCTGCATTAAGACCGTCGTAAGTCTCCGTCCAAACTGCCAACACTTGGTCTTCGCCTCCCGGCACGCTGGCGGAAATCGTTGCCTTGAAGTTGCAGGTCTCCTCGCCGTAACCGCAACCGATAAGACCACGGAGATAGCTATTGCCGGGCACTTTGATCGGTGCAAACTTTGCCCGAATAAAGCCATTTTCACGCTGAGGAGGTACCATAACCAAGGCATAACTGCCCGTCAGACCGTTTTCCAACGGAGGTGCTTTCTCTTGCTTGAAATAACCGTCCGGGCCTTTACCGGCGGAGGGACAGTACATCAGTCCGTCGTTGTTGCTCCAGACGGCACTGCACATATTATCTATAAAGCTAAAGGTGTTCCGTGCCTGAAAGGTTACATAAAACGAGCGGCTGCCATCGTCGCCCCACCCAAAGGTCGCCCCACTGGGATTGCGCAGCTTCCAAAAACCGGTATAGGAGCGATCACCCGCCGTATCAGGAGCCACCAATTCAACCGTGACGAGTGCAATTTGTCCCGGCAGGACGAACCCATCTTGCATTAGCGGTGTGGAAGCCGCCCCGCCCAACTGGTCTCCCCCGGAAAACACAATGGAATAGTTCTTGTCCCACTTGCAATAACCGGTATTTTTGACGGCCCAGGTCTTACGAAAGACCGTTCCTGGAGGAATGCTCACATTATCAGGAATAGTGATATCTCCCAGAAAAGACATCATATCCAGACAGCCTGCGCCGGAGTTTTTAGGTTGCGCGGTCAGGTTGGCAGTCGTTTGGGTTGCAAGTGTGGGTGTGGCTGTGGGCGGTTTTGTAGAGGAGGGAACAGCAGTGGCACTCTGTTCCAATCCGGCCACTCTGGTTTCCAACACGGCTACTGTTCCAGCAACCGAGGTGTTCAATTGATCTTCCTGGGAAAGCGCTGCCGCTGTTGGTACGTCCGGAGCGCAGGATTGGAGAAGCAGCCAAGCAGCCACCGCCAGGAATGTTATCCATCTTTTAGGGGTTTTCATTTTAATGCCTTTCTCCTGCAGACTGGAGAATCCCTGTTGTTTTGCCAGTCTGCTCTTTCCGACCCTCGGAATTATACCCTACCAGCCATCGCCTTGAAAACAATTTTAATGTGGAGGGTTAACCAGGCAACAAGGTTTGGTTCCGGAACATTTTAGCTGTGCGCAGTGCAACTAAAACCACCGCGCTTGCCAGTAAGATCACTGAAAGCAGCGTTGCCAGAGGGAGGGTGTATCCACCGCAAGCCGTACGGGCATTGCTGTCGGAGAGGTGAATGATTGCTAAATCTTTGTCGGGAAGGTTTAGAAGCTTAAGGCTTCATCAACCCGGTTTGCTTGGATAGTAAAAAGTTCTTATTCCTTTTCGTACGGGATACCTTCAGAGGCGGGTGCCTGACCGCGTCCTACCACCCCTGCCAACACAATCATAGTCGCCACGTATGGAGCCATTAACAAAAACTGGGAGGGAATATCAATCTGCAAAATGGCAAGGCGCGAAGCCAGCGAATCGGCAAACCCAAACAACAGCCCTGCTCCAAACGCGCCAAAAGGCATCCAGTTTCCAAAGATCATCGCCGCCAGCCCAATGAAACCACGCCCTGCCGTCATCATTTCATCAAAGCGCCCTACCGAACCCAGCGTAAAATAGGCGCCGCCAAAGCCCGCCATCATCCCGCCCAACATTACAGAAAAGTAGCGCGTGCGAATTACATTAATCCCAAGCGTATCAGCCGCTTTGGGGTGTTCCCCAACCGCCCGCATTCGCAAACCCCAACGGGTATAGAACAAACCCAACTGCAACAGGATTAAAAAGAGAAAGAGCGCATATACAAAAAGGTTGTTATTGAACAAGATCTGTCCGAGGAAAGGGATGTCTGCCAAACCGGGAATCGGAAAAGATTTGAAGATTTGCGGGTTGTTAATCTCCATATACCGCTGCATAAACTTCGCGGAGATATAAGAAGTCAACCCGGTTGCCAGGATGTTGATCACCGTTCCAGCAATGATCTGGTTGGCCTTATACTTAATGGAAAGCACCCCCAGCAGCAACCCCATCAGTCCGCCTGTGAGGGTAGCCCCCACGAGTCCAAGCCAACTGTTAGTCAGGCTGCCGACCAGTGTTCCAACCATCGCACCGGTCAGCATCATCCCCTCAATGGCGATGTTGATAATCCCGGCGCGCTCGCCCAAGATGCCCGAAAGCGCCCCCAGCGTAATCGGCACTGATTTGGACAAGGTGGTGGCCAACAAACCGCCGATATTGAGAGACTTACCCGCCGCCGCCCAAACCAAAAAACCAAAGACAAAAAACGCAACCACCAGCGCCAGTACCCAATTCGTATAGTGCTTGAACCCTCGCGCGAGCTGTACCCCACCCAAAACTGCTGCGAAGATCGCCAGGATATTGAGCGTGCTCATGGTCGGCAAAACCCAGGCCGGCAGAACAGTTGCCAATCCGCCGGGCGTTAATTCAAACTTGGTCATCTGGCCCGCAGCAGTGTCGCGTGAAAAGAAAAAGAAAATACAGAAAGCCAGCGTGAGAAAAACCAACCCCATGACGCGCTCTCGGGTTGGTGAAACCGTCTCAATTTTTTTGTGAAAAGTTTGCGTTGCCATAAGTCCTACCCCTGCTACATCTTAAAGTTGGCGACGGGTTGTTCTTTTGTTGGTTTCTTCAACCGGTAAATCGTTCGAATAATTGCCGGAGCGGCAATGAACATTAGGATGATTGCCTGTAACACCATGATGATATCGTTCGGGATCCCAAGCGAAACCTGCATAGGCGTAGCGCCGTTGCGTAATGTGCCAAACAAAAGCGATGCCAGGACAACACCCAGAGGGTGGCTGTTGCCAAGCAGCGCCAGGGCAATACTATCAAAACCATACCCCGAAGAAAAAGCCATTGCCAGATAGTGATTGACGCCCAACACCTCGTTTGCGCCAGCCAGCCCCGCCAGCGCGCCTGCCAGTGTCATTGCCAAAATTGTATTGCGTGCCACATTCATCCCTGCGTAACGACTTGCAAACGGATTCGCACCCACCGTCCGCAGTTCAAAACCCCACGTCGTTTTGAACATAAACCACCACACCAGCCAGGCAACCCCAAGCGCAACAAAAAACCCCAGATGGAATCGGATAGGGTCGTCAAAGAAGCGCGGCAGCATTGCACTTTGTTCAATCATCGGGCTGACGGGGCTAAAAGAGTCGGGGCGTTTCATTGGTCCCGTCAACAACCAATCACTCAAACGGAAGGCAATATAGTTCATCATAATTGTGTTAATAACCTCATGCCCGCCCGTTTTCGCTTTTAACCATCCTGGAATAAGCCCCCAAATTCCTCCACCCACTGCGCCAGCCAGCAGCGCCAGCGGGATATGAATAATCCCCGGCAGTCCTTTCAACGCATACCCCGCAAAAGTTGCCGCAGCCGCACCCATGAAGATCTGTCCTTCCGCTCCGATATTGAACACTCCGGCACGGAAACCCAGCGCGACGGAAAGTCCTGCAAAAATATAGGGTGTGGAAGTCACCAGGCTTTCCAAGATCGGGTTGAACGCCCGGCGGATTTCCAACCCATCACCGGATTGCAGTGCCGTAATTATCCGCACCGGGCTGCCAAATGCCCCGGTGAAAAGCGCCACATACGCTTCCCCCACAGTTTGCAAGGCTTCGATCAGGCCTGCTCCAAACGATCGTCCGAAAGCCTCATAGATATTTTCGCTGGTGAGGGCGATGAAAATTCCGCCAATCACCAGGCCTGTAAAAACTGCCAGGACCGGGATCAGCAAAATACGCCCAAAGCGCTTCAAACCCCGTTGGTCGGGTGGCGGGCTGGTTACTTCCTCCAGGAAAATTTTTCCGGCGTCTTGTTTTTTAGATGTTTTTTCGTCCAAAGAAACCCCGCTAAGATGCTGGCAAGTCGGATGCACCTGTCAAAATATTTTCCGGCGAAACCCCCGCCATTAAGAGGCCGATATTCTCTTTGGTCGCCTCTTTGGAGGGAACTACCGCCACAATGCGGCCGCGGTACATCACCGCGATCCGGTCAGAAAGCTGGAGGATTTCATCAAGCTCTGTGGAAGCCAGAAGAACCGCCACGCCATCATCTCTGCCTTTCAAAATCTGGCGATGAATGTACTCAATAGAACCGACATCCAAGCCGCGTGTGGGCTGTGAAGCGACAAGCAGTTTGATCGGGCGGGAAAGCTCGCGTGCCACGATGACCTTCTGCTGATTTCCTCCGGAAAGAGAGTCAACCTCGGTCAAAGCATTTGGTGTGCGGATATCAAACTTCTCGATCAATTGATCAGAAACTTCCAGTGCTTTTTGCCAGTCAATCACCTTGCCGTGCGCAAAGGGCTCCAGATAATACTGCGCCAGAATCAGGTTGTCCATCACCGGAAAAGATAAAACCAGGCCGTCGCGCTGCCGGTCTTCCGGAATATGGGCGGACCCCAGTTCGGTCACCACACGCGGCGGAGCTCCGGCAATATCCTGCCCCAACAGTCGAATTATCCCCCCCAGCGGTTGCCGCAAGCCCGTCACTGCTTCGATCAACTCCGTCTGGCCGTTGCCTTGCACTCCCGCAATTCCGAGGATTTCGCCTGCCCGTACCTCAAAAGAAACCCCCTCCACGGCAACCTGGTGACGGTCATCCGCCATAATGAGATTTTCAACCTCCAGGACGACCTCATCCGCGTTCAGCGGGCTTCTTTCCAGCTCAAGATCCACCTCCCGCCCAACCATCATGGAAGCTAGTGAACTTTGGTCAGCTTCAGCAGGTACAACCGTCCCAATTACTGTACCTCGCCGGATAACAGTAATATGATCAGCAACGGCTAAAACCTCGCGCAGCTTGTGCGTGATAAAGATAATCGTCTTTCCCTGATCGGTCAAAGACCGCATAATCTTAAAGAGTTCATCGGCTTCTTGCGGCGTCAGCACCGCCGTTGGCTCATCAAAAATAAGGATATCCGCTTCACGGTAGAGAAGTTTTATTATTTCGACCCGCTGTTGTACCCCGACCGGCAAGTCTTTGATCATACTATGAGGGTCAACCGCCAATCGGTACTGCTCGGAAATCTCATTGATACGGGCCGCCGCTTTTTGACGGTCCAAAAATCCGCCGGGGCGCAAAACTTCCGCGCCCAGCATTACATTTTCCGTTACGGTAAAAACCGGGATCAACATAAAATGCTGGTGTACCATACCAACCCCTGCAGCAATCGCGTCGCTGGGGGAGTGCACCTCTATCTTCTCTCCCCGCACGAGGATATCGCCTTCATCCGGCTGGTACAACCCGTACAGGATGTTCATCAATGTGGTTTTTCCAGCGCCGTTTTCCCCTAGCAGCGCATGGATTTCCCCCTGTTCAAGCTTTAAATCAATATGGTCATTTGCAAGTACACCTGGAAACTGTTTTGTAATCCCTCTTAATTCCAGAACAGGCGTCATTGGTTTCTCCCTCGGAGGTCTCTGTCTCCACGCCCTTTCATTGTACCATAGCCCGATTGTATAAAAGCCGGCGCACCAGCGCCGGCTTTATCTGAATTCGGGGGAAAACTTTGAAGCTTAAGGGGCAACCTTGATGCTGCCGTCAATGATTCCCTTCTGGAGGGCTTCTACTTCACCCTTGAGCTTGTCATCCCATACGGTTGTATCAGGCAAGCCAACTCCGTTATCCGACAGTACGCCGGAATAGAAGCCGCCCTTGAAAGTTCCATCCTGCACCTGTTTTGCGGCGGTGAACACGGCAGTCTCGATCTTCTTTACAACCGAAGTCAGGATGATATCCTTGTAATCGGGAGCGCTGACAGTCCAATCTGTGTCTACGCCGATAATCCAGGCGTTGCCGCGCTCTTTAACAGCAGCAGCTGCACCAAGGCCAACAGGACCTGCAACCGGCATGATGATATCAGCGCCTTCATCCATCAGCGTTTCGCCCATCTTGCGGCCATCGTCGGTGCTTTCAAAGTTTCCGGTGAACAAACCGGTCTTTTTATCAACATCCCATCCCAATACTTCAACTTTTGTGCCATTCTTTTCGTTATAGTATTGAACGCCTCGCACCAAACCATCCATGAAGATGGTCACAGTCGGGATCTGGATGCCGCCGAACGTACCGACTTTACCTGTCTTGGTTGAGGCAGCCGCGACATAACCAGCCAGGAATGCAGCCTGATCAGTTTGGAAGGTCAGCGCCAGAACATTGGGAATGACAGGATCGTACCCATAGTCAACGATGGCGAACTTCTGATTGGGATTCTTTTCAGCGGCCGCCTTGGTGGCATCACCCAGCAAGTAACCCACCGTAACGATCAGATCGCATTTTTCTTCGATAAACGCATTGATATTCTTCTCGTAATCTGTTTGTTGCTGAGATTCAAGATATTTGGCTTCAAAACCAAGGTCCTTTTGAGCCATCAGGGCGCCTTCCCAAGCGGTCGCATTGAAGGAGCGGTCATCAACACCACCGGTGTCGGTGACTTCGCAAACCTTCATTTTAGTTTCTGCGGCGGGCGCTGCTGGTTTGCAGGCGCTCAAAACCATGGCTGCCAAAAGGATGACAGCCAGTACAACATAAATTTTTTTCGACATTCTTACTCCTCCATATTGAGAATGAGAGAATAGGTTGGGGGCATTTCTTCTTGATTTTCCACCCCGGTTTCTTTTAGAGTATAAACCAAACAAAGGGGCAAAGCAAGTGAGATTTTGCCTGTTAAATACATGATTTACCCTATCCGTTTCTTAACCTCGCCCCGCCGTACCCCCAGCATCATCACCCACGCCAGAATAAGAAAAATAGGACTCAACAGCATCATCAGGTTGTAGTTATTGCTCGAAAGGCCAACAACCCCCCCAAACAACACAGGCCCCGCAATCGCCGCCAACGTAGAAGCGAAATAGTACAGGCCGGTATACGTACCAATGCGCACATCATCCGTCATATCCACCACCATCGGAAGCGAGTTGATATTAATCAGCGCCCAGGCAAACCCTGCTATCATCAAGATCAAAGAGAGCGGATACAAACCGGCCGATTTTGTGATTTGGGAGATTTTCGCAGAGAGTAAACCTGCCGGGACAAAATACAAAGTTAAGATTGAGATGCCCATCACCACAATCCCTGTCATAATCGTCCGGCGGCGGCCAAAACGAGCGCCGATATATCCCGAGGGAAGCGCGAAGATCAAAAAAACTAAGGAGATGTATGTCAGTTGAAAAGCCGAATCGGCTTCCACCAGCCCCAGGTGATTGACTCCGTAAAGCGTAAAAAATGCCTCAATGGCATTGTAGCTCAGGAACCAGAAGAAGATCGCCAGCAAAATTCGCGCCGCACTTTTTTCCTCTTCTTTAAACACCATCGAAATGCTTGTCAAAATATCCGGAAGTTTTTCCTGTTCCTTTTCATCCAGTACCTTTGGTTCTCGAATAAAAAGAAGGACAAGCGCGGAAGAGACGACCACCAACCCCGAACCAAACCAAAAGGTATAGTTGGGATTGCGGGCGTAAAGCATCGAACCGACGGCAAAGGAAATCACGGAGCCTAACCCACCCATAAAATTGATAATCCCATTAGCTTGTGATCGGTAGGCAGAAGGGGTGATGTCAGGCATTAGTGCCACTACTGGCGTTCGCCAAAAAGCCATGCTGATGAGCAGTCCCATTGCGCAAACAACGAACAATGGAAGGATCGAAATAACCGGCAAAAAACCAAAGAGCACAGCCCCTACCGGTGCGCCGGCCAGAATAAAGGGCAGCCGCCGCCCCATTGGCGTCTGCAAACGGTCTGACCACGCCCCCACCGCCGGTTGAATCAACAGAGCTGCGATGTTGTCCAGCACCATGAATACCCCAACCCACCATGCAGTCAAACCAAATTTGCCGTCCAGCATCAACGGGACATACGCGTTGTAAGTCGCCCAAATGACGCTCACCCCAAAAAAACCAAACCCGAGCAAAAATATTTTTCGGTAACTAAATGTTTGCATCTCTCCCCTGCCCAATATGAAATATTTAGACGAAATGGAAGCGGATAACGCTTATTTGCTTTCTTCCGCGTCGAGTGGATCTGATTCTTTTATCAGATTCTCCAAAAATTCACGATCTGCAGTGCTTAACAGAAAGCGCTTCAGCAAATCCGGGCGGCGCTGCCGCGTGCGCGCCAATGCCTGGTTGCGCCGCCAGCGGGTGATGCTCGCATGATTGCCCGAAAGCAACACCTCCGGCACCCTCCACCCTCGAAACTCCGCCGGACGGGTATAGTGTGGATATTCCAGCAAGCCAGAGGCATGAGAATCGTCCTGCGCTCCATCCGGGTCGCCCAAGGCGCCAGGGATCAGCCGGGTCAGCGCGTCCACCAGGATGAGCGCGGGCAGCTCACCGCCTGTCAGCACATAGTCCCCGATGGAAATCTCATCGCTCACCAAATGCTCACGGATACGCTCATCCACGCCTTCATAGTGGCCGCACAGCAGGCCTAAGCGCGGCAAGGACGACAATTCCTTCACTACCTCCTGGGTTAATACACGCCCTTGCGGGGTGAGCAAAATAACAGGAGAAGCCGGGGGTGATCCAAATACTGCCTCCACAGCCTTAAAGACCGGTTCCGCTTTCATCACCATCCCGCCCCCCCCCCCGTAGGGTGCGTCATCTGTAACATGATGGCGGTCGGTTGTCCAATCACGGATGTTGTGTAATTCCACCTGTAAAAGGCTGCTTTGAATCGCGCGGTATAGGATGCTTGTCTCAAGATAGGGCTTGAATACTTCAGGGAAAAGGGTGAAAATATCAAATCGCATAGAGCGATTCTACTGTGTAACCTTAAAAAGCACACCGCTATTTGGGTTCACAATCCTGGGACAAGATCTTTTTTAAGAAAAATAAACATGCACTTTTTAATTCACCCTAGTTCCGGCATGGCGAAAATATGAGGGCTTGAATTTGAGATGTTAACCGTACCTTATAAGCCGCATAGTCGTTTTAATGCCATCTTAACGCTGGGTTAGAGCCCCTCTCCCCACCTTGCGGACGATTATATCAAATGGTAAGATCAATTTATGTACTTGAAAGGCAACCGCTGGAGTTACAACAAGCGGCGTAAGCGATCCAATCCCTGGCGTGTCATCCTATTAGCAATTTTGGTAGGCGCGGCTGTTTACGTTAATCAAGTTGTGGTTCCCAGTACACCGCCGCTCTTTATCCCCACACCTACACCCACCCGCGCCCCCGAATCTTTTATCAGTGACGCCGAGGGCTTGCTGAGGCAGGGGAAAATACTGCCAGCCATTGCTGCCTATCAGAGTGCCATTGAGGCAGACCCGCAAAATCCAGCCAATTATGTTGCTCTTGCGCGCTTACAGATTTATACTGGCAGCTACCAGGAAGCTGCAATCAATGCAAAAAATGCCCTGCTCCTCAACGCCAACAATTCCATCGCACTTGCCCTGCGCGGCTGGGCAATGGGTTTCACGGGGGACTACCTGGAAGCTCTGGGCTCTCTTAAAGAAGCAGTAAAGGTTGACCCCAACAATGCCGCCGCCTATGCCTATATGGCCGAGGTGATCATCTTGCAGATTCAGGCGGGGGAAGATACTCTGGGGTCATTAAACCAGGCCATTGAAGCCTCCCGCATGGCCGAAGAGTTAGGTCCAAATTTGATGGAAACACATCGCGCTCGCGGCATCGTCCTTGAACAAACCTCCAACTACGAGGAAGCAGCCCGCCAGTTTGAAGCTGCCATTGCCATTGATACCAATATCGCCGATTTGCATCTGGCATTGGGCAGGAACTATCGTGCCCTCGAGCAGTACGAGCGCGCCGTGGAAGAATTCAACCGCGCCAACGCGCTCAACCCTTCCGACCCATTGCCTTTAACGTATATTTCCCGCACATACGCAACGGTAGGTGAGTATGCCAAAGCCATCCAGTTTGGCGAGCAAGCGATCAACATCTCCCCGCAAGATGCCTTCCTCTATGGCAACCTCGGAACAATGTATTACCGCAATCGCGACTACCCCAACGCAATTACCAATCTACGGCTGGCTGTGCAGGGCGGTAAAACGAAAGATAACTTGGAGGTGAAAGGCTTGCCGCTGGACTATGGACGGGTTGCTGAATATTACTATACCTATGGGTTGGCGCTGGCACGCCAGGAGGAGTGCAATGAGGCTGTACAAGTCTCCAAAATGCTCCTGCAAGCCGTACGCGAGGACGAGACTTCCGTTTATAACGCAGAAGAGATGCTCAACATTTGCAAAGAATCTGTCGGGAGCATTGCAACCTTATCGCCCAATGATCTGACAGGCACACCGGAGCCATCGGACACACCAACCCCCCCCATTCTCATGCCGGTCTCCACAGAAACACCAGAATCCTAAACCGGAATTGAGATGAATTTAACTGGAAAGCAACCAACTTTCAGGCGGCAAAACCCCAGCGCCAACCCCTACCGGGTGCTTGGGCTGCTCTTCTTGCTCATCCTCAGCTTGTTTTTACTGCGCGCGGTCAAACAAGATCAGATCCAATCGCCTTTTGCCGCTACCCCTGTTCCCACCCGCTCGGCAGCATCTTTTACCAGTGAGGGGGAAACACATTTTGTCGCCGGCAATTTGCCCGCAGCAATCGAAGCATACCGCAAAGCCGCCGAAGTTGACCCGAAAAATGCCACCATCCGAGCTGAGCTGGCGCGCATCCAGGTGTATTCCTCCGCATCCCTTACCACAGATACCCAAAAACGCACCCGTTTACTGGAAGCACAAGAATCCATCAAACAGGCTGTCGAGCTCGCCCCGGATGACAGCAGCGTCCACGCCGTGCGCGCCATGGTGCTCGACTGGCTCTCCAATCCAAATATTGCCGGAGACCAGCGAGACGCTTACCTGGCAGAGGCAGAACAAGCCGCAGTCCGGGCGCTCCAGTTGGACAACCAAAATGCACTCGCACTGGCTTATTACTCGGAAATATTGCTCGACCAGCAAAAATATCTGCAAGCCGAACAATATATCCGGCAGGCAGTTGAGCGCGACCCCACACTCATGGATATTCATCGTGTCAATGGGTTGGTGATGGAAACACTGGGAGATTATGGCGCCGCTATTGAGGAGTATAAAAGTGCCATTGCCATTACTCCCAACCTGACCTTTCTCTACCTCAACCTCGGCGTCAATTACCGCCAATTAAAACAATATGAAATTGCACTCGAATACTTCGTCAAAGCCGCCAGCATTAATGCACAGCTTGGCATTAATGACCCCATTCCCTATCTTGCCATTGGCAAAACCTATTCGCAAACCGGCGACTTTTTCGCCGCTGCACAAAATGTGCGCAAGGGGTTGAAGTTCGACCCCACCAACCCCGATGTTTACGGCTCCTTGGGTGTGATTTATTTTAAATCCCGCAATTACGAAGGCGCAATCCCTGCCTTGAAGTGTGCAGTAAGAGGCTGCACTGCCGAAGAAAGCTGTGAAGTACGTCGCTGTGACTCGACGACTGACCCGGAAATTGTCATTGAAGGCCTGCCGCTTTCAGGCAGCACCGTGGTGTACTACTTCACTTATGGCTCTGTACTCGCAGGCATGTATCGTCCAGCAGACAAGAACAACTATTGCGAAGAGGCTATGAAAGTTTTGCGTGAAGTGCGCACAGGTTTCGCCAACGACCCCACCATCATTCAGATCGTCGAAGCCAGCGAACAGGTGTGCGCTTCTTTTGGCTTCACCCGATAATTTCAATATCAGAAATATATAAGAAACTTTTTATCCCCTTGACTTCCATTTGAAAGCCGGGTATTATTCGGTACGCTTTAGCACTCACACAAAGAGAGTGCTAAAGACGAATAAATCTGGAAATCCAAACCTTGAAACAGGAGGAATCTGTATGTCTCTAAATCTCAAACCCCTAGGTGGCCGTGTGGTCGTCGAGCCGATTGAGCAGGAAGAAGTAACTGCCGGCGGTATTGTTCTCCCCGAAACAGCCAAAGAAAAACCCCAGAAGGGTCTCGTCTTGTCCGTTGGCCCTGGTGACCGCGACGAAAGCGGCAAGCGCATTCCGATGGATGTCGCAGTGGGTAACACAGTTTTATTTGCCAAATATGGCGGTACAGAAATTAAAGTCGACAACAAGAAGTTGCTGATTTTGCGCGAAAGCGACCTTCTGGCAATCGTCGAAGAATAATTTATTTATATTAGAAATTAAATTATCAAGGAGAATTATCTTATGGCTAAGCAACTTATTTTTGCAGAGGACGCTCGACGCCAGCTTAAAGCAGGGGTAGACGTTGTGGCAAACGCAGTCGCGACCACCCTTGGCCCCAAAGGTCGCAATGTCGCTGTTGATCGCAAGTTCGGTTCCCCCACCATCACGCACGATGGTGTCACCGTTGCAAAAGAAATTGAATTGGAAGATCCCTATCAGAATATGGGCGCTCAGCTTCTGAAAGAAGCCGCCACCAAAACCAATGATATCGCCGGAGACGGCACCACCACTTCCACCGTTCTGGCGCACGCCATGGTCAGCGAAGGCCTGAAGACCCTTTCCGCCGGCGCGAACCCCATGCTGCTCAAACGCGGTATCGAAACCGCTTCAAAGGCAGTTTCCGAGGCGATCAAAGGTCAGTCCATTTCCATCAGCACAAAAGAAGACATTGCCAACGTTGCCACCATCTCCGCCCAAGACCGCACTATTGGCGATCTGATTGCCGAAGTGATGGACAAAGTGGGCAAAGACGGCGTCATCACCGTTGAAGAATCCAAAGGTTTGGAATTCGAAACCGAATACGTAGAGGGTATGCAGTTCGATCGTGGCTATATCTCCCCCTATTTCATTACCGACTCTGACCACATGGAATCGGTCATTAGCGAACCCTATATTCTGGTATACGATAAGAAAATCTCGGCTGCTGCGGATATTGTTCCCCTGCTCGAAAAACTGGTACAGAGCGGCAAGCGTGAGCTCGTCATTATCGCAGAAGATGTTGACGGCGAAGCGCTGGCAACCATGGTATTGAACAAGCTGCGCGGCATGTTGAACGTGCTGGCCGTCAAAGCTCCAGGCTTCGGCGACCGCCGCAAAGCGATGCTCGGGGATATCGCCATTCTGACCGGTGCACAGGTTATCTCAGAAGAGACCGGCCGCAAGCTGGAAACCACCACCGTTGCCGACCTCGGCCGCGCCGAGAAAGTTGTCTCCGATAAAGACAACACCACCATCATCGGCGGCAAAGGCCAGGAAGCTGAAATTAGAGGCCGCATCGAACAGATCCGCGTCGAAATTGACAAGACCACCAGTGATTATGACCGCGAAAAACTGCAAGAACGGCTTGCAAAACTTTCCGGCGGTGTCGCCATCATCCGTGTTGGCGCTGCAACCGAGACCGAGTTAAAAGAAAAGAAACACCGCGTGGAAGATGCGCTTTCAGCCACCCGCGCAGCCGTTGAAGAGGGCATCGTCCCTGGCGGCGGTGTCGCGCTGATCAATGCAGTTTCCTCACTCGAAAACGTCAAGATGGAAAACGATGACGAGCAAATCGGCGTCAATATCGTTCGCAAATCGCTCGAGGTTCCCACTCGCCGGATTGCCGAAAATGCCGGTAAAGAGGGTTCCGTCATCATCGAAAATATCCGCCAGACTCAAAAACGCGAAAAGAACACCAAAGTCGGCTACGATGTCATCCGCGATGAGTACATTGACATGGTCAAAGGCGGTGTGATTGATCCCGCCAAGGTCACCCGCGGCGCGCTTGAAAACGCAGCCTCAATTGCAGCCATGATCCTGACCACCGAAGCGCTGATCACCGATCTTCCTGAAAAGGACAAAGCCCCGGCCGTTCCTCCCATGCCGGAATACTAAACCAATCTTCCTTAAGGAAAACAGGGCTGGCAAAAACCAGCCCTGTTCTATTTACTGGAGCAGCTCTCTGCATTCTCCACAACGATCAAACGATATTAAAAGGATTGAAATTCGTTCCGGTATCGTAGTAGTCCTCTTTTTCAGCTTTCTTAAGGGCAGAGACCACCCGGTAGGTCACCGGCGTCATCAAGATTTCAATCCCTACTTTAAACAAGTAATTGGTCACCGCCAGACTGACAAAGATCTCCCACGGGAAAACGCCTGTCACGCTGGCAACCAGCAAAAAGATCAGCGTATCAATTCCTTCCCCAACCAGGGTGCTTCCAATCGTACGGCTCCATAACCAGCGCCCTCCCGTCCACACTTTCATTTTTGCCAGAATTACAGAGTTGCTAAATTCCCCTGCCCAATAGGCCGCCAGGCTTGCCAGGACAATACCGCCGCTACTCATTCCACCCAGAATCGCCAGGTAGGCGCTATCCCCAGCATAGATCTGCCAGTTTGCTTCGCCGGGCAGCAAGCGTACCGCCCAAAAGACCGCCGCGCTCAACGCCAGGCAGGCAAACCCCGTCCAGATTACCCGGCGGGAACGCCGGTAACCGTATACCTCGGTTAAGACATCTCCAAAGACAGAACTGATTGGAAATAGCAGCGTGCCCGCATCAAAAGAGAGGCGCACTCCCAAAAACGAGATGCCCCAGTCCACAATTTTTGCGGAAGAAGCGATGTTGCTGACGATTAATACGGTAACAAACAGTGCCATCACACGGTCCAAATAACGATAAGAGCGTTCAGAATTATCCATCATAAAAGTTTGCCTGATATAAAAAATAAAGTTGAAAACAGATAAATTTTAGCTTTCTTTAAGGCGCTCCCGGGAAGAGCGCCTGTAAATTTTCCACATCCCTCAAGTTTACCAGAAGGAGTTCCATAAGCAAGTTTCAAAAAAGTGCCGGGGCTTCGGTCTGAATATACCTATTTTTTTAACTGAAGCAAATGCTCCAGTCTGGAAAGTAAGGGGAACCGCCGCTGACTAAAGCCGGTATTCGGAGATTCCCACGTTCCAATGGCATCGCGCGTTACCCGGTAACCATGTTCAATCATCTTTTCTGAATGACGAAAATCCCAAAAGGAGATCGCCTCTTCCATCGTCAGGGAAATGTGGTGAACCGGTACGCCGCGCGCTTCAGCCAGTTCCATTTCCAACTGGTTTTGCCGGTTCTCAACAGTCAGATTCAATTTCCATAAAAAGGGGCGTAAGCCTCTTTCAGTACTGCCCACTTCATATGGGTTGAATAGATCAAGGGCAATAATTTCTTCTGCGCCTTGCTGCAACGCGGCTTCCACCGGCAAGTTGCTGACTGCGCCGCCATCCACCAGGTAGCGTCCCTCTTTTTCTACAGGAAACACCCAGGGCGGAAGCGCGATGGAAGCCATCATACTTTCCAAAACATATTCTTCGGGGTCTTCACCAAAAATCACCGGGCTGTTCGAGTTCAGGTCGGACGCGACAATAAATAGTCTCACATCTGCGATATCTTTGAAGCGCAAATCGGGCGTCAGACCGTGCCCAATTGCAAAATCTCGGATACGCCGCTGCGAACCCCCCCGTGAACGGCGGAAGAAAACCTGCATAATCTGCCGCCAAAGGTTCGCAGGCAGAAAATCTTGCGTGGTGGAGGCTCTCCAGGCTTCTTCCAGCTTTTGGATTCCATCAAGATCGAAACCATTTACGGATAAAAAAGCCGCGTTAACCGCGCCGATTGACGTGCCGGTTACCAAACAGGGTTGAAACCCAGCCTCCAACAGCGCCCGCAGCCCCCCAACCTGCAAGGCGCCGCGCGACCCGCCTCCGCTCAAAACAAACGCAAGTTTCCTTTTCATGCTGTCCTCGCGAAATTTCCAGCCTATAACCTGCCCAAGGGACTTATTTTAAATTTTTTTACTTTAAATAATCCCTTGTTCCATCCTTCAAAATCAGTATAACACGGTCTATGCAGAGCCATCCGCAGAGGATCGGGAGATAAATTATTAAAGCCATTGCAGTTGTTTTCAGCCTTGCCTGCACTATAATAAGAGCAGATTCAATCCTTAGATTGTTTCGTTTACTGCAGGGAGTATCCTTATGGACTTATCATCAGAAACCACTTTGCGCGGCCGTTACAAGATCATCCGACAACTTGGCAAGGGAGGAATGGGGGCAGTCTATCTGGCGTATGATACCTCACTCGAAACTGAAGTCGCCGTCAAATGCAACCTTAACCCCAGCAAGGAGAGCTCCACTCAGTTCCTGCGCGAAGCGCGCCTGCTGGCAGCCTTGAGGCACCCCAATTTGCCGCGTGTCATTGATCATTTCCTCCTCGACCAGAGCCAGTACCTGGTAATGGATTATATCCCTGGGGATGATTTAGGCGCACTGCTCCAGAGAGACGGCGCCCAGCCTATTGACAAAGTGCTGAAATGGGCGGATGAAATCTGCTCTGCGCTTGTCTATCTCCATACACAAAAACCGAGCGTAATCCACCGGGATATTAAGCCGGGCAACCTCAAACTGATGTCCGATGGGACGGTCATGCTCGTAGATTTCGGAATTGCCAAAGCTGCTGATGTCTCCCAAGCCACCGCAACCGGCGCGATAGGGTACACACCCGGATACGCCCCTCCAGAACAGTATGGCGGAGCGCGTACCGGCCCGTATTCCGATCAATATTCCCTTGCAGCCACACTTTACATGCTCTTAACCAACCAAAAACCCGCCGACAGCGTCCAGCGCCTGCTCAATCAGGTGGTGCTGACCCCCCTAAACCTGCTTAATCCCAAAGTTCCACCCTACGTTCAGTGGGCAATCGAAAAAGCCATGTCCGTCCGTATTGAAGACCGTTTCGAGCACGTCGCGGACTTTCAAAAAGCGCTCAAGGACCACCGCTACTACCAGGCTGCCATGCACGCCGAGCCTTCCCGCCCTACAGCCAATGCAGGGCCGGCCACCCGAACCTCACCCGCCGCCGGTTATCCGACCAGCCAGCCGCCTTCGCACTCTGCATCCCCATACCTCAATTATTCACAATATACTTCTCCGGCGCAGCCCCCCCCGCAGGTGACCATGCAAGGGCACAGCCCCACACCCTCTCAACCGCTCGCACCTCCAAAAAAGCGCTCCCTGGGCATGTTTGCAGTGCTGGCTGGCGGCGGGGGCATTCTTTTGCTAGGGGTCGGCGCCATTGTCGTTTTTACTTTACTTTGGACCTCCGGAACGTTGGGGGGGAAGCAGTCCCCCACACAACAACTTCCCCCTGTTGTTTTAACAACCGCACCAACCGAAACGCCACAGCCCATCGCAACCGAAACACCCCTGCCCGCCGCCACAATAACTCCCGCACTCCCTCCCACCGAAACTCTCCAGCCCCAGCCAGCTCTGCGGCCGCTCAGCGGCGACAAAGTTCTTGCCTACGCCAGTGACCGGTTTGACGGCAAAATCCTGCAAATCTGGACGGTGAAATTATTCCTAAATGAATCCGGCAAACCGGTGGCGGAAGAATTCAAACAGATCACTTTTAACGGCGCGGATAAAACTCAGCCAGCCTGGTCGCCGGATGGAAAACGATTATTGTATGTTTCTGATGGAGGCACTGGCACCGGGAAAGATATCTTCCTCCTGGACCTCTCACAGGAAGGCAGCCAGCCTGTCAATCTCACGCGCCAAAAAGGCGACGACTTTGATCCAGCCTGGTCGCCGGATGGAAAGTTTATCGCTTTTACCAATCGGGGCAAGTTCACCGATGTCCACACCCTCTATTTCATGGCGCCCGATGGTGGAAACATTACCCGCCTCAGCCTCGATTTCGAGGAATACTCCCCAACTTGGTCCCCTAAAACGGACTGGTTAATGAATGTGATTTATGCCCGTGATCATCGCTATCTCTTCATGCACTCCTGGGTAGGGAATATTTATCCCACCCCTTTCCCCACCCCCCAGCAATATGACCCCACAACGTTCTTTGGCCGGTTGGGGGAGGTGGCTGATCCTGCGTGGTCTCCTGATGGCACCCATATTGCCTACACACAGGTCAAGGGAAAAAGCAAACAGATCTATTCCCTCGACTACAAATCTCGCGGGGCAGATTCCACCTTGCTTACCGCGGATTCCAGCACAGAGTCATCGCCAGCCTGGTCGCCGGATTCCCAATGGATTGCGTTCAATTCCGAGCGCGACGGAAACGAGGAGGTTTACATCATGACCGCTGCAGGTCTGCTGCAGACCAATCTTACCGGAGAACCCGGTCGGGATCTCGACCCAGCCTGGCAACCCTGAACCAGTTTGAATGGTGCAAAAAGACCGCCTTATCTTTGGATCTGGCGGTCTTTTAATATCTGCTAGATGTCAGGGTTCGGAGGCTGCGTCTTGGCGGGTGGCCTCGCCGGATTCTGCATCCGCTTTTTCTTGGCAGGTTTACCAGCATTTGGGCTGAGCAGCAGTACCAACCGGTTGAGCGCCTGGGCATCGTACTCCCGCCGTCCGCAAACATCGCACACCCAGGATGGAAAATCCGGAACTGTAATCAGTTCATTCCCCAGCCATGTAAAATACGTAACATAATGACGGTGCATCTGACCTGCCTGACATTCCAGGCATGTCGTCATGGTTTCTACCCGCTTTGTAAGGGATGGGTTCAGTCTCATACTCAATTTGCAGCTTTCACAGTAAATGGTTGTGTCAACAGCTTTATGTCACCCAGCGGCCAGTAAATCGCCAGTGCCCGCCCCACAATGTTTGAAAGTGGTACAAACCCCCACGCATGGGAGTCAGAAGATTGGTTGCGGTTATCGCCCAGGACAAACAGCGCGTCTTGCGGTACAGGCCAATCGCCGTCATAGCCCGGGGGTGAGGCAGCATATCGTTCAAGAATTTCTTGATCATTCACAAATATTTTACCATCCCGGATCTGAACCAACTCACCGGGTAAACCGATCACCCGCTTGATATAGTCCTCTGAAGGGTTAGGCGGGTAGTGAAATACAATAATATCGCCATGCTGCACGTTCCCCAAGCGGTAAGCCAGTTTGTTTACCAGCACATACTGGCCCGGTTGCAGCGTTGGTCTCATACTCACATTTTCAACCCGTACCCTGGCGATGACCGTATCAATCAAGAAATACAAAACCAATGCCAGCAGTATGGTTTGAAACGTTTCCAAAAAAAATCGCCATGCCGTTGAACGCGTCTGGCGGGCAGCAGGAGAGGCAGAGGGCAGCGGTTCTGATTGCTCCATACCGGTTGGACTCAAATTTGCCATTGTTGACATTATAAAGCCGGATAGCATCATGGACAAGGGCAAAACCTAGCGAGGCTCCCGGCGCGGTTTTAACACCAATCGAATGGGCGTTCCCAAAAAGGGGTAGCGCTTGCGGATCGCGTTTTCAATGAACCGCAAATAAGAAAAATGCGCCAGCTTGGGGTCATTGACATGCAGCATAAAAGTCGGTGGATCACTGCGCACTTGGTTGCCATAGTAAATGCGCAAAGAACGGCCGGATTTTGATGTAGCCGCATGAGTGTCCTGGGCATCTTGCAAAATCTGGTTGAAGGATGACGTAGTAATGCGCGCCAATCTCTCTTCTTGCACTTGAAGTGCTAAAGGCAGCACCTGATCAACACGTTGCCCGCTGAGGGCCGAGATAAAGAGGATCGGAACATAATCCATAAAGTTCAGTTCCCGCCGAATCTTCTCCGTATATTGGTTGATTGTATAGGTATCTTTCTCAATAGCATCCCACTTATTCACCAGTACTACGGCACTTTTCCAAGCCTCAAGGATAAACCCGGCAATATGAGTGTCTTGCGCGGTAATCCCTGTTTCAGCGTCAATCAGCAGCAACGCCACATCCGCTCTCTCAATGGCTCTCATTGACCGGATCACACTATACCTTTCAACACCCGGCAAGATACGCCCCCGCCGCCGGATGCCTGCCGTATCAATTAACGTGATCGGGATATCACCATATTGCAAATGCGTATCCGTTGCATCGCGGGTTGTGCCGGCAATCGGGCTGACAATCGCCCGCTCTTCCCCCAAAAGGCGATTTAACAAACTCGATTTGCCCACATTTGGCTTTCCAACCAAAGCAATTTTTACAGAACTATCCTCCTCCTCCTCTTCCACAGGGGGGAACATAGCGATTAATACGTCCAACATATCACCTGTGCCGGTGCCATGGATGGCCGAAATAGGGTGCGGGTCACCAACACCCAACTCGTAGAACTGGGCTGCGTTCGTCCGGAGCGCGGCGCTGTCAGCCTTGTTTACCACGAGCAGCACCGGCGGCTTCGCCTCCCCATCCACTACTTTCTGCTTGCGCCGCAGCAGTTCGCCCACCTCGTGGTCTGCGGGGGTGACGCCCGAAACCGCATCCACAATAAAGAGCACCACATCCGCCTCCTGAATGGCAACCTCGGCCTGGACACGGATTTGCTTGATATATTCGGCAGAGCCAATGGAGAGTGGATCTTTCCCTCCAGTAGAAGGATCAATCCCCCCCGTATCAATAACATCAAAAACTACACCTGCCCATTCAGATTGCCCCAAAAGCCGGTCACGAGTCGTCCCCGGAATATCATCAACAATTGCCATCGGCTCGCCAACCAACCGGTTGAAGAGTGTACTCTTCCCAACATTTGGCCGCCCTACCAGGGCGATAACTGCTTTCCTCATTCTATTTTTTCCTCACGGGACCGGTGAAAGCGTGCTGGAAGGTGCTGGTGTAGGAGTTTTTGTGGGAGTTTTTCCCGTCTTGGGAGTACCCTTGATAACAACCTCAACAGAACCAGGAATAATAGACTCAACCGTGACATCCGGGTTGTCGGTTTGTGCGTCCGGAATACGCTGATACGTTCCCGATGCCAGGCCGCTCAGATCGAGAATAACGCGTACGTTCTGTGAATTGAGGGCATCTAAAAACGGAATTGGCCCCGAGAGAAATACATCTACTGTCTTGGGGGAAATCTCAGCTTTGAGCCCATCTTGCAACCCGATCACCTCCACTTGCATATTATTTAAGGTCAAGCTGCCTTCAATCGCTGCGATTCCCACCTGTACGGCAACCGTTTGTTCCCCTACTACGAAAACACCGGGCGGCAAGTTAAGCGGCAGACGCATATCCAGATCATCCTTGGCGCCCGTCAGATCGAGCGAAGCCGTTTCAACGTATCCTGGCAAGTTGCTCACCAATTGCGGGTCCGAGGAGAAAACCGTTACCGCAGGAGGATAAACCGAGATATTGGTCACTCGATACCCTGAGCTAATATCCCCGTTCAAGACAACCTTGATGACAACGTTGCGATATCCGCCGCGTTGAGTGATTTGCGCCTGAACCGTCACGCGATCCGGGGTTATACTTAACCCCTCCACCACACCACCGCTTGAATCAAGCACCTGGAGGTTGATGGGACGATCAATGTTTTCTGAGGCACGGTTATAGTTAAGCAACGCGCGTACCTCCTGCACCCTGTTGACCAGCGATTCCGGCCCGCTGACCACAGCCTCTTTTTCCTTAACTTGCGGAGGTTCCGCCTGAAATCCGATTGCCGGCTCCCCCTGCTGCACAAGCTGAATGGGGAATGTGCGGCTTGCCAGGGGTTCTAAAGCCACGGTAACATTCTTTGGCGTAAAAGAAACCACTTCAGCCGGGCGAATCCCTACCTGTACTTGGACTGGCAAGATATGCTCCCCGGCCGTTAAACCCGAAAGATCTACCACCGCCCGAATTGGCGTTTGCTCTGCAGTCAAACGATTCCAAATGGATTGCGGCGCGTTCAATGTGATAGAAACCTGGTCAGGAACATCCATAATATTAATCAGAGCAGGATCCTGCCCGATAAATTCAATCACTACCGGCTGCGGAAAAATACGCTCCCGAACCGGATCTGCCGCAGTAACCGATGAGATCCAAACAGCCACCGCGAGGATGAAAGCAAGCCCTAATTTTGGCAAGTTTTTGCCGAAGCTGCTCAACCATTTCAACATCTAGTCCTCCTGCTTCGGCCGTATCTTAGCCCAACGATTGAACCAATCGAATAAACCTGCCGCCCCCCCAGTCCTTTCAGAAGGCTGGTAAAAAGCAAACAGGATATTCTCCAGGCGCTCGCTATCCAGTCTGCGGATCATCCGGCCACTATGGGCGACAGAAATGGACCCTGTTTCCTCGGAGACCACAATTGCCACCGCATCTGTTGCCTCCGAGATGCCCAAAGCTGCTCTGTGCCGCAGGCCCATCTGGCGATCCGGTGTCCGGTTCAGAATACCGCTGGCAGAGAGAGGCATAACAGCAGCAGCAGCAGCAATGCGCCCGTGTGTGATGATGGCTGCACCATCATGCAGGGGTGTGTTTGGATAGAAGATCTGCAAGAGCATCTCAGGTGTTACCGCCGAATCCAGGCGTACACCAGTTCGAATATAGTCTCCCAGACTGTCCCGCCGCTGCAGGATAATTAAGGCGCCATGCTGCCGGGCAGAAAGACGGGCAGACGCGCTGACAACTGCTTTGACGATTTCCTTCTGGAGCTGATCTTCCCGGTCCGGCTGCCGCCGCAAGATCGGCTCCGACCCAGCCCGCCCAAGTTTCTCCAAACCGCGCCGGATCTCTGGAGCAAAGATCACCGGAATAGCAAAGACCAGCGCCGGAATCGAAGTGCGCACCAGCCACGAAAAAGCAGGTAGATTGACCAGGCTTGTAACCAGGGTCAGGCCCAATACCAGTAAGATAATGCCGCGCAAAAGCGTCATAGCCTGGGTATCACGCACCAGCATCATCACACTGAAGAAGATGAGGGTAACCAGCGTTATATCCAGGATGCTGAGCCAGTTCAGGCGTTGAAACAGGAACAGCAATTCACTCAACAGGTCAGGCACTACAGTTCACCTATTTTTCCGCAATCTCTCCATTGTACTGCGCTCTAAATCGGACGCAGTACCCGGTCAATGCGCAGTTGTTTGAAATACAACTTCATTCCTGGCTTCAAAGATTCTTGCGCGGCTTCCTGCCAGGCTTGTACACCTAAATCTTTAGGGAGGCGCGCTTCATACCCCAGTTTTTTCCATATGGGCTCCAGATGCCTCCCTTCCTCCGATAAAAATACCAGCGACGCTTCACATTGAAGCTCCCTGGATGCTTTTTCCATCTCATTCACCAGAACCGGTAAAGCCTGGTCAGGGGGTACAAAGGGGTCAATGATCAGGTCAAACGTGCGGACAACAAGGTTTTCCACCTGCCAGCCAATTAGCCCCACAAGTTGGGAGCCAATCTGAATCAGCAGAAAAGCTTTCTCTCCAAAAGCTGCCATGATATCGTCCGAACTCAAGCGCGGGGCGCCCGGTTTGCCGTACAGGTTCATCTTCTCCGCAATCTCAGTGGAATGTTGGGGCTTTCCGCGCAAAACGGTGATTTCTCCAATCGGTTTTTTAACCTCCGCCACCCAGGTGGCCGGTTCAATTGAACGATAACCTACAACCTGCCGCCAATTGTCGCTGACCTGTTTCCATGTTTCCACAAAGGAAGCATCATTCCGTATTAAAACTTGGGCAGCCGCCATTTTTTCTTCCTGGGGGGGCTGTGCCGCAATGCGCTGACGGGCTTCATTCTCCTGCATATTCCGCCGCTTAACCAACCGTTCCATCTGCACAACCTCAGGCGCATAGGTTACCCACAAGCTGTCACACCACTGCCCCATCCCTGCTTCCAGTAATTTAATCGCTTCAATAACAACCACCTTTTGGCGGGCGCGTTTTACGAGCATGTCAATAGCCTGTCCTACCAAAGGATGCAGAATGGCTTCCAAACAGCGCAATGCCTCAGGATCGTTGAATACAACCCGCCCAAGTTTTGCCCGGTCAATCTCTCGATCAGGCTTCAGAATCCACTCCCCAAATGTCTGAACAATTGGCAGGTAACCGGGCGCGCCCTGCGCCATGGCGCGGTGTGCAAGCGCGTCGGCGTCAATTCCGTACGCGCCCAAAAGTTCCAGCATTTTTCGTACCACGCTTTTGCCTGTGCCGATATTGCCGGTAAGACCGATCACAAATTTATCAGCCCATTTACTCACAAGGACCATCCCTTATCATAGCTCTTCATGCAATTCACTTTCTGATTTTAGTCGTGCAGAGAAAGAATGTCAAACCAAGCGTATTCACGGGTTTGAAAGGGTATCGTTATTGCACCTTGGCCAAAAATCTCCCATCCAATCCCCTCATTAGCCTTGCCGGCCTTTTTAGGCCAAATTCACAAACTGGCGTATCAGGGCAGCCAGTTCTTGAACAGCCTAACCCCCTCCAGTTCCTCAACGCGGCTGTTGGCACTGAGAATTTCAAACCAGGTATTGCCCGGTCTCAAAGGGAAGAGGTTGCCTTGTTTATCAAAAAGGCTGACAACACTACTCTCATCCTTACGCTCCCATATTACCGGAAAGAGCTTGCCGTCACGTGCTGCATACGCAGTTCCTGAGCCAATAAGCTGGATATCGTATACTTCAGAGGTGGCTGTCTTAATCAGCGGGTAATAAACAGCCTGGAGTACGACAACATTCGCGGCGGTTATTTGTTCGCCGCTGTTCCGGTCGAGCAGGGGAAGATACTGGGGGTCATTATCACCGAGGTCATTTTTAGCATCCGAAAAACGTTTGTAAAGGCCGCTCGAAGAATCAAATACCCAGCCATTATAGCTCGCGCCCGAGAATCGAATGCCAAGCTGGGCAACATCCTCCCCCCCTGACGGGAGCACCTCAGAAAAGCGCATCCCTTCCAAATATTGCGGTTGATTGTCAATGGAATATTTCTCTAGAATTGGATTCAACAAGGTCAGGTCAGCCAGAAGGTAGTTTCGTCCTTCCGGATCATAGCGAAACAAAGCCGGAGCTGTATTAGGACCCTCGCGCACCAGCCGGTTGCCAAAATCAGATTCCAGCAGCAAGTCAAATAGTTCTTGATATGCGCCGCCAAACACCAGAATAGATTTATAAGCTCGAACCAGGTGAATATCCACGTGCCGCGCGGAACGGATCGGTCCCACCTTATCGGGGAACTGACCATAGAAAATTGCCGCAAAACGGCTGTCACCGAACTCAATCGCATATTCGAAAACAATATCTGCTCCGGATAACCCAAATGGTGGGCGGTCATCGCGCGGCGCGTTCTGAATCTTCACTATAACCGGCCGGCGTTCCAATTGGGCAGAATCTTCAACTCGCAAGCCTGTCAAAGGGTTGATCTGCGAAAGTATCTGCCGCACCGGAGGAGTTGGGGTGCGGTCACTCTCGCTGGCAAGCTGCGCAGCCGGCACAGTCAAACCGGCGGCAGGGGTGGTTGTCTCAGTTTGCGTTAGCGCAGGCAATGTTCCCGCTTCCCCTGCAGCACAGCCACTCAAGAGCGCTAGAAAAACACCAACCTTTATAAGCAGAGAAACTTGTCTAATCATTTTACGTATAAGATAACAAATAAGGCTAACGATTACCGAACATTATACCTTGCAGGAGACACGTTTTATCCATATAATCAAACCTACGATGCACATTTCTCAGTTGTTTAAAAGCCGTTTCTCGCTTCCGGGATCCACGCCCTTCATCGCAGCCGGGCTAATTCTTGGAATCTGGCTTGCCTTCACGCCCGCAGGTCTTTTGGGCAAAGCCGATGCGATTGCCTATGCCATTTGTCACAGAATTGCCTCTCATTCTTTCTTTTTAGGGGACCGGCAGCTCCCTCTGTGCGCCCGCTGTACAGGGATGTACCTCGGCGCCTTCCTCGGACTGGTCTATACCATGCAGGGTAGCCGCCGGGGGGGAATGCCCAACCTCAAAACTTCCCTGCTTTTGGGCATCTGTTTCGTGGCTTTTGCAGTAGATGGTTCGAATTCTTACTTACAGTTCTACCCCTTTTTTAGCCCTTTGTACAAAACAGAAAACTGGATGCGATTGATCACAGGAACCGGTATGGGGATTGGCATGGCCGCCATTTTATCGCCCGTCTTCAACCAAACTGTGTGGCAGGATTGGCAAGATAAACCTATCCTCTACTCCTGGAAGCAGATGGGAATTCTGGCGCTCCTGGCAGGAGGAATTGACCTGGCTGTTCTCTCACAAAATCCTCTCCTGCTTTTCCCCCTTGCTCTCATCGGTTCCGCAACAGTGGTCATCCTGCTGGGAATGATTTATACCATCGTATGGATATTGGTTCTTAAAAAAGAAAATGTATTCCAAAATTTAAATCAGGTAACGGGATATTTGGTGGCTGGTTTTGCCACCGCGCTCTTACAAATTAGTATAATGGATCTGGGCCGGTATATCTTCACGGGCACCTGGGCCGGCTTCTTTTCCGGCTAGAGGAGGAGAATCTATATGGAACTGCTTGGAATTTTCACAGCTTTTGGCCTTTCGGCAAGCGCAGGTTTAAACGCCTATATTCCGCTCCTCATTGTCGCCCTGCTTGCAAAATTTACCAACCTGCTCACCCTCAAAACACCCTGGGATACGCTGACAAGTTGGTGGATCATCGGCATCATTCTTTTCCTGGCGCTGATTGAGTTTTTTGCCGACAAGGCCCCTGCGGTCAATCATATCAACGATGTTGTTCAAACTCTCATCCGCCCTGCAGCCGGAGCGGTGGCTTTCGCGGCCAGTGCAAATGTGGTTACCGAGGTGCACCCCGTACTTTCGCTGGCGCTCGGCCTGCTTATCGCCGGCGGTGTACATACTGTTAAGGCCGCCGCCGTCCGTCCGGTGGTTACTGCCACCACCGCAGGGGCGGGCAATGTACCCGTCAGTATTGCGGAGGATGTCGTCTCAGCACTGATCTCGTTTTTAGCCATCGTTCTACCCATTGTGGTCGCCTGTATGTTGATTATCCTGACCTCCTGGTTAGTCTTCATCCTCTACCGGCGCGCAAAGCGGGCATCTCAAAATCCTGCCCGCTAAAAATTTCATTCGAAGAGGGGAAATGACCTATAATCCTGAAAATTCTTATTCACCGCCTCCACCTGCTGTCGTTCATACCAGCAGCATGGCAATTCTCAGTCTAATCTCCGGAATCGCAGGCTGGCTGGGGATTTTTGGCTTGGGAGGGCTGCTGGCCGTTATTTTTGGTCATCTCGCAAAGGGAGAGATCCGCAAATCCGGCGGCATTGCAACCGGAGACGGTCTGGCTACCGCAGGGTTGGTTCTCGGCTACACCAATATTGCCATTACCCTCGTCGGTCTTTGCCTGTTCGCCTTAATCTTCGCAGGTGCAATCAGCGCTCCGCTGCTCTGCATGCCCTTTATGAATGATATCAACACCAGTTTTTCAATGATTCCTTAGGAGGTTATCATGAGCTTCGACCAATCAAACAACCAAACTGTAATGGCAACACCCCCTACCCCACCAATTGAACCACGCAAGTTTAACCCGGATACTGTAGGCGAACCACCCAAAAAGAAAAAGACCTGGTTGATTATCGTTATCATCCTTTTGCTTCTATGCTGCTGCTGTTTGCTGCTTGGCTTCGCCTATTACTGGGCATCTCAAAACGGGGCGATAGATACCGATTTTCAATTTGACCTCGATGATTTTTCTTATTTCGCGCCCTACCTGACTCTGTTAGCCTGAGCCTGAATCCGCTGGTTTAAAAAGTCCGGCCCCGTCTTCCTGCAGGCGGAAGCGAACCGGCGGCAAAAACAATTTTTGAAGTTCTGCGAGCGCAGCCAACGCCTGTTGCTGCGCTCGTGGCGTTAAGGATAAGGCCGTAAATTCATCCTCATCTAAAACAAGTTGTCTTCCATCAGGATAAACCAGCAAATCCAAAGCCAGGTCAGTATAAGCAATGCGCCCGTCCGAAAATTCAGCCGGGCAGGCTATATTGCAATACCATCCTTTTAGAGCATTCGTCCTTTTGTCATAAATTTCAAAAATGTTATACCAACGATCGTTAAAGTAAGCTTCAATAAATAAATCATCCTGTGCGAATAAAATGCCATGGAAAAGCAAATCTTCGCGGTTAAAACGCGCCGAAAGCAAAACTCCATTCTCCCGTCGCAACAACACAGTGCCCGAATACCGCCAGGTCTCTTCTCCGGCTTGGTCTTTTTTTATCACAAGGACATTTTGCGCCGCGTGCATTATCAGTTCCCTTCTCCCAGGCACAATACCGCCTCGGGAGCTACCTTCAAGACGAGAGTTTGCCCTACTGCAAAGTACTGGTTGAGAACAAACTGAAATTCCTGGCCCTGCACCAAAACATCCACCCGGAACCCTTCTCCACGGAAGAGCACACTCTGCACAACCCCTTCCAGTAAATTATGCCCACTCCGGTCTGTCACAGGCAGCGCCCCATAAGGTTTAAGCAGTAAAGTAACCGGCTTTTCTGCCGGGATATGACACATCGTCGAATTTCCCGCCCACCAGCACCCCAGCGCGGTTTCAACGCGCAGCGGATTGCTGCTCACAACTTTGCCGGGAAGCAGATTGATAAACCCCAAAAAACGGGCAGCCCATGGCGAGGTCGGGCGCGCATACACCTCCGGTGGAGGGCCTTCTTGCTCCACACAACCCTCGTGCAGCAGAACAAGGCGGTCTGCAATGGCAAAAGCTTCCTCTTGATCATGCGTAACGTAAATGGCCGGAATTTCACTGTTTTGTAACAACTTCCTTAACTCATCCAACAACTGTGTCCGCAGCGCCTTATCCAGTGCCCCCAGCGGTTCATCAAACATCAGCAATTTCGGGCGCGGCGCAAGCGCCCGCGCCAGCGCGACGCGTTGCTGCTCCCCCCCAGAGAGGTCGGTTACCCGCCGCGCGGCAAAGGATTTCATATTCACCTGCTCCAGGGCAGCAGCAACGCGCTCCTGAATAACTTCACGCGCCAGCCCTTGCATCCGCAATCCAAAAGAAATATTTTCGGCAACGCTGCGGTGAGGGAACAGAGCATAATCTTGAAAGACGAGTCCAAATTGCCTGCGATGCACAGGAATTGCCGCCAGGTCTTCCCCCTGCCACAAAACCTGCCCGTCATCCGGCTGTTCCAACCCCGCAATAATGCGCAGCAATGTACTTTTACCGCTGCCCGAGGCTCCCAACAGGCAAACCGTCTCCCCCATCGAAACCGAAAAAGAAATGCCGCGCAATAGGGGTTGGCTTTCATAGGCTTTAACGATTTCCCGTACCTCCAGCATGTCTTGTGCTCCTACCCGATCTCGATATTTTCAATTAAGAGAACGCTTAAACCACAGATTGCCATTAAAAGCGTTGCCATGGCCATCGCTTGACCGTAGTTGAGTCCTCCGGGCTGTGAAAGAAACCGAAAGATAGCAACCGGCAGGGTTGGGTATTCCGGTCGTGCCAGGAAAGAGGTTGCACCAAATTCCCCCAAGGAGATGGTAAAAGCAAAAACAGCCCCCGCCAGAGCAGCCCTGGCTGCAATCGGCAAATCAATCTCACGGCGAACGCGCCACGGCGAAGCGCCCAGAACTGCTGCTGCTTCTCGCAATACCGGAGGAATGGATGTTAGCACGGGTTGTATAGTGCGAACGACAAAGGGCAGCGCAACAAGGCTATGCGCAGCCGGGATTAGCCAGGGCGCGGAACGCAAATCTACCGGAGGCCGGCTGAATACCACCAGGAACCCCAGCCCCAACGTTACCGCAGAGGTTCCTAGTGGCAGCATCAAGACTGCCTCCATCACCCGCTCGAACCGGCCGCGCCGGTTGAGCGCAAACGCCGTCAGCAAACCCAGCCCTAACGAGATCATCACCGTTACCGCGCCGTATATCAACGAATTGCGCAGCGCCAGGATCGGTGGAACATAGAAAAATGTCTGCCGCCGGTTGACAAAAAGTTCCCGATAATAATCCAACGTTAATCCAAAGCTCTCGGTTGGCGAGGTTGTCAGTACGGATCGCAGTACCAGCGCCGTCAGCGGCTTTAACAGTAAAGCCCCCACCCCCAACATCACCCCTCCGACCAACATACGCTGACGGGCGGTGGTAGCCGTCCACAAACCCCCAAGCGAGACGCGTGGTGAGAGCGAAACCGGTTGGCGGCGGTTGAGCCGCAGGTACAGCGCGGTGATTGACAAGGTGCACGCCAATTGCAGCATTGACAGCAGCCCCGCCAATGGCAGGTTAAGAAATTGCATTGTTTGAAGGTAAATTTCCACCTCCAACGTGGTAAAGCGCGGCCCCCCCAATAGCAAGATCACACCAAAGCTCGTAAAGTCAAATAAAAATACCAGCAACGCAGCCGCCAAAATCGCCGGGCGCAATAACGGCAAAGTCACTTCCAGAAACGCACGTCCGCCGGAGGCACCCAGTGAGCGAGCCGCCTGTTCAAGCCGGTAATCCAACTGCTCCCAGGAGCTGCCCACCACCCGAATGACAACACTGGTATTGTAAAAGATATGCGCCAGTAAAATAGCAGAAAGCGTATTAATAATAACAACCGGCGGAGACGCCAGGTCGAAGGCTCTTATCACAAGGGCATTGATCCATCCATTTGGTCCCAGCAAGGCGTTGAAACCCGCCGCTGTAACCACAGTGGGGAGGATGAAAGGGATTGCCAGTAAAGCGCTCAGGATCCGTTTGCCGCGAAAGCGGTAACGTGCAAGCACAAAAGCCGCCGGCAGCCCAACCAGCAGGGTGAGCAGCGTGGAAAGAGAAGCCTGCCAAAAGGTGAACCACAGCGCCCCTCCTACTCGCGGCCATGCGATTCTCTCCAGCCCAGCCGTCAGAGCCGTCTCACCCGCCAGGCGCAGTACAGCAGAGAGCGGATAAAAGAAAAATAGTGCCAGAAATGCCAAAGGCGCAGCCCACAGCCAGAGAGGCAGCCGGGGTGCGGCGGTGTTCGTCTGTGGTGCGCTGCTCTCTCCGTTCTGGCGCCTCATCAACGTAGTGTGACCTCATCCCATGCATTGATCCACTGCTCTCGGTTCTTGTCAATTACATCAACAGAGAGCATGGCAGGCTCTTCAGAAATTTGTGCGAAGCGGACAAACTCTTCGGGCAGTTTTGCCTGGCTGTTGACGGGATAGACGAACATTTGCAGCGGCAGATCCTCCTGGAAGGGGACGCTCAACATGAAGTCCACCCATTTTTCCGCCAGTGCCCGCTGGGCAGTTCCTTTAAGTATCCCGACAAATTCCACCTGACGGAAACAGGTATTCTTTCCGGTGATCGAAGCGGTTGGCGGTTCGGTGAGGGGTTCACTGGCAAAGATTAATTCGGCAACCGGGCTGCTACTATAAGAAACCACCATGGGCTGCTGTCCTTTCCCTGAGGAGCCGCTAAAATTTGTATAGTATGCAGTTGACCAATCATTTACCACGACTACACCATTCTCTCGCATGGCTTTCCAGAAATCCAGGTAAGCATCAGCGCCAGAATCAGCCACTGTCGCCAAGAGAAAAGCCAGTCCCGGGGATGAGACAGCCGGATTCTCGGTAACCAGTAAACCTTTATATTCCGGTTTGACCAGGTCTTGCAGGCTTTGGGGTACTGCCAGCCCTTTTTCTTTAAAGTACGCTTTATCATAATTGATACACACATCACCAAAGTCCACCGGCAGCGCACGGTTTTCTGCATCCAGCTTGAAGACATCGGGGATGTCCTTAAGAACGGGGGACGCATACGCTTCAAAGATATCCTCGCGCAAGGCGCGTGACAAAAAGGTATTATCAATGCCATAAAAGACATCTGCCAACGGGGAGGCTTTGGTCAGCACCGCACGGTTCAGTGATGAGCCCGCATCGCCGCCAAGCAGGAAATTCACCTTGACGTTATTTTGGCGTTCGAACTCCGCGACGACTTCTTCGCTGACCGCAAATGAATCGTGTGTCATTACCGTCAAAGTTCGCAGTTTATTCTCCACTGGAGGTGTAACTTTGCTTTCCATGATGGAGGGGACGATCGGGGGGGAAACCTCGGAGGTTGGCTGGGAGGGCGCCGGGCTGCAAGCTGCCAACATCAGGGCGGTCAGGATCAGACCTGCCAGGGTTTTATTCTTCAAATTCATTTCACACCTTCCATAACTCATTGTACTTAAAGCTTCTTCTTACGGGTGTGGACACAGAAAAGCAGTCCGCGCCGGATACGTATGACCGCACGTCCCTCAAGGAGAACGTTACTGATCCCGCGCGCCTGACCGGCACATAAAGTTTCTTCGTCCAGCGGGTATTTCAGCCCTTGTGTCAACACGCCCTCTACCGGCCCGTTAAACGGCAATAAAGAAACGATATCTCCGGGCTCTCCATGAATAACACCAAGAGACTGAATAAAAAAGGCTTTGGTAAGGCCATCCTCAAGGTGGATGTCTTTTTCCAACAAATCGGGGCGGGTCAGCAGCAGGATATTCGCCAGCGCATGATCCATCCTTCCACCCAGTGCAGCCAGCAGGAGGACTTGGCGTGCGCCTCCAACTTCCGGGGTTTGCAGTGCCAGTTCCAGATCTGTCTCATTCTTCTCCGGAGAAAAGCGCAGAATTTTCACCCCCTTGGCTTGTAAAGCTCCAACCGCGTCCGCGTCAGCAGAATCCAGATCGCCCACCAGCAAATGCGGTTGAACGCCCAATTTTTCCAAATGCCGTAAGCCGCCATCCACTGCCACAAGCATATCTGCCGGTTCGATCAACTGTCGGATGGCAGTATAGCTTTCTATTTCTCCGTTTGCAAACACAAGCGCTCGATGCTGCGCCATAAAAAATACCCTCCACCGGGGAGGGTAAAAAGCAGGTGTCCGTTAATTCTTCCCTCCGCCGGCATTATCCGGATCAGGTGATGCGGGTCGAGGATTTGCATCCTCCTCTCAGCCTGGCAACCAGGCTCCCCGTAAGTTGTAATTGAAGTATAGGGGAAAGGAAGCGGTTTGTCAACAGTTCCGATAGATGATAGAAACACAGTTATTAAGGAAGATATTTTACGAGCGTAATAAGGAAAGGTCAGAACTCTCAAAACAGTACCTACAGAAAATGAGTGTCTGCGATACCTTTTCCTGTTACGCGGGCAGCTTTATCCGCGCTCACCGCACCCGGCGTTTCCATTCCTCTTTGAGTTGAAGCTGGCGCGGGCTCTCCCCCGATGAAAGATTCAAGAAATCCATCAACAAGCGGTTGAATTTACTGGATTCCTCCAGCATCGGGAAATGTCCCGATTCTTCAAGAAGAATAGCGTGGGCATGTTCAGGTAGTTTGTTAAGCATTTCCACGGAAGGTGCCGAAATAACAGGGTCATTTTTCCCGTGCACCCACAAACACGCCAGCGAAGATCGCTCCCAAATATGCTTTATTGTCGCAGCAGGCAGATCGCCCAAGGATGTATGCAGCGCTGCAATATCTGCCTTGATTGCATCGAGGCGGGATGATTCAGTCAGTGCAGCGTCGCCGGGCATCAGCCAATCGGCTAATGCAGTCAGGTCGCTCGTACGAAAACGGGGGGCAATCGCGCCCTCCCCCACAGGGCAGGAAATCGCCATCGCACGGTCTACAATTTCCGGATGCTGCAGCGAAAACGATAAGGCAACCAGTGCTCCCAAACCATGGCCAACCAGCGCCACCCGGCCAATCCCCACTTCATTGAGAAAACTATCCAAGAGCGCTGCCTGCTGGTCCAAGCCATACTGCTGGGGATTTTTTGCGCTTTCACCAAACCCCCATAGATCCAGTGCGTAAGCCCGGTAGGTTGTAGAAGCAGCTTGCAAGGTGGACATCCAATACCGCCACGAGCCCACCCACCCATGCAGAAAAATTACCGGGCGGCCGCGCCCCAGGACTTCATAATGTATAATCCCTGGCCTAAGAACAATGACACTCATTTAACTTTTTCCAAATTCCCGCAGCAGTTCACCGATCCGCTGGGCAAGTTCATCCGGCCCAAACGGTTTTAACAAGTAATCGTATGCTCCTGCCGCCAGCCCTTCGTTGATCTCGCTTTCCTGGCCTTTTGCAGAAAGAAAGATGACCGGAATATCCCTGGTCGCCGGGTCAGCTTTGATCCGGCGGCAGGCTTCATACCCGGTCATTTGCGGCATGCGCACATCCAAAACAACCAAATCGGGCATTTCTTCAGATGTGGAAAGCAGTGCTTCCATACCATTGGTTACGGCCACAACTTCATGCCCTGCAAAACGCAAAGTGAAAGCCACCAAATCTCGAATATCCGGTTCATCTTCTGCAATCAATATTTTTGCCATGCACCTATTCCTTCGGCGAATCTAACGGCAGGGTAAAGGAAAACGTTGCTCCTTCTCCTGTTGCGCCGCTGCTCTCAAACCAAATTCTTCCGCCGTGCATTTCCACCAACGTTTTTGAAAGCGCCAATCCGAGGCCATTTCCTGCTGTTGCCAATACCAGCGGGTCGTTGCCGCGGAAGAACCGCTCAAAAATGCGGCGCTGATCTTTCGGCGCGATCCCAATTCCCGAATCAGCAATATCTATACGAAGTTCATGATCCAACATGCCGATTTCCACGGCCACCCGCCCCCCTTCCGGGGTGTAGTAATAAGAATTGCGAATCAGATTATCCAGAATCTGACGCACCCGGTCTGCATCCGCAAAAACAGGCGGCAAATCCGGCTGGGCATCAATCGAGATCTGAATCTCTCTATTTTCTTCACGAGAACGCCGGGAGATATCAGCAACAACTTCTGCTGCTAATTCAGGAATTCGAACAGGAGCAATACTAAGACTAAGCCGTCCGGAGTCAATCCGGGAGACATCCAGCAAATCATTCACCAGGATACCCAGACGCTCGGTGTTGGTCTTAATAATATTAAGAAATCGCTTTTGTTGGCTGCTCAATTCCCCTGAGGCGCCCATCAGCATCACATCAACATACCCCTTAATGGAGGTCATCGGTGTGCGCAGCTCATGGCTGACATTCGCAATAAACTCCGCTTTCATACGGTCTATCTGTACTTCGCGGGTAATATCGCGAAAGATTGAAACCGTCCCCATAAATATAGAACGCAACACCACCGGCGCCAACCGGATTGCCAGGATCGTACCGCTTTCTAATTCAACCTGCTCGGCATAAACCTCACCCGGCTCGCAAGTTGAGGGATCTTCCGACCAGCGTTGGATCGTACTCAGCCAGGTGCTATTCGTTTTCCCGAATAAAGTATCAAGTTGCTCCAAGGATTCTCCAATTACTTCGTTCGCCCGCAACCTCAAAATGCGCTCTACTGAAGCGTTGAACAAGGTAATCTTCACATCCGAATCAGTTACCAGCACACCGTCCGCAACAGCTTCCAGGATACCACGCGACCGGTTGGCTTCTAGTTCCTGCTCTCGGAACAACACCCCCAAATTTTCGGACTGGTCACGAATCAGGCTGAACAGCTCAGCATTCTTCAGGGCTACACTAATCTGCTTGGCAGCGGCCTCAATAACCCCCACCTGCTCTGGCAGAAATGCCGCTCTTTTCCGGTGGAGCAAAAGCAAGGCGCCCAGTATTTCCTCTCCCACAATGAGCGGCGCTGCAAGCACACTCAGATATGCCGGGTTCTTAATAACTTCAAAACACCCACCCCCATCATTGGCTAAATCACTCACCACCACTGTGCTTTTGCTCTGGGTTACACGCTCAGAAATATTCCTGGCAAGGCTTTCCAGTTCAGCTTCCTCAGCTTCTCCAAGCGAAAAACCGGAACGATACACGCGCGGGTTGTCGTGTGCCAGTATCAGGCCTTGTTCTGCGCCAAGCGTTTCATCCAAGACCCCCAATGTCCGGCTGAGTACCTGATCCATATCCAAGCTGGCTGATAATTCCGTGATAATTCGAAGCAGTGCATCCGTATTCTGATGCTCCCGGCGAAGTTCAAGTGTGCGTTCTGATACTCTTTTCTCCAAATCGGTTGTCAATGATCGGGTTTCGGCATACAGCCGCGCGTTTTGCACCGCAATAGCAGTCTGATTGCTAATTGTGCGCGCCAATTCAATTTCGGAAAGGGAAAAATGGTGGGGTGTTTCTGTTTGCAAACAAGTCCAACCGATCAGCGCCGCCCCAGCGATCAGCGGCACAAATAAAACGGAAACCGTCTGCCGCGTTTCAAAATAATCGCCCATTAGAGTTACAAGGTCAGGCTCAGTCCTCACATCGGTGATACTGAAAATCCCTTGCGTTTCCCGCAGCCGCTCCAAAAGTGGAGAAAAAGGTAATACGATTGGAAGCATCTGCCCTGTAGGCGGTCTTTCCGCATATACCGCTGCTTCCGCATTTTCATTTAATAAAATCATCGCCGCCCGCGAACAATTCAGAGCCTGCTGCAATTGTTGAACAGCCAGTTTGAGCACCTGGTCTACATCCAACGTGCTGCCCACCGCACTTGAGAAGCGATTAAGCAACGCCAGGCGTTGGGAGCGCTGATCAAGCTCTGCCGTCCGGCGGTTACTTTCTTCAAACAAACGTGCATTCTCCAGTGATATTGCCGCTTGTCCGGCAAATGTGGCAGCCAGTTGGATATGCTCATTGGTGTAAAACTTCGCCTCCAACTTCTCCAATGCCAGGACACCCATGAGTTCGGCCTTCGTAATCAGTGGTACAGCCAGCCAGGAAAGGCAATCGTGGTGGCCTGCCGCAGGGAACCTGTCGTCATTACGAACATCGGCAATGTCAATCGGCAGGCCAGTTGTGATCATCTCCTGAAAAAGCGGGCTGTCTTCAATGTTGAGGGAAATTCCCACGCGCGTTTCTTTATCTTCAAAACCGCTGACAGCCGCAATTGTCAGGCGTTCCTCTCTGCGCAGCCATAATGTTGCCGTCTCATAGGGTAGAACCGATTTAAGTTCATTTAACAAGGACTCCACCAGTTTATCACTGCGCAAATTCGAGGTGATCGTCCCCGCCACACGGGTGAGCGCCTGAAGTTGAGAGGCGCGTTGTTCGGTGGAATAAACCAAACGCGCGTTCTCCAGAGCCAGTGCAGCTTGCTGTATCAGAGATTGTGCCAGCAGTTCACTCTGTTCATAGAAAGCTGCGCTCCGAAAGAAATTATCCAAAACAGTTACACCCAGTATTCTCTCCCCCAGGCGAAGAGGAATGATCAAGCTGGAAACCGGCAATTTTCCTCCAGTTGCCTGGCGATATAAAAGCAAATCCTCCGGCGATAAGACGTAATCACGCGCGAATTGGATCTCGGCAACGCGTACCGGCCGGCCACTGGAAAACACGCGCAAAGGCAAAGCAACTGCTTTGGCTTCCTCTTCCTGGCAAAGCTGGATTCCTATCAGGCTGGGGTTGTCCTGATAGCCTGAAGCAGTCTGGACTTCCAGGCATGCCGCGTTGCCATTCCACAAACTCACCCACCCAGCGCTCGCCTCCGGGATAGCCTGCAAAAGCGTTTCCAGGAGAATGTTTAGAATTCCATCGGGGTCTAAACCGGCAAGCCGGCGGCTGAAGGAAATTAAAAGATCGAGTTCCTGCACGCGGCTGCGCATGCGGTTGAGCAGTTCAAGATTTTGCAGCGCCACCCCAACCAGTACGCTTAGCCGGTTTAATACCTGTTCATCTTCCACAGTAAATGCAGGTAAGGGTATGTTTCCAACCGCCAGAATGCCAACCAGCCGCTCCTCTCCAAGCACAAGCGGGAGTCCAAGATAAGAGCGCGCTCCCAGCGCACTTAGCAAAGAGTTATTTTTCCATTCCGGAAATTTATCCAGCGTGGCGGCCAGCAGCAGTTCTTTTCCTTGAATTACTTGCCTCAGCGGGTTATGTTGGCCAAAAAGCGCATCCAGGTTGGCGCCGGAGGGAACATTTCCAATTACTTTAAAGAGATGCGGCCCTGATGCGGACGTCTCTGCTAATAGGGCAGTTTTAAGATCAAATCTTTCCAGGATTTCGCTGGCAACAGTGAATAAGATCTGATCCATATCTGCCTGTTGTCCGGCTAAAACTGCAATATCCATGCTCGAACGCATCCGTTCCAAAAGACCTTGCAGACGGTGAATGGTAACGGTCTGTTCAAGGTCTTTACGCAAAAGCATCGGCTGGCTTTGCCGGATATCGGCGATGGACTGCTCAAGTCGCCCCGCGCCGCTCTCTGCGGATTGCAAGCGGTGCATCATCGAACCTATTTGCCGGTGATTGTCAATTACAAGGCCTGTCTGCAAGGCAAAAAGATCCAACGCTTCAAAAACGGGTTGGTCCGGTCTCTTCCCGGTTACCGGTGCATCCACGCTGATTAACCCTAAGGGTTTCTGGTCTGCATTAAACAGCGGCACCAGCAACAAATCATCCGGATTCCATAATTCCGGCGGCGGCGCCTCAACAGGGTCAAGCACCACAAAGGTTTGAACGTCGTAGGGAATCACCGAAAGATGGTCAGCCGGAATAAAATAAACTCCTCCCACCTTAAAGCGCTCTTCGAAGGCTTGGGAAATACTGTTCCACTGCGGTGGGTGCGCGCACATTTCTCGCCAAATTTCTTCAGAAAGGCCCAGGCAAACCATCCGCCGCAGGGAACCTGTTTCTTCATCGTAAGTGCTAATTACCACCGTACGGAAGAGTGTCGCTTGCTGAATCGCCTGTGCAATCACTTGAAGCGCTTCTTCCAGGGAATGATCTTGTCTTAGTTCACCGAAAACCTTAAAGAGTTCCCCCAACGTGTCCACTTCCCGCCTTAGCAACTCATTTCGCAGGGTTTGCTGTTCATACTGGATGGCATTTCCAAATGCAACCGTTGCTTGTGCTGCCAAAGATTGAGCAATCTCCAGGGAAGAAAGGTCAAACTTATCGGGCGTTTTTGTATGCAGTAAAATCAGGCCTGCACGCTGCTCCTGATAATGAACTGGCACAATCATCAAGCCAGCCACACCTTTATGTGGGAGCGGCGCCTCCAGACCAGACACATCAACGCATAAAAAAGGCTCTCCCTTCTCCAGTATCTCCAGTTCAAAAGATGAGAGTTCCAAAGCGCTATGTTCGCCCACCAGATAGCGGATGCGCGGCGCTTCCTCCGCCGGGCGGTTCAAATCGAATAATACGATAGAACCGCAGTCCGCCCGTGTAGTTCTAATCGCTTCGTCATAAACAAGCTGGAGGAGAGAATCAAGATTGAGCGAGGCGGAAAGTTCCCGGCTGATGCGTGTTAACGCGGTAAGCTGATCCACCCGCCGCCGCAGCTTTTCATCAGTCTGCCCGAGCAAATAGGAGCGCTCCACCACACCAGCCAACTGACCAGCCGCTGTGGAGAGTATTTGAAGATCGTTCTGATCAAAAAAACTTGGTGAATGACTTGCAATCCAAATCTCCCCAATCCCATTATCCCGCACGATAAGAGGAACCATCAAAACCGATTCCAACCCCCATTCTGCCATAATCTGTTGGTAAAAAGGGATGACAGGTTTGCCGGAGTTCCTGTACTCCAGCAAGAGGTTATGTTGGCTGCCCGCAGCAGTAAAAGGGTACTGAGGATCATCCACCAGCAGGCTGACAGTCTGCTCTGAGGGAAAATCTGCTTTGCCAAAAAGCGAGGGTGAATGAATTTGAAGAGAAATACGGGAGTGGTCAACAAGAAAAGATGCAGCCACATCTGCTTTTAACAAGTGCGCCATTTCTTGTAACGAAAATTGCAGCACCTCGTCCAGTGTGGCCGCCGAAGAAGCAAGGCTGGCGATCCGGCGCAAGGCTTCAGCACGTTGGGCGCGCATTCGGGTTTGCGTGATCAAGGTAAAGTTTTCGATGATTGGAGCAGCCTGATTCGCGACAATCGTCAACAATCTGATCTCTTCTTCGTTAAAGGGGGTGCTGCTCCCCCGGTGGTTTGAAACCTGTAAATATCCCAGCATTCTGCCGCCTGCCGTCAAAGGAGCCAGAACGCTCTCGCGCATACTGGCAGCTTGCGCCAAATAAGCCAGGCCTAACGTCTCCCAGTATGGATCTTCCGCCGCATTCTGAGAGACGATCAATTGCTGTGCAGTGATCAACTCCTCTGCCTGGCTGCCGGGTGTGATATTGACGTGATAAAGTTCCACGAACTGCATTGGCAAGCCGTAGAAAGGTGTCCGCCCCACCAGTGAACGCTGGCTTTCCTGGAACAACAAAAAACCCACCACTTCAGCATTCACAAGCGGCACAATACTGTCAACCAGCCGGGTATACAAACCCTGCGAGTCTGTTGCGGTTCCAACTGCTTGAGCTAACTGTGCCAGACCAGCAAGTTCAACTGTCCGGCGTTGCTCGTCGCTGTACAGCCTGGCATTATGAATGGCAATAGCCGCCTGACCGGAGATTAAATTGACCAGTTCGAGGTCGCTCGCTTGATACGCTCCTGTAACCAACGAGCCAAGCTCAAGCGTTCCGATCAATTCCTGTCCTACCAGCAAAGGGACACCCAGGAAAGAACGTATCGGTATGGATACCCGATCAAATGCCGACTGAACTGCCGTGAATTCCAGAACATTGGGTATCAATAGCGGCTTTCGTTCACGGGCAATAAAGCCGGCATATCCTTCTTCCAGAGTGTAGCCGTCCCCTGCCGGCTCCAACTTGCGCTCGAGCGCCGCATTCGGCAGGAAGCGGTATGGAACAAGCCGTTCAGAGGCTGGCTCCCACAGGGTGATTTCAATAAAATCCGCGAGAATCAGGCTTTCAAAATTATCAAGAATGGACTGCAAGGTTGATTCCAGATCAAGGCTGGCTGCAATCTCCTGGGTAAATCGAGTAAACGTTTGCAATATCTCGCGGCTTTTTAAAGCACCCAGCGTCTCAGAAGAGTCCCCCTCTTCTGCCAGATTCAAAAGAACCAGATACACGAAACCAGTTTCACTGGCAATACGGTAAGATTTGCCTTCCACAGGCCGCCCATCCAGGTAAAAACGGCCCTGCCCTTCCGCAGCACATAAGCCCAGAAATGCATCCCCCGGCCTGATTCTTCTTGCCAACTGTTCCAGGTTGGGGGTTTCATTCTCCGGCACGTGAAAGAAAGCGCATGCGGTACTGTTCATGCTCATCAGGTGCCCCCCCTGTTGAACCACTAAAAGTGCCTCATGCGGGCCTGCCGCGCTTTCAATTTGCCCCATCAGCGGCGCGCGTCTCGCCGCGCGCGGGGCGGCAATCCTGCGCGTCAGCTCCCATGCTCCTCCCAGAAGGAGCAACGCCAAGAGTATCAAAGCGCTTCCCAAGCCGAAAGGGCCAATGGTCATGATGAGCTCGATCTTTCTTGCTTTACCCTGCGTCCTGGCGGCGCGCTTCCGCAGCCAGTTCCGTTATCTCGCGGATATCTGAAAAAGTATGCATAGTCGGCGTAACCATCCCAATTGCCAGCGACATCAGCGGATTCTTTCGCATTCCGCCATTTTCATCCGGTGTATGTAAATAGCCCTGCTGGCGGTCCATGAAGTTATAGTGTGTCAACACCTCTTCCTTAAATCTCTCTTTCAAACGCCGCTTGAGGTTTTCTTCGTTGGCTTCCTGTACGATCAAGACAAAATTATCTCCGCCGGCGTGCCCAATAAAGTCTTCCGGCCCGCCCATTTCGTCCACAACCTCCCCAAGTACGATGGCAGTAAACCGCAGAACATTTGTTCCGGCAATAAACCCGTACACATCTTTAAAAGCCTCAAAACCGTTGATCCGAATATCCATAAAAGCCCAGCCCTTTTGCCGGATCATTTTTCGCAGTTGGTCTTCAATCAGCCGCCCGGCAGGCAGGCCGGATTGTGGATCAGTAAGGCTCTCGCGCTCCGAACGGGAAATTGCATTTTGTACATACAATTTCAATTCTTCAATGTCAAAAGGCTTGGTGATGTAATTATCCGCGCCCAATTCCAGCCCTTGCAATTTGTCGCTGCGTTCATCCTTTTGAGTCAGAAAAATCACCGGGATATGGCTGGTGCGTGTGTTCGTTCGCAAGGTGCGGCAAACTTCATACCCATCAATATCCGGCAGCATAATATCCAGAATGATCACGTTCGGCAAACCCTGGCGTGTTTTCTCCAATGCCTGCCGTCCGCGCGAAGCGACATCAACTTCAAATCCCTGGCTTGAAAAATAAATCTGTAGCATGTTGGAGATATCAAAATCATCTTCCACAATCAAAAGACGCGCAATCGCCATAAAAGCCTCCCCACATCATCCTAAAAATAAGCATATCAACTGCTGTTCGCAGAACAAACAGGTTCTCTTTTTTCTTAATCAAACGCTTGTTTAATCATACGTGAAAGTGACCCATCTGACAATAACTACCAACTCTCAGTAATTCTCTCTCCGGGGCGAGGGTAGAGGCGGGGGGGCTTCTCGGAGATCGAGAGAGTATGATGGTCGCTTTCTTCGTATGACACATCATGCATAATCACCCGCCGCTTCTCAGAAGCCACCAGGATCACATCCGATTCAATCATCCGGGAGGGATAAATGATCATACCCGACCCAATTCTGCAGTTATGGCCGACACACCCACCCAAAACCGGCCGGTTGGACATCCTCAGCTCACCAGCGGCATCGCGCGCCCTGAGCGGTGCGGAAAGTAAGTTGAAGTCGGTAAACGTATTGCCTGCGCCAATAAAGGAATTGCGCCCAACAACGGACATTTGCAGGCAGGTATTTTGCGCAACCATGCTGTTGTCCATAATCGTTGTCATAAACAAAGACGCCCGAAATGGCAGAAAGGTACCGTCGCCCACCACTGAGAGCATCAATTCACACCCTTGAGAAATATTGACGTTATCTCCAATGATACAGTTTTCAATCACCGCCCCAGCACCAATCGTAACGTGATCTCCGATGGTAGTCGGGCCATGAATAACTGCAGTAGGGTCTATCACGCATCCCTTCCCTATGCTGACCACCTTTGAGCATTCCAGTACTTGTTTGCCCTCATAGAGCGCCTGGGCCAAGATTCCAATCTTAAAGATCGGATCTTTCTTTAATCGCTCTTCAAAGCGCGCTCCGCGGCCAAACAGCCCAAAAACCATATCGGCGATAAAAACATGCACCCAGGTGTCAATAGCGATCATACTGCGCAGCGGCACCTGATATACCAGGTCGCCCGATTCAACCGCCATATAGGTTGGAATATGGTAATAACCAATTTCGCGCGCCTGCATATCCACAACCAAAGGCTCTACATCGGACTGCGGCCCATGCGGGTAGTACCACATATCCGCCAGGTAAATATCGCCTGCCGGTGTGTATGAGGCGGAAAGCGGCAGACAATGTTCACGAAAGGCGGGATCCGCGATGGAAAATGCAGCGCGCGAAGCCACTTTTTTCCGGCGGGCTTCCCGAATGAAAGCATCAAAAAACGGCGCGTCAAATACCAGATTGTCACGGTATACCAGGCAGGCTTCCCGTGTTTGCGGAAGCGGCGATCCAATCGGCAGTTCTATCTCCCGCTCGGTATAGGGCAGCAGCACATCGCGCTGGTACAACCACAAAGGTTTGTTTTGAATGCGCAAATCTCTGGCAGTTTCATTGAAAGGCGCTATAGAACGATAAGAAGGAAGAATAACCTTCAGCATCTTTTAATCCATTGGCTGCTTGTTGATCTGGATCAGGCAGACTCCCGCGCCAGCAGAGCCGCCTTCCCCCTCGCTGATGTTAAAATGCCGCCCCCCGCTCACCCAGGCGGTAAATTCTTCCAGCAAGCCAATCAAAAAATAGCGGGCAACATTTTGCCCTCCGCTGCTCGAAGCGCTAAAACAATCAGGCATCTGCCAGTTCCAATGCTCGGCCTTTTCTATCACCTCCACTTCCAAGCCGGTTTCCTGAGCAACACTCCCCGCAAGAATTTCCAACCCGTTTTTAATGCGTGCCGAGGCTGGCAGCAACCTTTTCATCATGGCTGAAAACGTCGTCCCCAGTTCTGTGGTCCGCGTCAAATAGAGAAAAGAGTTTCTTCCGCCGCGAAGTGCAATTCCCTCGCCGGCACGCACACCAAAAACCTGCTCCAGCGCAGCCATCCACGAAACCAGTTGGTCAATGGGCTGTTCTTTTGCAGCTTCAGGTGGAAGTTTTTCTTCTTGGGAGGCGCGGCTGTTTTCCACGGCGGTCATGCCCGCCGTGCCAATGATTTCGCTCACCCCCTCAATCATCGCCCGATAAAGATTGTTAACTGGATCGCAATCTGATTTCATCATCGTTTTACACAGCCGTATCCAAAAATTCTTTCAAAGTGAGCATAAAATGCCGGGGTTCGTCCAACATGATGAAATGACCGGCATTTTTGTATCGTTCAATGCGCGCCCGGGGAAGTTGCTCTTTCAAGGCTTTCCACTGCTTCGGGCTGACAATATTATCCCGGTTGCCGAACATCCCCATCACCGGTATATTGAGTTCGCTCAAGTGGGGGCGCAGATCGGTTTGACGCAAGCTCGCAATGCTGATCAAAAAAGATTCCAGCGTTGTTTTAGACAAATCTCGATCCATCATATCCGGAAAGCGCGGGTCTTTGCAAATAAACGGGGAGGCAAACCGCATGCCCCACCGGAACAACCCCATCTGGTTAAAAATAACATGTGCAATGAAGCGCTTGCCAGCCATCTTAAGAGGTATTGCCAACGAAGAGCCGGTAACCGGAGAACCGATGATCACCGCCTTGGAGGCACGATCGGGGTGGCGCATCGCCGTCGCAAGACTGACTGTTCCGCCCATGCTATGCCCTACCAAAGGCGCTTCCATAATACCAAGCTGGTCCATAAACTGGTTCACCAGAGCCACAAAATCTTGAACCGCATACGTGCTGCGTTTCTTCCCCGATTCTCCAAAACCCCAAAAATCCAAAGCATAGGTGCGGTAGTACTGCCCTAGAAAAGTCATGGTTTCCTGCCACAAACCCCACGAACCCAACCAGCCGTGCAGCAAAATAACCGGCCGCCCTTTGCCATATACCTCGTAATGTACAATCCCTTGGTCGGTGGTAATTGAGGACACGCAGACGTTTTAAGGCTGGCCCCTCTCAGGCCCGGCCTCCTCCATTTCAGCAAGTATGCTATACAACAACTCCAAGAGAACTTTTTTTACCGGCTCCTTTTTGACCGCAATACAGGGCAGGAATTTAATGTGCGGGTCCAGCCGAAGCGCCACCCGCATGTCATCCAATTCCCAGGCGTCTTTGCTGTCTTGTTTGTTCGCCGCCACCACATAAGGGGTTGGTGCGTATGCGCGGAAGGTTTCCAAAATATTGCGCGCCTCGCGAAATGTTTCCGGGCGGGTGCTGTCTACCATCACGATAAAACCTAACATCCCCTCTGAAAGGATTTCCCACATGAAGTCAAAGCGCCTTTGTCCCGGCGTGCCAAATAAATACAATACCAGGTCATTATCCACGGTGATCCGGCCAAAATCCATTGCCACGGTGGTGGCATCCTTCACTTTTTCCTCTTCAGAGGAGATCTTTCGCTCCGTCGAGACAACATCAATTTCACTAACTGACCGAATAAAAGCAGTCTTACCGGAATTGAAAGGGCCTGTTACCACGATTTTAACCGTCTGCATACACGCTTCCCTTAAAAAGAAGATAAACTCAAATTGATTTAATCCGGTCAATCAGGCGATTCACCAAGGAGCGTTGTTCCTGCCGGTCTTGCGTTGGGAATATCCGGCTGGTCAAAACAACTGGGCTGCCGCTCTGCCGTATGATCTCCACCAGACCCGCCTGCAGCAGACTGTAGACCACCCGGCGGATTTCCAGGTCATTCATCTTGGTTGCCTTGGCGATTTGTCGCATTGTATTTTTGGGATTGACGTAAGAAACCACCCGCCATTCCTCGACGCTGAGATTCATATTGCGGATATTTGTCCCCGGTCTTTCCGAGAACTTCAAAGCCATGTCCAGGCTTGGAATTTCCTCTTGAAGTTGCTCCCATTCCTTTAATTGCCGTGACCCCTCAACAATCAGGTTTTCCAGATCAATCCGAATGGGAATCCTATCTTCCGATGGCAGTTCCCCAGTCTCGAAACGAAAGAGCCCTTCCACCCATGAGAAGAGCCGCCGGATGATCTCAATGGAATACTGCTGTAGACTGTTGAAAATATCATTCTGAGACAGGTACCCCGCGTTGATCAGCAGCAGGCCCAATTCCTTGTCGCTCATCCCACTGGCTCGATTTTGTAAAATACGGTACTGGTTAACCGTAATTCTATTCGTCCGTTGTAAAACCGTCGCCAGGCCAACTTCTTCTCCCAATTGGGCGTGTACCAGTTTGCCCTCGCGGAAGGCCACCCTCGCGACTTCACCAGGGCCTTCAATCACCAGCGTTCCCGTCTTCTGGGCAAGGCTTACCAGGTTCAATAACTGTGTAACTGTAAAATCGCGCAGATTGCCTCTTAGCGCCATATTCTGCCTCTGAAACGGGAATTTGTTACCTCAAAAAATTATACAGGCAAGCTCAGAGAGCGTCAATCGCAACATCCTTAGGGATGCCTTACAATTCGATTCAGTAAAACCACTCTACAATCACTATAAGACTCCCTCTACGCCATCTTGGTATAATGAAGAAAATAAGCTGGTAAACTTCTTATGCCCGATCTCTTCCACACCCTCCAGGGTCACGACCTCGGTTTCTTAAGAATTATTGCAGAAGCCTGGGGGATTGAGTTGAACGCCCCGGATACCTATAGCGCGCTCCCCCGCTTGACCAGTGCAATGCTGGATGCTGATCTGGCAGCACAAATTGTCGCTGCCCTGCCGGACGGCGCCGCTGCAGCCCTGCATGCATTGCTGGAGCATGAAGGTCGCCTCCTCTGGGCAGCGTTCAGCCGCCGCTTTGGAGATGTTCGAACCTTCGGGGCCGCCCGGCGCGACCGCGAGCACCCACAGAGAAACCCCATCTCACCCGCAGAGGTATTGTGGTATCGGGGATTAATAGGCACAGCCTTCCTGGACTTTCCTTCCGAACCACAAGAACATGCCTATATTCCGGAGGATCTGCTGGAATTGCTCGGCCCTCTGCCCTCGAAAGAGCCCGCCCCGCTAGGCAGGCCGGCCTCGCCCGGTGAAACCCGTCATGCTCTTCCAGTTTCAGACCATATCCTCGATGATGCCTGTACCTTCCTGGCAGCCCGCCGCACCGGCAGGCTGTATGAGAATGAGAAAGCAGGCTTTCTGCAGGCAGTTCTAACGGCTGCCGGGTTACTCCACCCGGATGGAGGCGTATATCCTGAACCTACCCGGCAATTCTTGGAAACACCTCGCGGCAAAGCGCTTGCCGGACTGGTAACTGCATGGCAAAACAGCGATATGGTCAATGAGCTGCTCCTGACGCCCGGTTTAGTATTTGAAGGGGATTGGCGAAATGCCCCGCGCCATACCCGCCAGGCCATCATCGGATTTATAACCAGGCTCCCAAAAGGGGTTTGGTGGAATATTACCACCTTCATCACGGCCATCCGTGAACAGCATACGGATTTCCAGCGCCCTGCCGGAAATTACGATTCCTGGTTTATCCGCAAAAGAGGCAGCGATGCCTTTCTGCGAGGTCTATCCAGTTGGGGGGAAGTGGAAGGCGCGTTATTGCGTTACTTTTTGACAGGGCCCTCCGTCTGGCTGGGCATCACGGAACTTGCCTGTGAAGAGAAGGATTCTGCTCCTTTAGCCTTTCGTCTCTCTCCCTGGGCAGATTTCCTGCTGGCGGGCAAAGCGCCTGCCCTGTTACAGGAACGCGGGACAGTCGAAATACTCCCCAGCCATCGGCTCAAATTATCTACCCTTACGCCCCGTGCCCTGCGCTACCAGATCGCCAGGTTCTGCGAGTGGGAAAAGGAATCCGGCGAATTCTATTTCTATCGCATCACCCCAGGCTCATTGGAGCAGGCGCAGCAGCAAGGGCTTCTCGCCGCGCATTTGGTCAAACTGCTTCAGCGCGCCTCCGCCCGTCCGCTTCCCCCTGCTCTTCTTCAAGCCGTAGAACGATGGGGCAAATTCGGCTCTCAAGTTGGGCTCCAACCAGCCGTTCTGTTACGGGTTGCCTCGCCCGATATCCTTGAAGCCCTCCGAAAAACAAAAGCCAGCCACGCTCTTCTGGAAACCCTGAATCCCACAACAGCGCTCTTGAGACCCGGAAGCGAAGAAACCGTTCGCAAAGCTTTAGCCGAGCTCGGCTATCTGAGTGACAGCAGTCTTATAATTGGAAAAAGAGTATAATCCTTTAGGAAGATCCCCCTGCAACTCACCATACCCCAAATCATCTGCGAGGTTCATATGTCAAATCGTCTGGATTGGATACAAGCGGAACTGGATGCCCTCCGGCAGTCCGGTTTATATAACCGCATCCGCACCCTCAGCTCTCCCCAAGGTGCATGGCTGATCGTGGATGGAAAGAAAGTACTTAATTTTTGCTCCAACAACTATCTTGGGCTGGCAAACCACCCCCGCATGGTGCAAGCAGCCAAAGAAGCCATAGATCGCTATGGCGTCGGTCCCGGCGCAGTGCGTTCAATCGCAGGGACGATGGATATTCACTTGGAGCTGGAACAGCGCCTGGCAAAGTTCAAAGGCGTGGAAAGTGCTCTCACCTTTCAATCCGGATTCGCCGCCAACCTGGCTTCGCTGCCGGCGCTTGTTGGCAAAGAGGATGTCATTTTTTCCGATGAACTCAACCATGCCAGCATTATTGATGCATCGCGGCTTTCCGGCGCAACAATTATTCGTTTTTCTCACGCTGATCCGGCCGATCTGCAAAAGAAAATCCAGGAAAATCTGGGCAATTACCGCCGGGGGTTGGTGGTAACAGATGGCGTATTCAGCATGGATGGGGATCTTGCACCCTTGGATAAAATTCATGAGATTACCGAAGCGCACAATGTCCTTTTAATGGTGGATGACGCGCACGGCGAAGGTGTGGTTGGCAAGGGCGGGCGCGGCATTGTAGATCATTTCAACCTGCACGGAAAGGTGGATATCGAAGTAGGTACCTTCTCAAAGGCTTTCGGCGTTGTTGGCGGCGCGGTCGCAGGTAAAGCGGCCATTATTGATTGGCTGCGCCAGCGCGGGCGCCCTTTTTTGTTCTCCTCTGCCGCCACCCCGCCCGATGTCATGGCCTGCCTTGTGGCCATAGACTTATTAGAAAATTCCACAGAACTGGTGGATCGTCTTTGGGAAAATGCGGGATTTTTCAAATCGGAGATGAAACGCCTGGGATTTGACACCGGCCAAAGCGCAACTCCAATCACCCCGGTCATGCTCGGTGAAGCACCTTTAGCGCAACAGTTCAGCCGGGAGCTTTTCGACGCCGGTGTTTTTGCCATGTCGCTCGGATATCCAACCGTGCCCAAAGGCAAAGCGCGCATTCGTGTGATGATTTCCGCTGCCCACAGCCGCGAAGATTTAGAAAAAGGTTTAAACACCTTCGCCGCGATTGGCAAAAAGCTTGGGGTCATTTCCTGAAAATCGGGTTGGGCTTATCCCCTGGATCTTCTCTATAAAACGATCACCAGACATGGTATCTATGTCTGGTGATCTTCAGGGAGGGAATACCACCGGTTCACTCTTTTGGAGTTTCATAAACACGGGGGGGACGTGCCTATGAGTTCTTCCGGCATCCGACACCGCTAAATACCAGTAAAGGAGGTGTCTTATATGTATATTACACTAAATTGATCTAATTTACATTAAAACTAATTAAGAGTTTTTTTGGTTGCTTCCTCCAAATAAACGCAGCCATTCTTCTATGTTCTCAGTGCTGGTTTCTGTTTCCCTTCTGCGCGGGGTTGGGAGGGCATTCTGTGCAAGCAAGTCTGCAAACTCCTCGGACGAAATAACTTTCGCATGCATGTTGCGGGCTTCACTCTGAACGCGGGAATCGGAGGATACCACCGTCCAGTTCTGCGCATCTTTTCCTAGCTTGCGCAGCCGGGAAAGGATAGCATCATCCGCTATTTTTCCTTGCCGGATGAAGTGCGCCAGCACCCTGCCCCGCTTGCGGGTATTCGCAAAGCCTGCCGGCGCCCCATCAAAGAACACCTCCACCTTCCTTTGACGTACGCGACTGAACTCCTCCAGCCATTTCAACAACTTCTCTTCATCATCCGGGTCACCCAACCCAATGTCCATTTTTGGAATTAAGTTATGGCCGTCAATTAAATATGCCAAATCTTCTCCCTTCTCCCACTGTGATTGCTTCCATTTTACCGGAGAAATATGCTATGATTCAACCAGAGTTGCAATGAGAGCCGGAAGACGCCTGTTTCCTTATATCCTCTTGAATATCCTCGTCTCTGCTATAACAACCTTACTGGTGTTATGGATCTGGGATCTGACGCATCAAACCGATATTCCGGCACTCGAGCAGCTCCCTATCGCAGCCACTTCCATCGCCAGGGTCACCCTGCCTCCCGCCGCCCAGCCGCTGATCGAGATAGAAAATGTATTCGGCGTTGGCATTACGGAAAGCGAAATGGTGCGCTTGGTTCGTGTTCAATCCGGCGACCTGTGGATAACCGGCTGGAAATTGGAAGATGAGGACGGAAATTCTTTTGTCTTCCCACAGCTCAACTTTGTGGAAGGAAGCATTGATGTTTTTACCCGCCCCGGGATAAATGCACCCACCGCCCTGTATTGGAAGTTGAATCGACCGGTGTGGAGAATTGGCGAAACCGTCTCACTGCGTGATCCTGAAGGAACGCTGAGAGCGAAATACCTGATCCGGTGAAGAGCAGCAAAAAATGACACAAGCGCTTTATCGTAAATGGCGACCCCAGCTCTGGGATGAAGTTATTGGGCAGGAGCACGTCATCCGTACACTGCAAAATGCAGTCAGGACAGAACGGGTGGGCCATGCTTATCTTTTTGCCGGGCCACGCGGCACTGGCAAAACAACGACCGCACGCCTGCTCGCGAAGGCGATTAATTGCCTGGATGGCAATCTAAGCACCCGCCCCTGTGACCGCTGTGAGCATTGTCAGGCTGTCAACCAGGGACGTTTTCTTGACCTCATTGAAATTGATGCTGCTTCTAATACCAGCGTGGAGGATGTGCGCAGCCTGCGGGATAAAATCAATTTCTCTCCCACCCAGGGCCGCTGTAAAGTGTATATCATTGATGAAGTTCACATGCTATCCACCGCAGCGTTTAATGCTCTTCTAAAAACCCTCGAAGAACCTCCCCCTCATGCAATCTTTATCCTCGCTACAACCGAGGTGCACAAAATTCCTGCAACCGTACTTTCGCGCTGCCAGCGGCACGAATTCCGGCGCATCCCTGTCAATGAAATCGTCTCTCATCTCACCGCCCTGTGCAAACAGGAAAAACTCGAGATCGAACCGGACGCATTGCTCTTGATCGCGCGCCAGGCAACCGGTTCGATGCGCGATGCCATTTCCCTGCTTGACCAACTTGCTTCAACAGGAGAGAAAATCACGCTTCATACCGCTCAAACGATACTGGGAACAGCCACCAGCCAGGCTGTGATCAGTTTGGTGAACAGTATCCTCACAAAGCAGACTGCGAATGGACTAACCTGTATCCACCAGGCGCTCGACAGTGGGAGTGACCCCCGCCAGTTTGCCCGTCAAGTTGTAGAGTATTTGCGCAGCCTGCTGCTTATTCAACTCAACCATTCGGAGCAGGTAGAAGCCACGCCTGAGGTGCGGGCGCAGTTGGCTCAACAAGCTTCACAATTTGAACCCGCCTCCCTGCTTGAAACCATCCGCTTGTTCAACGCCGCTGCGGGCGAAATCCGCAGCACCTGGCAGCCAGGGTTGCCATTGGAACTGGCCTTTGCCCAGGCAATGATCCCTCCAAGGGCGGCAACAGACATCACGCTCCAACCCAAACCACAGGCTCCGCATCGGGCGCCCTCTCCCACTGCGTCGCCGTCCGCCCGGTCTTTAGAGGAGGCCAGCCAAAAACAAGCGTCATCTTCCCACAAAGAAGATTCGCTGGAGAAAACCGCACCCCCTGTACAGACAAGCGACGCTGTTGAAGCTCCCCCCCGACCCAAAACAACCGCTGATGGCGACCTGTCCCTGGCTGAGGTGCGCCAACATTGGAAGCGCATCCGGGCTGGTGTCAAGCAGCGCAGCATGTCCACCGAAGCCCTGCTAAATTCCTCCCGACCCTTGGGAATCAAAAACGGTGCTCTCATCTTGGGGTTCGCAACCGAAGTACTTAAATCAAAAATGGAAATTCGAGAAAATCTCGAACTGGTCTGCCAACAGATCGCCGCCGCAACAGCAAAAGAAATTCGGCTGATTTGCGTCGTAAACAATAAAACTAATTTTGACCTGGACAACCTGGAAGTGGACAGCGACGGCATGGTCGGCACTGCACTTAACCTGGGCGGTCAGATCGTTCAAAAAGAATAATTCTTGAGATATCGCAGGAGGTACTCAAATGGCAAAAGGTTTTAACAGGCCCATGGGAGGCAAAAGCGGGGGCGGCGGCGGAATGATGGCACAACTAAAAGCATTGCAAGAGCAGTTTGAAACCACCCAAGCGCACCTGGCAGAAGAGACTGTAACCGAGAGCGCCGGCGGCGGCGCCGTAAAAGTTACCATGACCGGCGACCAGCGTTGCACATCAGTAATCATCAACCCTGATCTTTTAAAGGACGCAGATGCAGAAATGCTGCAGGATTTGATCCTCGCCGCAGTCAACCTCGCCCTCGATAAATCGCGCCAATTGGCAGCCGATCGTTTAGGCCCGCTCGCAGGCGGCCTGCCGGGAATGGGGTTGTAAGCCGCACCTATGACTGTTTTACCCGAACCTATCTCCAATTTAATTCAGTCTTTTGAACGCCTGCCAGGCATTGGCCCAAAAACCGCCTCGCGCCTGGCATTTTTTCTCTTGCGCGCTCCCGATGACCTCTCTCAAAATCTGGCACAGGCGCTACTGGCACTCAAAAACACCACCGGCATGTGCCCGGTTTGTTTCAATATCACCCTCGCTCACCAGGAAACCTGCGATATCTGCGCCAACCCACACCGTGATCAGGACAGCCTGTGTATTGTGGAGGAACCGTTAGACGTACTCATGATCGAGCAAACCGGCGGCTTCAACGGTCGCTATCACGTCTTGCATGGCGTGCTTTCACCGATTGAAGGAATCGGCCCGGAAGACCTCAAGCTCGCCTCTTTGGTGGAGCGGGTGAGAAAAGGGGATATCCGTGAAGTGATCGTGGCAACCAACCCCAGCATGGAAGGCGATGCCACCGCCTTGTACATCCGTCAGCAAGTCTCGTCCTACGGGGTACGGGTCACCCGGCTGGCGCGCGGTCTACCCGTAGGGGGCGACCTGGAGTACGCCGACCAAAACACCATCCTGCGGGCACTGGCAGGCCGGCAGGAAATCATTTAAATTCTTTAGATCAAAATAATTTACCTGATCAAGCTGCTAAAAAGCCGGAACCTCTTGTAAAGCACTGCCGGTTCTTACCAGGTAATAGGGCCGCCAGGCCACACCAAACAGATCCAGGTGAATATCTTTTTGCAGTGGCGTCAATGAAATCTCGCTGATATCATCTGCTTTCCCTTCCCAGGCTTCTTGCAGGCTTTTTAACTCATCTTGATAATCTTTTTCCAGTTCCTTATAATCCTTTTCCAGATTCTCCAAATCCTTTGCTTTCTGTTCATAATCGCTTTTGGCTTTAGAGGTCATCCGCCGCTTGGAGATGGAGGACGAAATACTTTTCTTCCGTCCTCCGAACAAGCTTAACAGCAGTTCCCCACCCCGCGCCAGTTCTTCCACGCGCCGGTTGTCCAGTTGCCCTTTCTGCTCATCCACTTCAAGTTTCTGGCGGTCAATTTTCTTTTCCAGGCTGGCAATCTTTTTACGGTAGGTGGAATCCAGTTTGGCTTGTTCGGCTTCCATTCCCTGACGCGCGGCTCTGCTGCACATCTCGCGGAAATCCGCTTGAGACAACCCCGGGTTGCCGTACACCTTCAGGGTTTCATTTGCACGCAACTGAATGGTGCCGCTGCGGTATACCCATTCCATAAAATCCTTCTCAATCTCCTTTAATCGCCGGTTGTCGGTCAGCCAATCAGGCGCTTGAGAGAACTTCGCCTGTGGCATGGGATGGCTTTGTAATGAAGACAAAACAAAGGGAGGCCGGCCAAATTCCTCCCAGCGTATCAACCCGCTTGGTTTCCTGTCAACAAGTGCAGCGACCTGGCTGCTGTAATCAAGGTTGTAGCGGCGGTTGATGTAACGCGATTCGGACTGCGCGAGCAATGCCGGACGATACACGATTGCTTCCGCGTTCGGCGCTCCACTGAGGGTCAATCCTGCCGCGTCCATCGCTTCTTTGACCCCATAAGCAGCCGGCAGATAAAACTCGTTAATCCCGGCCGGTATACCCGGCGGCGTCATCGTTAATTCTTCTGTGCTGGTATCCGCTCTTGCGAAAGCCACGGTCGTTGACGGCGGAGTGGTGGGCGCCTGAGAAGAAGCCGGCACCCCGCGAACAACTGTCTCTTGAGATGGAGATGGAGAAAAGGTTTTTCCAGCACCGGCAAGCTCATTCAATGCCGGAATTTGCACTCGTGTCATTGGTCCCGCCAGATAGTTAAGCACAAAGCGCGTCTGAAAGAGCCTTGGACTGTTCTTGTCATGCACGTTGTGAAGCAAAAAGACTCGTTTGCTCAGTTTGTTAAATAACTCCTTAACCTTGCCACGGTCTATGGTCGAATCCGCGCTAAGCAGTCCTTCCAAAAGCCGGTCCCGGTCCTGTTCAGTTTGCAGCCTGCCGATCATCCATGTACCGGCATTTGAAAGTGCTTTGTAATCCAGATCAACAGGGTTTTGGGTGGCCAGTAACAACCCCACACCAAAAGCGCGCGCTTGTTTCAACATCCGCAGCATAATGGTGCGGGAAGGTGGATTTTGAACCGGCGGCAGGTAACCCATAATTTCATCAAAGTACACCAGCGCGCGCAAACCGCTGCTGCCGCGCTGGCCGCGCATCCAGGTTTCGATTGCTGCAAACAACAACGTTACAAAAAACATACGCTCGCTGTCATCCAGATGAGCAAGATAGAAAATACTATGGCGGGGCTTACCCTCAGGCGTGTGCAACAACGCGGCAATATCCAAGGCCTGACCTTCCTGCCAGACCTGAAAAGAAGGAGAAGCAAGAAAATTGTTGAGCAATACAGCTAACTGGAACCGATCTTTTTCCGGGAAAAAGTTATTTAAAGGGAAAGCACCCAACCGTTCAAATGGCGGTGTTTGCACTTGAAGAATAAGCTCATTTAAATTGAGAGATTTACCTGCACCCCAGGAAGATTCCACCAGGTTGGAAAGCAGAATATGCTCGCGTGACCGTAAGGGGTCAATGTCAGTCATTCCCACCAGGCCAAGCAGTGCGGTTACAGTACTCGCAATTTTCTCCCGCAGTACTTCGCGGTTTTCCTCCCAAGCCAGCCCCGGCGAAGCAAAGGAGGAGAGGATATTCACCGCGATGCCCGATGTGGATCCGGGAGTATAAATTGCGTAATCCACTGACTTATTGAGCGCCAGCAGTTCTTCCCGCCCCAAACCTGCATCCGCCAATCCTTTCTGCCAGCTTTGCGCGGCTGCTTCTGCCATTTCCTCAATGGTCTTTCCTTCCCGGCGCGCGGCCTCAGGATCAATCCAGGGCGCAAAGTCTTGCACGGCAAGCTCAGGAAAATGCAGCACCAGGTTGGTCAGGTCACCTTTGGGGTCAATGATGATCGCCGGAATGCCCTGCAAAGCCGCCTCTTCCAAAATGCCGATACAAAGGCCAGTCTTGCCTGAGCCCGTCATGCCAGTTACAAAACCGTGTGTGGTCAGGTCTGCCGGATCATACAACACGCGTTCAGCAGAAGCCTTTCCCTGGGCAGGGTCATATTCCTTGCCAATGTAAAAGTATGGGGACTGGGTGTTTGAGCTCAACGTACTTACCTCCGGTCAAATCAATTTTCGCGAAATACAAAGAACTGATCGTATTGTACACGCAGATGCCCATCGGGAACAGAGAAAAAACCAGCCCATCCTCGCTGTCAGGTATAATGTTTTGGAAAGCAACCGCATAACACAACCGCCAGATTTTTTATGCCGTACCCTTTTTCCTGAACAGATCATTCCGCAGTACAACCCAATAGAAATGAGAGGAGGAGTTTATGAAGATATTAAAAGAAGGAGGGCACCGGCTGTTTGAAAGCGACCCTGAGACAACCCGCCTTATTTCTGAACTGCTCAACGATCTTGAAAAGAACGGTTTGGATGCCGTTCGCAAATACAGCCAACGCTTCGACAACTGGAACCCGCCCGACTTTGAGTTGACATCCGCACAAATCGAAGAAGCCGTTTCCCGGGTAGACTCTCAGATTATCGAGGATACAGATTTCTGCCAGACAAATGTGCGCATGTTTGCCCAGGCACAATTCGCCACGCTCCAGCCGGTTGAGGTGGAAATCCGCCCCGGTGTGATCCTGGGGCACAAGCATATCCCTGTACATTCGGTGGGCAGTTATATCCCCGGCGGACGCTACCCCATGTTTGGCTCAGCACAAATGAGCATCATCCCTGCCAGGGTGGCAGGCGTAAAAGAGGTGCTTGCTTTTACACCACCGGTAAAAGGGGAAGGGTACTATCCCGCAACCATCAACGCCATGCATAAAGCCGGCGCTGACCGCATCTTTATTCTAGGTGGTGTACAGGCGCTCGCGATGATGGCTTTTGGTATGGGGGTTTTCGAGCCTGTGGACATGATTTGCGGCGCAGGCAATCAATATGTAGTCGAAGCCAAACGCCAGCTCTACGGACGCTGCGGTATTGACCTTCTTGCCGGTCCTACTGAGATTCTGGTCATCGCGGATGACAGCGCCGACCCTGCTCTTGTCGCCTGCGATTTGTTGGGGCAAGCGGAGCACGACCCAAACAGCGGCATTGCTCTGGTATGTTTGAGCGAAGCCTTTGGGCGAAAGACGATTGCCGAGGTGGAAAAACAGTTGACTGTGCTGCCAACCCGCGATGTTGCCGCGATCTCCTGGGCAAATAATGGGCGCGTCTACATCGCCAGCGATGCCGCCGAAGCCATTGCCATCAGCGACGACTATGCCCCGGAACATCTTGAAATTCACGTTCAAGACCTCGAATATTACGCCCAAAAACTGTGCAACTACGGCTCACTGTTTATCGGTGAGGAGACCACCGTAGCTTACGGCGATAAGAGCATTGGCACAAATCATATCCTGCCCACCGGCCGCGCCGCGCGCTATACGGGCGGCGTTTGGGTGGGTAAATTCTTAAAAACCGTCACCTATCAAAAGATGACCCCGGAGGCAAGCCGAGAAATTGGACAGGTAACCGAACGCCAATGCCTGATCGAGCGAATGGAGGCGCACGCCCTCACCGCCGCCATGCGGGTCAGGCGTTATGCAAATAAAGCTTAAGCCGTCGCTTCTTTTTCGTAGGGTTTCGTCAGCGCAACCGGAGCAGCCGCCCTGCCGCGGAAGATGATCACCCCGATCAATGTAATCAGATAAGGCAGCATCAACAAAAAGTCGCTGGGAAGATTTAAGCTAAAGGCTTGCACGCGCATTTGCATGGCATCTGCTGCACCGAATACCAACGCTGCGGCTGCTGCACCAAGTGGGTTCCAGCGCCCAAAAATAACCGCCGCGAGCGCGATAAACCCGCGTCCGGCAATCATATTGTCCACAAAAGTGGAGAGCTGAGCCAGGGAAAGTATTGATCCGGCAATCCCGCCAAGCGCTCCACCCAATAAGACGCAGCCGTAACGCCAGCGGATGACGCTGATTCCCAGCGTTTCCGCCGCGCGCGGATGCTCCCCGACAGAACGGATCTTCAACCCCCAGGTCGTGCGATAGAGGGCATAAGTCATGACAATGACCATGAAGTAAGTGAAATAAACCAACGGCGTCTGTTCAAACAGGATTTTCCCCAAACCAGGGATATCTTTCAGAAAAGGGATTGGTAACGGTTTAATCCCCTGCACCTGAACCGGCAACAGACGGACACCGAAAATGATGCGTGAGAGGAAACTCGTCATACCCAGTGCGGCGATATTCAACGCCGCGCCGGTTACAATTTGGTTGGCGCGCATCGTAATCACCAGGAACCCAAACAGCAGACCTGTCAGCATCCCTGCCGCCATCGCAGTCAAAACTCCTACGAATGCGCTTCCGCTTAATGCAGATCCTAAAACGCCAAAAAAAGCCCCCATCAGCATTGTTGCTTCAATTCCAAGGTTGAGAATACCAGCTTTTTCTACGTACACTTCACCCAAAGCAGCCAGTGCAATCGGGCTTGCCATACGGATGGTTGCATAGAAAAATTCAACGGTGAATAGCCCTAAAAAGACTTCAATTCCCATGAGCGGCCTCTCTTCTCTTCGCCAGGTATTTTGGCAAATTAGCCAGGATCGCTGTTCCAACCACAAATAAGATGACCGTACCCTGAACGACAAAAACCATACTCGAGGGCAGCATAATCGTTCGCTGCATCGTCCCGGCGCCGGCTCGCAATGCACCAAACAGAATGCCTGAGATCACCACGCCAATCGGGTTTAACTGTCCCAGTAGAGCCACTGCAATCGAGTCATATCCGTAATTCGGCAGGAAGAAATCCCTCAAGCGGTACTGCGCTCCCAATATTTCGGAAGCTCCCGCCAGCCCTGCCAAACCGCCGCTAATCAACATGGCAGTAATTTGAACTCGGGCAACTTTCATTCCGGCATGTCGGGCTGCGCCGATATTGGAACCAATTGTCCGAATTTCATATCCGAAGGGCGTCTTCCACAAAACCACGTAGAAGAGCAAAGCCAGCGCCAGTGCAAGGATAAGGCCGCCATGCAGGCGTGTTTCCTCCCAGATTATGGGCAAAATGGCGCCAGGCTGAATCTGGGGGGATTGAGGAAAATATCCGGGCGGTTCTTGCATAGGGCCCTTCACCATGATGCCGACAAGATAGATGGCGATGTAATTCATCATGATGGTGGTGATAATCTCGTTGATCCCGTGCTTGGCTTTAAGGTATCCGGCAAACCCACCGTACAGCGCTCCGCCCACAAACCCGCCCAGCAGCGCCAAAGGCAAATGGATCCAAAGGGGTAAACCCACAAGGTAAATTCCGACTGCAGAGGCAAACATGCCGCCTATGTAGATCTGCCCCTCACCGCCAATATTCCATAAGCCGCAGCGAAAAGCAACCGTCACACCCAGGCCTGCCAGAATCAAGGGGATAGCGCGATTGAGACTTGTGGCTGTCTCATACGGGCTGCCAAATGCTCCTTGAAACAAAGCCTTGTAGGCTTCCAGCGGACTGGCGCCAACAATAGCAATCAAAACACCGGCTGTCAGCAGGCCCGCGATCACCGCCAATACGGGCACTGCCACCGAAAATATTCGCTCAAAGCGGTGTAAAAACCGCTCAGACTGCATTAAATCGGTTAGTGCTTCACCGTTTTTCTGTGCCATTTTTCCAACCTTATCCCCACAGCAATTTGAGTTTCTGAGCCACTATACAGGCATCTCTTTGATCTGGCCGTCAGGTTGTCTCTTTACCCCAGCCATCATCAGCCCGATATCGTGAAGGTCAGCATTCGCCGTGAACATTTCTCCCATAATCTGCCCCTCATAAATCACCAACAACCGGTCGCTGATCGAGAGAATTTCTTCCAACTCCGTGGAAATCAATAAGATTCCTGCGCCGCGCGCCCTTTCTGCCAGCAATCGCTGACGAACATATTCGGTTGCTCCAACATCCAAACCACGCGTAGGCTGACCGGCGATAATTAAATCCGGTTTTCGGGATAGCTCTCGTGCAAGTACCACTTTTTGCTGATTTCCCCCACTCAGGTTTCCTGTTTTCACTTCAATCCCCGGGGCGCGGATATCGTATTCCCGGACCATACCCTCACTAAAGCTGCGGATTGCATTAAAGTCGAACAGGTAATGGCGCGTAAATGGCAGGTTGTTCCATTCTTTGAGCATCAGTACTTCGCTTAAAGAGAAACTTTTGACAAGGCCTTCGGCATGCCGGTCAAACGGGATACAAGACACCCCTCGCTGGATGATTTCACGGGTGTTATTCTCTTTTATCTTCTTTCCTTTGATCAATATGCTTCCCCGATCAATCTTTCGCAGACCCATAATCGCATCAACCAGCTCGCACTGGCCATTTCCATCTACGCCTGCGATCCCAACAATCTCGCCGCAGTGCACGTCCAGTGAGATGTTTTGCAAAGCGGCCACCCCGCGATCACTCAAGGCGCTCACCCCCTTAACTTCCAGCACCTTCTCACCTGCTGTCATTTTCTCCTTATCAAATTGTAAAAACACCTCCCGCCCGACCATCATCCTCGCCAGTTCGGATTGGTTTGTCTCACTGGTTTCTACAGTGTCCACCACCCGTCCGTTGCGCAATACTGTTACCCTGTCGCAAATCTCCATAACCTCTTGCAGCTTATGGGAGATGAAGATCACCGTCAAGCCTTCCTCAACCAACTTGCGGAGTACCTTAAAGAGAATATCTACTTCAGAAGGCGTTAGGACAGCAGTCGGCTCATCCAGAATCAAAATTTTGGCATTCCGATACAACGCCTTAATAATCTCCACCCGCTGTTGAGCGCCGACAGAAAGATGCCAAACCTTTGACTTGGGGTCCACATCCAACCCATAGGTATGAGAGATTTCCTTCACGCGCTGTTCCGCTTGCTGGATATCCAGAAGCGGTTCGCGCGGCATATCTTCCCCCAAAACCACATTCTCAGTCACCGTAAAAACAGGAATGAGCATAAAATGTTGGTGAACCATCCCGATGCCGTGCTCTATCGCCTCTTTCGGCGAACGGATTTCAACCGCTTCCCCATTCAGAAAAATTTGACCAAAATCGGGGCATAGCAATCCATACAACACATTCATTAAGGTGGTTTTACCCGCGCCGTTCTCACCCAGCAACGCGTGAACTTCGCCTTTTTTAATGGTCAATGATATATGGTCGTTTGCACACACACCGGGGAAATGCTTGACAATATTTTCAAGCCGGATTGTGTTTTCCAAATTTTCGCCCTCCCGCAGCAAAATCGAGTGCTTTTAATCGAAAACACCCGATTTCAGCAACTTCTTGCCTGTTTTGGATAGATTACTGAAACAAATCCATTTCTCCCAATCCCGATGGACTGTCGCCCATCGGGATTGGGTTTATAACACAAATTTTATTTATCGGTAAGGTGTGGCAATTTAATCTTGCCGGCCTTCATATCGGCCACCACCGCTGCAATCTTGGCGGCTTGTTCGTCCGTTACCCATCTCTTATTCAACGGCGCCAGGTCGTAAGCACCCGTGTCGTAACCATACAAATGCACTGTGTTGGGAACAAACTTCCCTTCCTGCACTTCCTTGACAATGGAGATGATGATCGGCCCAAGCGCTTGCAGCGTCGAGGTCACCACATTGTCCGGCGCCAGCGGGCTCTGGTCTCCGGTCATCCCAATCGCCGCAATATCC
>JADLFQ010000061.1 GCA_020845515.1 Anaerolineaceae bacterium | reverse complement strand
GACGCCTGACAATTCTTGGTTCATCCAGCGCTGTTCCGGATGCACAACATGATAATACACATTTTATTTTCTCTGAGGGTGACCATACCATTCTTGTAGACTGCGGCGGTAACCCAATCCTCAGCCTCCAGCGAGCTGGAATTTCTTTTGATCAAGTGACAGGAATTGTGCTGACCCATTTCCACCCTGATCATGTTTCGGGACTGCCGTTGCTGCTAATGGGGATGTGGCTCCGTGGACGGACAACTTCTTTAAAAATTTATGGGATTGAACACACCATCAAACGCGCCGAAGCGATGATGGCATTATTTGATTGGAAGGTGTGGCCGAGATTTTACCCGGTGAGCTTTGTCGAAATTGCGAAAGAAGAGTTGATTCCCGTGATTGCAGATGAGACATTGAGAGTGTTCGCTTCACCTGTGAAGCACCTGATCCCAACAATTGGGTTACGTCTGGAATTTCCCCGCGCCGGAAAGACTATTGCCTATTCAGGCGATACTGAGCCGTGTCCGGCAGTTGCACGGCTGGCAAAGAATGCAGATATCCTGCTTCACGAAGCCACGGGGGCTTCTACCGGACATTCTTCACCCGAGCAAGCTGCCGAAATTGGGCAACAAGCTGGGGCCAAAACGCTTTATTTGATTCACTATCCACCAAATATAGACCGGCAAGAATGGCGCCAAAAAGCACAAGGGATTTTTACGAGGGAAGTGATTTTGACGCAAGATTTCCTGGAGATCAAGATCTGATCATCCAAAATTCACCACCCGGTTAGAAAATCCTGCCATTCAGTATATTCTTTCGCGTGACGGCCAAACACATAGGCGGCAGAGGAGGAAGGTTCCTTGGGCTGCCGGAGAAGCCGAAGCTCTGCTTCCATGATCGTGCGTCCTCCTTTGCGATGGTTACAGGCGGAACATGCGGTCACGAGATTTGTCCAGTCGTGCTGGCCGTGAAGGTGGCGCGGGATGATGTGGTCTACCGTCAAGTTGCCGCCAACTTTTCCGCAATATTGGCAAGTGTAGTTGTCGCGCCTGAAGATTTCGCGCCGTGTCAGTTTGATATGGACGCGCGGGCGATGCACCATGTATTGCAGCCTGATGACGGACGGTGACGGAAAACTCTTACAAGCAGAATGAATTTCTCCTCTTCCGTTGAGTACCATGGTCGCCTTATCGGTCAAAATCAGACCCAATGCCCGCCGTATATCACAGACATTGAGAGGCTCAAAATTGGCGTTAAGGACAAGGACGGAGCTGGACATACTTACACCATAAGCCAAATTATAGCATGAGTGCGTATACGTGTTCTGTTTTTTTCTCCCCGTTGCTATAAAATTGAAAGACTTACAGTTTATTTACGGAGGAAGCGATGTACGTTTTAATTGCAGGTGGAAGCGGGTATATTGGAAAGGCTCTGACAAAACAATTAACTGAGCAGGGCTATCAAGTCACCATCTTGAGCAGGAATCCGCAGAGAGTGAAGCCCGGTTCAAATACGCGCGTTCTGGGATGGGATGGAGCTGGTACTCAAGGCTGGGGTCATCTGGTAGATGAAATGGATGCGATTGTTAACCTGTCAGGAGAAAATCTTGCAGGTGGACGCTGGTCTCCTGTCCGGCTGCAAAAGATTAGAGCGAGTCGCGTTGAGCCAGGCCGCGCGATTGTGGAAGCAGTGCGACAGGCTTCCCGCAAACCGGCGGTGATTTTTCAGGCTTCCGCGGTTGGGTATTATGGGAAATTAGACGAGCGCGTGGTAACGGAAGAATCCCCTCCAGGCAGCGCCACTCTGGCACAACTCGTTGTAGATTGGGAAAACGCAATTCGTCCGGCTGAAGACCTGGGTGTACGGGTAGTGATCGGACGCGCTGGTTTAGTACTCTCCAGGGAGAGCCGGGCGCTGAAACCGCTCATACTCCAATATCGGCTGTTTGCCGGCGGCGCCTTGGGGGACGGAAAACAGTGGTGGTCATGGATTACCCTTCAGGATGAGGTGAGGGCAATTCAATATTTACTTGAAAATGAAAAGGCTCTCGGAGCGTATAACCTGACCGCGCCATCCCCTTTGACAATGGCAGATTTCGGCCGAGTATTGGCTTCAGAACTTAAGCGCCCTTACTGGCTGATGACCCCGGCATGGGTTCTTCGAACGGTTTTTGGAAAAATGAGCACCGTATTGCTGGATGGCCAGCGAGCCATCCCTCGACGGTTATTAAACCTCGGTTTCAAATTTCAATATCCCGGGTTGTCCGCTGCATTAAAGATGATTCTGTAATATACTTGCCTTTCTGATGATCAACCAAAATCACCGCCCTAAGAGGCTGTTTGAGCATCTTGCCGCGCTCGGAATAGCACTAATTATCATTGCTCTGATAGACCGTTTAACAAACCGGCTGGATATGCTGGAAGGTCATATCTGGGATTTTGTATATTATATTGATATGGCAGAGAACGGCGTTTGGGGGAACGATCACCTTGCCTCTCCTTTTGCTTACCGCGTGATGACCCCCTTGCTGGCACGGGGCATCAACCAACTATTTGATTTTCCGACAATTACCGGGTTTAAAGTGATCGCATACCTGGGGGTTTGGATGGAATTGTGGGGAGTATACCTGCTGGCGCGCCATTTTAAAACGAGTTTTAAAACAGCGGTAGTGGTTATGCTTGTTCCGGCCTTTGCACTTTTTAATACCAAGTTTTTATTGTTTGACTTTTACCGCCCTGACCAACTTGGCTACGCATTTCTAGTTTTTGCTTTCTTGGCACTTCTGAAAGGAAAGAGAGGATGGAGCCTTGCACTCTCACTCATTGGGTTGAACACACGGGAGTTTTTAATTATCCCGCCGCTCATTCTTATCCTGGAACTTTTCCGGGAATGGAAGCACAGCACTGCTCGAGGGAAGCTCTTATTAAAAGCATTGGGCATCGCGTCTTTGGTGGGGTTTGTGCTGATACTGCCAAGGCTGGTTATTCCTGTCAAGTTTACCCAACAGATTGTAGACCCGTTTAATGATCCGAATTTTGTCAACCGGTTGATTAGCCTGCTAACAGACCCGCGCCGCAATTTCAATTACTTGTTCAATCTCGCAGCGTATGGACTGCCGCTGTGGATGCTGGGCACTCGCCAGAGATTGTGGCATGCCTGGAAGCAATTATTGCCGATGCAATACTGGCTTTATCTTTATGCCGCGGTAACGTTGATCGGGATGATGGTTGGGGGCACGGATATGATGCGTTATGTCACCTATTTCTTCATCCCGCAAGCGCTATTTTTAATCTATATTTTGCGGGATTGCCGGGTTGACAGGATTGAAATATTTGTGATGTTTGCCGCGGTGATCCTCTTCAATCGCATCCTTTTCCCCTTCCCTATTTGGGATTTTTCGGAATATGTCAATTTTTATGGAGGATACGGCGATTGGGTGAACCCAAGCTCCTGGCTGCGATTGGCGGAACTGCTCGCCTTTGTTGGTATCAGCCGGATGACACAGAATTGGCTGCGTGGTGGGGAGCGTCTGGAGCACAAGCTGGCGGACTAAATCAGTTATAATGGCCTAATTATTCCGGCAGTATGGTCGGAACGGGGCCTGTCGGATAAGATCGGTTTTTATGAGAGGGAAAGATGCGGATTGATGAACAGGTTGAATACTTGATGCAGGGGACAGAATACGGCGATGAAACCTTAAAACAAACCATGACGCAGGAATTGCGCCAACGCCTGATGGAAGCAGACAAAGAAGGCCGCCCCTTGCGAGTTTATTGCGGTTACGACCCTCGTCGGGCGGATCTCCATCTGGGGCATACCGTAACTATGCGGAAGCTGCGCCAATTTCAGGAATTGGGGCATGAAGTAACCTTCCTTATCGGCAATTACACCTCTTTGGTGGGAGACCCCTCTGATAAAGACGTCCTCCGCCCTCGCATGACGCAGGAAGAAATAGATGAAAACAGCAGAACCTATGCCGAGCAGGCTTTCCGAATCCTTGACCCGCAAAAGACAGTCATTCGCTATAACGCGGAATGGCTTTCCAAACTTTCGCTGGAGCAAATGATTCATCTGGCGTCCAATTTTACTCTTCAGCAGTTCTTAACGCGTGATAACTTTAAGCAACGCTGGGAGCACGGTGACGCAGTGTATTTGCACGAGACCTTTTACGCGATTATGCAGGGGTACGACGCGTACGCAATGCGCTCTGATGTTCAAGTGGGGGGGACAGACCAGTTGTTCAACATCGTTACGGCAGCCCGCAAGCTGATGTCCTACTTGGGTGAAAAGCCCAATATTGCCATTATTCTTGGTATTCTCCCCGGTACGGACGGCGTCATTCGGATGAGCAAGTCCTTGGGAAATCATATTCCGCTTAATACAACTGCTGAAGACATGTACGGCAAAGTGATGAGCGTGCCGGACGCAGCAATGGGTTCCTATTGCCGTCTGGTAACCCGCTGGACGCCGCCACAGGTTGAGAGATTTGAGCATGATATCGCCAGCGGGTATTTACACCCTCGCGATGCAAAGATGCAACTGGCTTTTGAGATTACGGCTAATTTTTACAGCGACGCGGAGGCGCAAAAAGCGCAGGAAGCGTTTGTGCGTTTATTCCAGCAAAGGGATGTCCCGGTGGATATTCCGGAATTTAAATATGACCAGGGTCTGTCAGTTTTGGATGTATTGGCTGCAACAGGTTTGATCACCAGCAAGAATGAAGGCCGGCGGTTGATTGAGCAAAAAGGCGTACGACTGAATGGAGAAGTACTTGATGATGGTATGCAGCCTTTACACGGCGGGGGTGTTTTACAGGTTGGAAAACGCCATTTTATTAAAGTGGTACCCAATTAAGTTATTTTGGTCGAAGGATTGTCTTGAACAACGAATGGCCAATTTCCATCGCGGCGACCGGATTCTGGTTTTCGAGGGTGACAACAAGCGAGATTGGTGTGCCTTTCCAATCGGGCATGGTACCGCCAGTGTACCAGGCGACCCTACCTTCTCCGCTGAACGCGGAAGCAGTAGATTCCCAAACGGGTAAAGCAGGGTTCTCTAAAAGTTGTAATGCTTGAGGGATGCCGACAACCGGAAGGGCTGGAGCTGTTGCATCGTTCGGTAAGATTACCCAGCCTTGCTGAGGAGTGCTTACTGCCAGGGCGAGAAAGGGAGCAGGTCGCCCGCCTTCCCTGCTGAGAGAAGCAGAAGCCAATACCATCTGCAAGGGGCTGATTGTGATGGCATCCTGCCCCAAGGCAATTTTTAAGGTATCCGTGAGGTCATTGGTGGAAACACTCTTGGCAACGGGCAGGCGGAGTGAGGGACTTTGTGTTAACCCCAGGTCTTCATACATCCCGGCAAGCCTTTCTGCACCGAGCTGTTTGCCCAGTTCTAAAATAGGGCCGGGGCATCCACTGGAAATGACCTCTCCCCAAGACAGCGGGTCGGACGGAGTGACTGCACAATTCCAGTTCTGGTTGTTAAACCGGATTGATAACTCTGGAGGGGAGTCGGGAAGTGGTTGTCCGGCAAGATAGTCCGTTAGAATGAATGCCCCTAAAGCGGTTCCCGGCGGGTAGCTGGCTTGGGTGGCCCGGTTGAGCAAGTAACCTCGATCGCTTTGCAGCCATTCCCCCATGTTTTCATGGATCTGGTTCGAATCAAAATAAGGGTGAGAAGCCATAGCAAGAACTTCGCCGCTTTGGGCATTGATGATGACAATCGCGCCGGTGTAATTGCCTAAAAGAGAATCGGCGAGGGTTTGAAGTTTAAGATCAATACTCAGACGTACATCGAGGCCGGGCGGCGGCTGGCCGTAGAGGAACTGGCTTGACCAAACTGTGGAAGTTGGGGAACCTTGCAGTCCACGCAGGTATGGGTCAAGAGATGCCTCAAGGCCGGTTTGCCCATACACGATACTTGTATAGCCAGTTACGAGGCTGAGGGGTGGATAAAGGTTGTGGCGTGTGTAATCCCCCGGCTTTCCTGTACTGATCACAATTGGCTGGTTGTTTCGATCCAGGATAGCACCACGTAAGACTACCTGGCTAACTGCGCTGCGGCGTGGGTTATCAAATCGCCCCATTAAGTCGTTTGAACGTATCACCGACCACCAGCCATTTACCATTCCTGCCGATAACAAGGAGATAAATAACATTCCACCAGTAATCAGGTAAGGGCGGGTGTTCTGAAGGGGTGCAGGGGGTGTTTCCGATCGTACGCTGATCAGCATCAGAAGCAACAAAGTGAAATAAGAGGTCACCAAAGAGGAACCGCCATACGAGACAAAAGGCAGCGTAACCCCGGTCAAGGGAAGAAGACGGATATTTCCGCCAATGATAAAAATGCTCTGAAGGCCAATATACGCGGCTGACCCGGCGGCAAGGAAGCGCTTGTAGCGGTTGGATGCCATCACAGCCACGCGAAAACCTCTGGATATCCATAGAGCCAGAATGGCCAAAAGAGCCAATGTACCAGCCAAACCGTACTCTTCACCAATGGACGAAAAAATGAAATCAGAATGGGCAATGGGCACAAAGCCGGGATAGCCGATGCCTGCGCCGCGACCGAGAATCTGCCCGCTGGAAATTGCGATTAAAGATTGTACGATCTGATAGGATCTGCCACTTGGGTCGAGCCAAGGATTCAACCAAGCCTCTACACGCAGCCGGATGACGTCAAAAGCGGCATAACCGGTAATTCCGGCTGCCAGAAGGGAAACCGCGCCAACAGCTAACACTTCAATACGACCGGAAGCAAGGAAAATAATGGTGAAATACAACAGGAGGAAAAGCGATGCTGTTCCCAGATCCCGCTGGATCAGTAGAATTCCCAAGGCAGCCCCAACCAATAAAAATGTGGGCAGCAATAATTGGAGAAAATTGGGGTTGACGAGAATTTTATCTGCCAGATACGCGGCCAGATAAATAATTAATAAAAGCTTGAGCGGCTCGGAAGGTTGAAAATATAGACCGCAGCACCCCAGCCAGAGGCGCGGCCCCTCTCCGCCGGGATATGTGCCGAAGATAAAAGTCAATGCCGAAATGAGTATGCCGCTGATTAACCAAATGTACTTGTATCGCTTTAACACCCCCAATAAATTTTTTGCCCTCAGACCAAGAACCAGAATGAGGAGGCTAAAAACCATCCAAAGACTCTGACGTAAGCCATTCTCCGTACTCAAACGCCAAATGGAGAGCAACCCCCAACCCGTAAGGAGGGCAGCCAGGGGGAGGAGGAACGGATCGCGCTCGGGGAGCGCCTGCATGACCAGCCGGTGAACCAGGCTAAATGAGGCCAACCAAATCAGGACGCCCAGCCAGTGCTGCCAACGATATTCTGCTTGCCAGGAATGGTAGCGGACGGCGGGGGAGAGTGTGAGTACCAGTGCATTTAAAACTAAAAATACCGCCGAAAGTTTTAGCAGCCGGCTTTGTATTTGGTCTGCCCAGGCAGAGGAAGACGGGAAAAGCCAATTCACGAAGTCAGATACTTATCTACCAAAAGACTTAATTTTTGGTATGTTGCAGCCGGAATCTTATCAGGGTCGGTGACTATTGCTTTTTCCAACGAGTTTGCACAGGCGCAATTCCTCTCTTCGGGGAGTTTTTCCAGCAGGGCCCGAATGGCCTGTTGGATAATGGCCGTATTGTTCCTCAAAGTGTTGATGACCATTTCAACATTTACCGGTTCTTCACTGGTGCGCCAGACATCATAATCGGTTATGTGGGCCAATGTGGTGTAGCAGATTTCTGCCTCTTTTGCAAGGAACGCTTCTGGGCTTGTGGTCATGCCAATAATTGCCATCCCCCAGGCACGGAAAAGGTTTGATTCGGCACGGGTCGAGAACCTTGGACCCTCAATCGTGATTAATGTTCCTCCTGAATGGACGGAGGTATTACAGGCGTGCAGCGCTTCGTAGGCGGATTGAGAGAGATTTGGGCAAAAAGGTTCTGCAGCCCCGACATGCGCGACCAGACCACCTCCAAAGAAAGTGAGCTGGCGGCCGCGCGTAAAGTCAAAAAGTTGGTCTGGAATGATAATGTCGCCAGGGGCGTAATCCTCTCTTAATGAACCGCACGCGCTGACTGCCAGGATCCGTGTAGCCCCTATGGATTTCAGAGCGTAAATGTTAGCTTGATTGTTTATTTCCCCCGGCAAGATACTGTGGCCAATCCCATGTCGCGCCAGAAAGGCAATTTTTTTACCAGAGAAGGCGCCGAGAAAAATAGGCGAACTTGGTTTTCCAAAAGGTGTCTCGATATCAAGCTGTTGAATATCGGTGAGCCCAGAAAACTCTGTTAATCCGGTGCCCCCAATTACGGCGAGTGTTGGCAGGTGATTCATATGAACTCTCCATGGGTTGCTGATTCCGTTTTGCATATGCAACGCGTTAGAATAAATTTCTGTTAGATATTTTTGATCGTAATCCTTAAGTTTACTTTTCCACAGCGAAGCTCATCCCCGGAGATGATCACCGTTGATGTGTAAACGCGCTCGTCATTAAGGTAGGTGCCATTTTTTGAAAGAAGATCTTCCAGCCACCATTGACTGTGATGATAACTCAGTCGGGCATGTCGGGAAGATACTGTGTCATCCGGGATGGTATATTCACAGCCTTCGTCCCGTCCAATCATTACCTCGCTTGCCTGGTACTCGCGAGTTTGAAGATCTTCAAAGTCTAATGGGGTGATGGTAACAGAAGGAAACTGCGGCGAGGTCAACTGAGAACTGGTTAATTGTAGCTCGCGCCAGAGGGTGATGAGCGCCCAGCCGAGGAATGCGTACAAGGAAATTACTGCAAGAATCCGAAAGATCAACACCACAATGCCGGTCATCTTTTCTCCTCACTGGCTATCGTGATGATCTTGTTTCTCGTCTTCCATGTCTGGAAAAGATTCGGGGTTCAATTCGCTGGTATCGCCTGCCTTAGCACTTGCCTCTTCTCCGTAGATAATGGGTACGCCTGCAAGTGAGATGACGTCCCCGGCCTTCAGAGTTTGCTGTGTGGTACGGAGGCCATTTACAAATGTTCCACCGGTTGAATTAAGGTCAAAAACAATATAATTCCCGCGGCTGGAGCGTAATTGTGCATGGCTGCGGGATACTCGAGGGTCCGGGATAACAATATGGTTGTCCAGCCGGCGGCCGATATTGATGACAGATTGGCGCAAGGGGATCACCTCAGAACCGTTGACAATTAAAAACGCGCTCAATGGCTGGGTGGGGCTTTCCATACTGGCGTTAAGTTGGATTGCCTCTGTTGCACCGCGCTGGCTTAAAATAAACTCCGTTGTGATGAAAAAGTCATCTGCCGGAAGACTGCTATCCCCTTCCAGGGTAATGATAGGCTGTATGTCGAACTCAAACTCTTCTTCGAATGACATCTCCTGCAGTACGAGTGTTAACTTATCGAGTAAGTCTTGCTGGGTTTGCCATTCAGACAGATTGAGTGGGTTGAGGTGTATGATGAACAGGCTGGGGGCGACAAACTTCCCCTCCTCCTTTTGAATCAGAGAGGCTTGCAAGGCTGCTACCAGGCGCTTGGCAAGGATTTGCTGAATATTCTCTCGGGGCAGGAGGGCTGTGCTGCTTTCAATCAGCGCCTGCAAACGCGCTTCAATCCTGTCTAATCGTGATCTCATATTCTATAATTATACTCAAAGATGGACGATGAGATGGATTTGGGATACGTGGAGTTACAGCACACCGCCGACTGGGCGGCGTGTATTTGGGCGCCGGACTTCCCTGGCCTTCTGATTCAGGCGGCCAGGGCAATGTTTGAAATGAGCGGCATAAGATTGGTCAAAGCGCCAAAAGTGGAGCGAGATTTTGAACTGGAAGCCACCGACGACGAAAGCCTACTGGTGGCTTTTTTAAGCGAGCTGTTGTTTCTCCAGGAAACTGAAGCTCTGGCTTTTGACGAAATGTCCATCCACGCCCGGGGACTGAAACTTCAAGCTCATCTCACAGGGGGGAAGATAGAGAGTCAGGCGAAAGAAATAAAAGCAGTTACTTATCACAACCTTCAGATTTTAAGACTGCGTGCAAGGCTGGAAGTGACAATTGTATTTGACGTATAGTATTTGTAAGAGGCAGAGGTGAAGTATGTTAACGGCGAAAGATTTCCAAAAGATCAGCAACTATGAGTGGGAAATTCCTCCGCGTATACGGGAAGGTATGCGGGTGCCGATTCGTATCTTTGCGACGCACCAGCTTCTTCATGCAGTTTTAAAAGACCAATCGCTGGAGCAGGCTATAAATGTCGCGACCCTTCCGGGGCTGGTTGGGGATGTAGTGGTTATGCCGGATGTCCATCAAGGATATGGCTTTCCCATTGGCGGAGTTGCGGCGACTGCTTATCCCGAAGGCATTATTTCGCCGGGAGGCATTGGTTATGATATTAATTGCGGGGTGCGCCTTCTTGGTTCCTCCATTCTTGCAAAACATGCAGCGCCTCATTTAAATTCTTTGGCTAGTGCTCTTGATCATTATTGCCCGAGCGGGGTAGGGAAGGAGAGCTTGCTCAAACTCCAGCATTCGGAGCTTGACGAAGTGTGCGATCAGGGCGCCCGCTGGGCGATGAAAAAGGGGTGGGCGAGTGAGCAAGACTTGCGCAGAACAGAAGACGGTGGATGTTTGAAGGGTGCAAGCCCGGTAAAGGTTAGCGCAAGAGCAAAAGAGCGTGGACGTATCCAGCTGGGGTCGCTCGGTTCCGGTAACCATTTCATTGAAGTAGGAGTTGTAGAGCAGATTTTTGATCAGGAGGCAGCGCAGAAGATGGGCTTGCATGTGGACTGCCTGACGCTGATGATCCACTGTGGTTCACGCGGTTTTGGCCATCAAATTTGTACTGACTATGTGCAAGAGTTCCAAAGTGTTGTGCGGCGATATGGGATTAGCCTGCCAGACCGTGAGTTGGTTTGCGCGCCCCTAAACTCGCCGGAAGGCGCAGCCTATCTGGGCGCAATGCGCGCGGCTGCCAATTATGCCTTTGCCAACCGGCAAATTTTAGCCCACCAAGCGAGAAAAGCAGTGGAAGAAGTCTTGGCGGGGAAGGTTGAAAACTGGTATTTTCACCAGGTGTATGATGTCGCGCATAATATTGCAAAAATTGAAACGCATACCATCAAAGGGCGGCCGCAGAAGCTGTGCGTTCATCGTAAAGGTGCAACTCGAGCGTTTGGTCCCAAATCGCCGGAACTGCCCCCGGAATACCAAGCCTCTGGCCAGCCTGTGCTGGTTCCGGGTAGCATGGGAACCTCGTCATGGGTTCTGATGGGCGCTGCCGGTAGTATGCAAAAATCTTTTGGGTCATCCTGTCATGGGGCCGGGAGAATGTTAAGCCGCAGCCAGGCAAAGAAACAGATTCGAGGCGATCAACTGCGATCAGAACTGGAGCGGAAAGGTATCCATATTCGTGCCGGTTCACTGCCTGGGTTGGCAGAAGAGGCGCCCCAAGCTTATAAAGATGTGGATGAGGTTGTGGAAATCGTTTGTGAGGCGGGAATTGCACACAAAGTTGTTCGATTGAAGCCTTTGGCGGTGATTAAGGGTTAAAAGAAACTTGAACAAAATACTGCCGGCGCGCTTATTCTTGGGCGGATGCGGTGGCCTTGCTGATGTTTGCAAGGCGTGCGTGGGTCAATTCGATCAGGGCTGATACAGGCAGACAAAGGTTCAACCCAAGCTGCCCGCCGGAGATATGAATTTTGGTGAATTGCATGGCGCTCTCGTCAATCAGTACCTGATAGCCTTTTGATATCAATGCCAGCGGTGAAATTCCCCCGGCTTTTAGTCCAGTCAGGATTTCTGCTTCGCGTTGTGTGGGAATATAGACCTTCTTCTCCTCGGCTGCGATCGCTGTGGATTTCAAGTCCACTTCACGGTTGCCGGGAATTACCGCAAGAATGGGTTTTCCTCGTGCGCGTGTAAGAACAATTGTCTTAAAAACCTGGTTGAGGGGAACTTGCAATAGGTGCGCTGTTTCCAAAGCACCAAGCTTTTCCGCCGGCAGGTCGAAGACCTGATAGGGGATTTTTCGGTAATCCAGCAAACGCGTTACATTATTGCTTTTCATGACTGCAGGTAGATGGGATTACTGAAGATCCATCCCCGCCGTTTCCCTAGGAATTGGAGGTAACACTCCACCCGGTAAACGCCTGGTTCAGTTGTGATATATGTACAAACTTCGCGGTCGAACCATTGTTCGGCGATCTTGCCGTTCTTCAGAAGAACACATTCACACCGCCCGGGCAATTTGATCTGAAGAGTTGCGCCGCCATTCAATTGAAGTGTATCTCCTTGCATCGCAGTATGCTCTTTGCCTTGCACAGTAAACCGAAATCCTTTGGTATTCGAGGGAAGATCATACCCAATAAAAGCATGTCCCTTTCCCAAGGCTTCAAGAACCATTTGGCGGTCTTTTTCCAGCTCTCCTGTTAAAGCCGTCGGTGTTAATATGTGCGTGTTGATAGCTCTAAAATGAAAATCATACGGAAAAATTGTTTTTTGCAGGGGTCCCATGTGGATTTTTAGACTGTGAGCGTCTGATCCGCCGACCGCGACCACTTTGCTGCCGTTTTGCAGTAGTTCATCCCATTTTCGCAGAGTTTCCGGTTCAGGGCCGCGTGCAATAAATTCCGGGAAGAAAGCGTAAAAAACCGCCTGCAGGCGGTTTTTTATGACGGCTTTCAATTCACTCAAGCCGTTCCAGAGTTCTATCCCGTCAAAACCATGGACTTCCCAATTGACCCACCCAAAAGCACCCTCACCGAAAAGTGGAAGAGCATGCTCGTACGGGTGCGCCAGAAAAGTCAGGCCACCATTTTTCTTTGCCTGATCAATCAAATTTTGGGTATCTGGGGCAAAGGATGCCAACTCCCGGGAATGGCCAAAAATTAATAGGTGATTATTTTGAGGTGTGCGGACTCGGTCATGAACTTCTTCACCGATTAATAATAATAATTGCCGTGCATTCCCCCAAAAGTACGCCTCTCTATTTTTAACAAGCACATTATGATCCGTTACAATGGCAACATCCAGGCCAGCTTTTAGGCCGGCTTGGACAATGTCGTTATGGCTGCCGCGGCCGTCCGAATAAGTGGTGTGCATGTGCAAATTGACAATAAGTTCTTCCATAATGCGATTGACGATTCCTGCTTATAAAAGGTATAATTCTGCTCGCGATCATTCATTCGCAGGAGGAATGTTGTGACTCTAAAAAGCTATTTTGATATTGCCCTCATTATAATTTCAATTGCCCTTATCGTCATGGTGATTTTACAAAACAAGGGTGTTGGGCTGGGTGGTTTGACTGGCTCCGACAGTGGCGGTTTTTTTACGGCGCGCCGGGGTATTGAAAAAACACTCTTTTGGATTACGATTGGCGCCAGCGCTTTGTTTTTTATTCTGGTCATGGTGGCCGTAGTCATTAATAAGTAGAAATCTGTTTTGTGTTATCGGATAACTTCTAAAAAGGGGAGCTTGCCACGAAGGGTAAAGCGCTCTTTTTAATCTACTAACAATATGAAGAAACTTCGTTGGCAATTGGTCATTATTTTTTTGACAGGCTTGGTTGTTGGTGTTTTACTCATAAGCGAACAACCGGGAGTTTTTCCTACGCTTGCACCTGAACCCGTGCGTGGCGGCGTCTATGTTGAAGGTCTGGTTGGTAATTTACAGCGGCTAAATCCTTTGCTGGATTTCTATAACCCTGTTGACCGAGATGTCAACCGCTTGATTTACAGCGGCCTCATTCGTTTTGATGGGAGAGGCGTACCACAGCCTGATTTAGCCGAGTCTTGGGGGTTTTCAAAAGATGGGACGATTTATAATTTTGAGTTACGCCCCAACATTAAATGGCACGACGGAGAGCCGCTCACCAGTCAGGATGTCGCCTTTACGATTGATTTGATGCGGGAGGAGAACGAGATTGTCCCGGCTGATTTGCAGGCTTTTTGGAATGAAGTTGAGGTGTTTGCACCCAGCGATACGACACTCCAGTTTAAATTGCCGGAACCTTTCGCGCCATTCTTAGATTACCTCTCCTTTGGAGTTTTACCGCAGCACCTCCTGGGCGACCGATCCTTTGCAGATATGGTTGATGCCCCGTTCAACCTTCAACCTGTAGGCAGCGGGCCCTACCAATTTGATCAATTAATTTTGGAAGGGAATGAGATTAAAGGCGTCACGCTATCTGTTTTTGAGGATTACTATGCCAAGAAACCCTTCCTCGAACAAATTGTTTTTCGCTATTATCCCGATGCGGCTACTGCCTTTTCTGCATACCAGGACGGCATTGTACAGGGAATTAGCCAGGTGACCCCTGATATTCTGCCGGAAGTCTTGGCAGAACCTGAACTCGCTGTTTACACCGGAAGGCGCCCCCAGCTTACTATGGTGTTGTTCAACCTTAACAACCCGCAAGTTCCCTTTTTTGAGGAAAAAGAGGTGCGGCTTGCTCTCCTTAAAGGTTTGAATCGCCGGTTCATTGTGGATAGGCTGTTGGGGGGCCAGGCAATTCCGGCGGATGGGCCGATTTTCCCTGGTACGTGGGCACATTACGATGAGTTGAAACCCGCGGACTATGATCCGGAAAAGGCTGTTGTGTTATTGAAGGAAGCGGGCTATGAGATGAGCAGTGAGGAGAGCCCGGTGCGAAAGAAAGAAAATATTTCGCTTGCCTTCACGCTATTGCACCCCGACGACGAAGGACACCGCTTGATTGCTGAGGCAATTCAAGAGGAGTGGGAGAAGTTGGGTATACGTGTAGATCTTGAGCCGGTGCCCTATGAGGAGCTAATCAACGGTCGCCTTGTGCCGCGCTCTTATCAGGCGGCATTGGTGGATCTTAATCTCTCGCGCTCTCCCGACCCGGACCCCTACCCTTTTTGGGATCAGGCGCAGGCAACAGGCGGGCAGAATTATTCCCAGTGGGATGACCGCAATGCCAGCGAATACTTGGAGCAAGCGCGTGTTACTGCCGATATGGGAGAACGGGCGCGCTTGTATCGCAACTTCCAATTCGTTTTCAACGATGAGATGCCTGCGCTGCCTTTGTATTACCCAGTTTATACCTATGCTGTAGACCGCAAGATTCAGGGGGTGAGCATGGGTCCGCTCATTGACACAAGCGATCGTTTTGAAACGATCCTCAATTGGTTTCTGATTGCTCGAATGCCGAACCAGCAGGACGGAAGCGGGGTTACAGTAACACCCTGACGCCTATATCTTCAATAGGCGGGAGGAATGGAATGGGTGTACTTGAAAAAGATCAGCGGTTTTTAGAAGCCGCCTTGCCAGAATTGAAAGATTATCTGTTTTCAAACGAAATCTATTGGTCACTCCCGGCGTTTTCAGGTGGCGGTCAGGCTGCAGGATTTTCCAGGCTTACACTGGGAAACCTTCTGGTAAGCAAAACTCGTTTGGAAGCAACTTCTCTCTCACCTGCAATCAAAACCTTGCTTTCCAGGATTGATGAGATTCGCGATTACTGGCGCACCCATTGGATAAAAAAAATTAAAAAAGAGATCCCTGCCCGGTTGTCGCTTTGGGGTAGTTTTCTCAGAGAGGCCAAAGAGGACGGTATAACTTTATCTGAATATTGCTATCAGGTACGGCTGCGCGTAATGCTTGAATTGTTGGTGGGAGGACTTCCTGACCCGCCTGATGTTTATAAACAACAATTACTCGCTCTCGATCAATTGTTAGGGTTGATTACTTCTCCGTGGTCTTTTGTGTGGGAAGCGGAAGTTATGCCGGCTTTCCCAGAGGCCGGTTACTGGTTTCTTTATAGAACTCCTGAAAAAGGTAAGGCAAAATAGGATGGCAGAATTTTTTACACGCAAGGGCGATGATGGCTATACCGGATTGCTGGGGAAAGGCCGCTACCCTAAAGAAGGGGGGCAGCTTGAGGCGCTGGGTGCTGTGGATGAGATCACCTCGGTTTTGGGGTTTGCCCGCAGTCTTTGTAAAGCGCCTGGGGTGGATGTTGTTCTTCTTGAAGTACAACGACATTTATACATCCTCATGTCAGAGCTGGCCGCCACCCAAGAGAATGCGGCCAAGTTCAGTGCTATTTCGGATGAGCATGTGGAATGGCTGGAGGCACAGTTAACGAAGGTTCAAGAATTGATCGAAATTCCCAAAGAGTTTATTTTGCCGGGAGATACAATTTCAGGAGCTGCGTTGGACATGGCAAGAACGGTAACCCGGCGCGCGGAGAGACGGGTCGCGGCTTTGTTTCATGCAGGCCAGGTTTCACAGCATGTGCTGCGATATTTGAACCGGCTTTCTTCATTATGTTATATCTTGGAACTGCGCGAATACCAATTTGGGGGAAATGAACACCCCACACTGGCGCATTCACCGCGCTAGAAGGTTATGATAATGACTGGTACATGGATCAATGTGACGGCTGTTTTTGCCGGAAGTCTCCTGGGGCTTATGCTCGGACAGAGAATTCCGGAACGAATCCGCCATACGGTTATGAGCGCAATTGGATTTTTTACTCTGGCATTGGGCATCCAAATGTTCATCAAAACCACCAACGCGATTGTAGTCCTGTTGAGTTTGTTAATCGGGGTTCTTTTGGGAGAATGGTGGAAAATCGAAGATCGGATTGAAAAGCTGGGAAAGTGGATCGAACTTCGTTTGAGTGGCAGGAGTTCTGATCAGGAACAAAGCCATTTTGTACAAGGTTTTCTGGCTACTTCGTTGTTGTATTGCGTTGGACCTTTGGCCATTCTGGGAGCAATTCAGGATGGTCTGACGGCGGATTACAGTATTTTATCCGCCAAGGCTGTGCTGGATGGTTTCACCTCGATTGCTTTCTCTTCCGCCTTGGGGATTGGGGTGATTTTGTCCAGCATCCCATTACTGCTTTACCAGGGGGGAATCAGCCTGGCCGCTGCGCAGCTTCAACAATTGGTTACGCCCGCTATGATGACCGAAATGACAGCCACCGGTGGTATCATACTGATTGCTTTGGCGGTCAGCACCATCCTCCATATATACCGCGTCCGGGTTGGAAACATGCTGCCCGCTTTGCTGGTGGCTCCGTTGCTCGTGGCTTTCTTAACTGCAATGGGATGGATAACCCCTTAAAGAACACGAAGATCAAACTGGCAGCAGGAAGAGTTTTGAATCAATCGCCCGGGTTGTCTGTAACTATGTGCCTTACGGAGCGGGGGCTTTTGCTAGTTCCTCCTCGATTTTCTGGATTAACTTATCGGAATATACCAACTCTCCGTTGACCAGAAATGAGGGTGTAGCATTTACCCCAAGCTTGGAACCGGTTTCTTTTTCTTCTTCCACTCTCTTTTTATAGGTTTTTTCGACAAGGCAGGTGTCGAAGGTCTTTGTATCCAGCCCGAGCGTTTTGGCAAATGCCTTCAAGCGGGAGATCGTAAAGTCGCCGATGTTTTCACCGTTTTGGTTTGCAAATAAAATATCGTGATATTCCCAAAATTTGCCCTGATCCATCGCGCAATAGGCGGCTTGTGCTGCATCTATGGATTCTTGTCCGATAAAACTGAACGAATTGAAAACATAATATACCTTGCCGGTTGCAATGTATTGTTGGCTGATTTGAGGCTCAAATCTTTCCGAAAACTGTCTGCAAGCCGGACATTTAAAGTCGGCATATTCTTCCACTTTTACGGGTGCGTTCGAGTCTCCCATCGTATTTGATGCAGCTTGGGGGCGGGG
>JADLFQ010000060.1 GCA_020845515.1 Anaerolineaceae bacterium | reverse complement strand
TTGTGGAAAGCAATCCGGTCGGCATTTGGGATTTGTGCCAGGAAGAAGCCTACACGCGGCGGGACGATGAGAAAAACGAAGGGCTGCGGCAGTTGATTGCGCCGGAAGTGCGGCTATTGTTGGAGGCTGAGGCGTCATCCAAGCGGGCGCGCGGCGGAGACGACCTGGCCGGGGAGACCGGGCAGAAACAGCAGATGCGCTACTATGTGGAGACACTTTCGGCAGGGACGCGTTTTTATTGGAGCATTGTCCTGGATGATGTGAACGATCTGGAGTTTGACGCGTTTTGCATCACGCTGGCCGAGTTTGGCCGCTTTCCATATATCGGCGGGAAATCGGGCGTTGGGCATGGCAAGGTGGCGATGAAATTCGACTCATGGCATGAGATCAATCCGCGCCTGGGTCCGAACGGGCGGGAGTTGGACGTATCGCTGGGGACGCGCTATATGCAGCATCTCAAGGAGCGCGGCGCGGAGATCCGCCAGGTGATTGACGGGCTGCAATGATGGATGCTGAATTTGCACCTTTGCAGATCACGGCCTGGCTGCGCACTGCGGTTATTTCGGACGCCTGGCTTCCGTTGGACGGCATTTTGCTATACCAACAGACGCGGCGCGACCTGGGCGCGCAAGAGGTGACCGTTCCGGGCGGGTCACTGTTGGAAGAGCCGAAGGGGGAAGCGTTGAAGGGCGGCCGGCTGCCGCTGGCTTATGTGCATGGCAAGGAATGGTATTATCGCTGCTCGTGGGCAGAGTGGGGGCCGTACGTGGAGGGCAAGGATTACTGGAATAAGCGTTTCGATGTTGGTTTCGCCGACCTGGTTGATTTTAGAGGCCGGCGCGGGCGGGTGATCATCGAGCAGAATGCTTACAAGGCTTATCACATGCCGGTCTTTTACCGCTCGGCGCTGTGGGTGCGCTGGTACTGCGTTGGCGATCCTGGAAAAATCGGAGACTTGCTGACCTGCCTGACACATGTCGGCAAGAAGACGGCGCAGGGCTGGGGACAAGTGCTGCGATGGGAGATCGAGCCTGTGGAGCAGGATTGGAGTATTTGGAAAGAGGGCCGGCTGATGCGCGGTGTGCCGATTTGGGATGCGCCGGATAGCGACGGGGTAAGGATTATGCAATACGGCGTGCGTCCGTCTTATTGGGATAAGCGCAATCAGATTCCGTTGGTGATACATGAATGATAACGAAAGAAGTTTGTATTTACTCTATGCGAAACTCAGGCAGCATCAATGGCGGATTGAGCGATCATTGAAGATCATCGAACGCGGTTTGCAAGTAATGAAATCTCCATATATATCGATGTCGTTTGGGAAAGACAGTCTGGTGATGTCCCATCTGATATGGTCGCACCATCCAAAGATACCGATGATGTATGTAAATTGTGGGACGTTCGATGAGTGGCCGGATACACAGCGAGTAAAACAAGCGTTTTTGTCGTTGTTTAATGATCCTGTGTTTGTAGAGTTGTCTGCGCCATCTATTTGGCAATTTTTTGAATCTGTTGGATTTTTTGTGCAGGACGAAGAGGTTACGAAAGAAACACGCCGGGCGCAATCGGAATATGCAAGGTCTCTTGGTGAGGCGCTTGATGATGAGGCGAAGAGGCGAGGTTGCGATGGGGCTTTTATCGGGCTGCGGGCTGAGGAAAGCCGGATTCGCAATATGCTTTTTAATATGCGCGGCGATCTCTACTTTGCAAAAACGCGTGGACAATGGGCTTGTCATCCGTTAGCTGAATGGACATCTAAAGATATTTGGGCATACATTGCGAAAAATGATCTTCCTTATAACGAGCTGTATGATTTGGCTCCGGAGGGGAGAGAGCTGGCGCGTAATGGAGCAATGTTTGGGACGCGGTCGGCGCGTTATGGCAGGCTTGTATTTCTGAAGCGGACCTATCCGGATTTATTCAACAGATTCGTTGAACGTTTCCCGGAGGCCGGGACGTACGTCTAGGAGGACTATGAGCGAGGCTCTGATGTGTAAATGCCGGGCGGTGTTGGGGCAAGAGGTTGAGGTGGATGGGCTGACGTTGTTGTCGGTGGGCGGGGTGTGCGTGCGGTATATGCATGGGTTTTGCGAGCGGTGCGGCGAGGAGGTGCACTGGTCGGTGAGCGATCGGTTGTTGCAAAAGATGTTGAAGGGGAGGATAAATGGGATTACTGGCGAGGTTGAAAAATCTGATTGATCTGCTATAATGAATCAGACAACTGAATAGGTCTAAGTCGGTTTGACGTCCGGCGCTGCCTGAAAAGGTGCGCCGGGCTTTTTGTTTTAACCATTTCTGGAGGTGTTTGATGCAAGGTTTGCTTTTGTCTCGTAAGTTTTGGGCACTGATTTTGGCGGTGGTTGTGATTGTGATCGCTGCGTTCGTGCCGGATTTCAATCTGGACGCGGAGCACGCGGCCGCGTTTGCCGTGATCATCGTTAGTTATATCATTGGCGTTTCGGTAGATCCGGGGCCAGGCGATTGGCGCGGGGTGTTAAAGAGTCGTAAATTCTATGGCGCTGTATTTGGTTTGGTCTTGACGTTTCTGGATGCGTTTCACCTGGTGCTGCCGTTTGATTTGACAGTCGAACAGATGGTCAGCATCGCGGTGGCTGTGGGCGGATATATCGCGGGTGTCGCGTTTGAAAAACCTAAAAACTTATGACGACATCACTACCGCCCGCATCGCTCTGGGAGCAGTACTCAGTTATTGCAATTCTTGTCCTTGTTTTTGTCGTGCTTGCTGTGGCGGGCAAGGCAGCGTTTAAGGAGTTTCGGACGTGGCAGACAGAGCAGGATGGAAAGCGCGAGAAAGAACGTGAGACACAACGAGGCTGGGAGGCCGAGCAGAACAAGCTGCGAGAGGTTGAGCAGCACAAGCGGGATGAGATGTGGCGAACGTTCTTCAATCAGTTGCAGGAGCGCCAGTCTGAAGATACACGCAAGACGAATGAGATATTAGGAAAGCTGGTTGAGCGGATGGATGCGGTGACAATTGAGCTGCGGGAGCATGACATCTGGGCGCACGAGGCGATTAATCAGGTGCGGCCAATGAGGCAGCGGAAATGAGTCCGATGCGTGCGGCCAAGCCGTGCATGTACCCGGGATGTCCGAACCTTGTGCGGGATGGGGGTGGTCGCTGCGAGGTGCATCGGCGCGAGGGGGGGCGGCTGTATGATGAGCGGCGAGGGACGGCGGCGCAGCGCGGTTATGATGCGCGCTGGCGGAAGGTGCGGCGCATGGTCTTGCGGGCGCGTCCGGTGTGTGCTGATCCGTTTGGGTATCACGCTGCGGATGGCCAGGTTATTTTAGCGACCGAGGTGCACCATATCCTCCCCCTGTCTATGGGTGGGACAGATGAAGAAAAAAACCTAGACGTTCTGTGCAAGGCCTGCCATAGCAAAATAACTTCTATGAGCAAGGGAGGGGGGGGTGAAATCTCTGGTACCCCTTTGTATGAGACCGTGCGGGTAGTCTTGAATGCGCGGTCGCAAGTTATGAAAGGGGGGGAGTGTGGGTAGGCGCGGGCCTGCACCGAAGCCGACTGTGCTGAAAAAACTCGCCGGCAACCCAGGAAGGCGGGCATTGAACGATCAGGAAGCCAAGCCTGATACTACGATGCCACGTTGCCCGCACCACCTAAACGCGGTTGCACAAAAGGAGTGGAGGCGGGTTGCTCGCCGGCTGCATAAGGCCGGTTTGTTGACTTATGTAGATATGGCGGCGCTGGCTGTGTATTGCCAGGCATACGGCAGATGGGTTGAGGCTGAGGTGATGCTGGCGGGGTCTGGCAGTGAGCTGGTAGTCGAGACGCCGAACGGTTATCCGATGCAGAACCCGCTGATCTCGATTGTAAATACCACAACAAAACAGATGCTGGATGCCTTGGCTGAGTTTGGCATGACACCGGCGAGCCGGTCCAGGATCAAAGTGGATCCTCCGAATAAAGATAAAGACGAACTGGATGCGTTATTTTCGCGAGTTGGCAAGCGTGTAAAGGTATCGAATGAGTGAGATGGTCTGCCCTGCGGAGGCAATTGTCTCGCAGTACATCAGTGATGTGCTGGATGGTACGATTCCGGCGTGCAGGTGGACGAAACTGGCTTGCCAGCGGCAGCTCGACGATCTGAAATATGGGCATAAGCGGGGCTTGTATTTCTATCCTGACGCGGCGCAGCTTGCCGTTGATTTCTTTGGGTTGTTGAAGCAATCGAAAGGCGAGTGGGCAGGGCAGCCATTGAAGCTTGAACCCTGGGAAACGTTTATCGTGTGGGTGTTGTTTGGGTGGATGAATGAGGACGGCTCGCGGCGTTTCCGGTTTGCATACCTGGAGGTTGCCAGGAAGAACGGAAAAAGCACACTGGCTGCGGGGATTGGGCTGCTGCTGCTGGTTGCAGATGGAGAGCCGGGTGCAGAGGTGTACACGGCGGCGACGAAGCGGGATCAGGCCAGGATCACGCACAGCGAAGCGACCCGGATGGTAAAGGCAAGCCCGGCGCTGCGGAAGCGGATACGGATTGTCAAGGATAATCTGCATATCGAGGGAACGGCGAGCAAGTTCGAGCCGCTGGGCCGGGACAGCGACAGCATGGATGGTCTGAATATTCACGGAGCGATCATTGATGAGCTGCACGCGCACAAAAACAGGGACATGGTAGATGTGCTGGAGACGGCTAAGAGCGCCAGGCGGCAGCCAATGCAGTTCGAGATCACAACAGCAGGGTATGACCGGCAGTCCATTTGCTACGAACATCATGAATATACCCAAAAAGTTCTCGAAGGCGCCATTGATGGCGGGGACGATACCTGGTTTGGCATAATCTTCACGATTGATGAGGGTGACAGCTGGGAAGAAGAGAGCACCTGGATCAAGGCTAACCCAAACCTGACTGTTTCGAAGAAGATCGAATATATGCGCGACCAGATGCAGAAAGCGAAGGAGATGCCTTCGCAACTGAACGCATTTTTGAGGCTAGATTTGAACGTATGGACGCAGGCAGTCACCAAGTGGGTGCCTTTCGACCACTGGAAAGCCTGTGCCAAGTCCGTTGACGCGGAAGCGCTGCGGGGCAGGCGATGTTATGGCGGGCTAGACCTCTCCAGCACGACCGACATAACAGCATTTGTACTGGTTTTTCCGCCCGAGGGCGGGAACGATGATTATCAGGTGCTGCGCCGGTTCTGGATACCGGACGAGGCGATCCATTTGCGGAGCAAGCGGGACCGTGTCCCTTATGAATCCTGGGAACGGCTGGGGTTGGTCATGGCAACACCGGGTAATGTAATTGATTATGATTTTGTGTTTGACCAAATTGATCAGGACGCGCAGGCGTATGATCTAGAAGAGATTGCCTTCGACCGCTGGGGGGCAACCCGGATTGTGCAGTTGATCGAAGACCGGGGTATTACCTGTGTGCAGTTTGGGCAGGGATTTGCGAGCATGAGCCCGCCGATGAAGGAACTGGAAAACCTGATCCGATCGCACAAACTGGCACATGACGATGATCCGGTATTGAACTGGATGGCGGATAACCTGGTTGCCAGGAGCGATCCGGCTGGCAATATCAAGCCGGATAAAGAGAAGTCGCGGGAAAAGATAGACGGCATGGTTGCTTTGATCATGGCATTAGACCGGGCGCTGCGACACGACGACGACGGAAGCGTTTACGAAGAGAGAGGAATACTGACCTTATGAAAAATTTCTTCTCGAAGTTCGATTGGGCAGATTTAGCGGCGGCGGCAGGGTTTGGCATGCTTTTTTATGGTATTTATCAGGTCAATCCGGCGGCGGCATTCATCGTTTGCGGCACGATCCTATTGTTCTTCGGGGTTGTAGCGGCTTACGGAAGGGCTGATAAACGATGAGCGGAATTCTGAGCAGTATTTTCGAGAAACGATTTCATCCTTCGCAGGACCCGCCGGATTGGGTGAACGCGCTGAGCGGATATCAGACTGCGGCGGGCGTGAGCGTTTCTGAAAGCAGTTCGTTGCAGGTTTCGGCGGTGTTTGCCTGTGTGCGGGTGTTGGCTGAGACGATAGCGTCGCTGCCGCTGCCGCTTTACCAGTACACGACGCCGCGCGGCAAGGAAAAAGCGCGTGATCATGCACTATACGCCATCCTGCACGACATGCCCAACCCGGAAATGAGCTCCTTCGACATGCGGAACGCATTGCAGGGACATCTGGCACTGCGGGGAAACGCTTACATGGAGATCGAGCAAAACCGGGCAGGAAAGATTATTGCCTTATGGCCGCTGCGACCAGACCGGATGCGGATTATGCGCAAGAGCGGAAAGCTGGTCTATTTTTACCGGGTGAACGCCGGCGGCGAGGAAATTCCGCTGTCATCCGAGCGGATATTCCACGTGCGGGGAATGGGATCGGACGGGGTTACCGGCTACAGCCCTGTGGCGCTGGCGCGCCAGAGCATTGGGCTGGCGATGGCAACCGAGGAATACGGCTCGCGATATTTTGGCAACGGAGCGCAACCAGGCGGAGTGCTGGAGCACCCTAGCAGCCTGAAAGATGACGCTTACCAGCGGATGCGAAAAAGCTGGGAAGAAGCACACCAGGGATTGGAAAAAAGCCACCGGGTAGCCATTCTCGAAGAGGGTGTTTCGTACAAGCAGATCGGTATGGCGCCGGAGGATAGCCAGTTTTTGGAAACGCGCAAATTCCAGGTAACGGAGATTGCGCGCATTTTCCGGGTGCCACCGCACATGATTGCGGATTTGGAACGGGCGACCTTCTCTAATATCGAGCAAATGTCATTAGAATTCGTGATGTACTCGTTGATGCCCTGGCTTGTGTGTTGGGAGCAGGCGATTTACCGGGGGCTGTTGACAGAGCCGGAGCGGAAGAAGTACTTTGCGAAGTTCAACGTGGCCGGACTGCTGCGTGGCGATATGTTGAGCCGCTACCAATCCTATGCGGTTGCCAGGCAGTGGGGCTTCTATTCTGCCAATGACGTGCGGGAGATCGAGGACCTGAATCCGGTAGATGGCGGCGACGAGTACCTGGTGCCGTTGAATATGGTCCCTGCAGGGGAGAGCAGGCCACTGGATGCCAGCAGCGAACCCGGAACCGTAAGCGACGCGGGGCAGAACAGCCAGGACAACGCCAACAGCGGGCGTGCAGCAGGCGGAATGATCGAGAAACGGGTTATCACGCCGCGAGCGATGCGGTCTGCAACCGCACGCCACCGGCTGGTGAATGCCTACCGGCAGGTGTTCCGCGATACGGCAGCACGGGTTATCCGGCGGGAGGTGAACGACGTAAGAAACGCAGCCAAGAAGTACTTCGGGCAGCGGGATTATGGGCAGTTCAGCATCTGGATGGAGGAGTTTTACCGGGAACACGCCGATTTCATCCTACGGCAGTTCAAACCGATCACGAAAGCATATGGCGAGCTGGTGACGGCGGAAGCGGCGGACGAAATTGCGCTGGAAGAGTATGAAGAAGAGGCTGAACGGTTTGTCCAGAGTTACACCGGCGGCTTTGCGGCGCGGCAGACGGGCATCAGCCAGGATCTGCTGCGGCGGGTGATGCAGAAAGCACAGGACAACGGCGACTTGGACATCCTGGAAGAGATGGATGAGGAGCTGGACGGCTGGGAGAATAAACGAGCGGATGAGATCGCACGAAAAGAACCCGTGCGGCTTGGAAACGCGCTGGCAAAGACGATCTACATCATTGCCGGGATCACGAGAATCCGGTCGGTGGCGTTTGGAAAGAACTGTCCGTATTGTACCGGGCTGGATGGGAAGGTCATTGGCATCAACCAGGTGTTTTTGGCAGCAGGCGAAGAATATACGCCCGATGGCGCCGAGGCACCGCTTACAAGCACAAGAGATATTGGCCACCCGCCATACCATGACGGCTGCGACTGCGGTATTGTGGCGGAGCAATAGGAGGAAGAGATGGAAATCGAGCGAAGATCATTTGGCATCAAAGAGGTACGGGTTGCTAGTCGGGAGGGTGGCGGGAAAAAGATCACCGGGTATTCAGCGGTCTTTAACTCGCTGAGCGAAGACCTGGGCGGGTTTTACGAGCGTATCCAGCAGGGCGCGTTTACCAAGACCCTGCAAGAGGCAGACATCCGGGCGCTGTTTAACCATGATCCGAATTATCCGCTAGGGCGGGTAAAAGCCAATACGCTGCGGCTGGCTGAAGATGAAATCGGGCTAGGGATCGAGATAGACCTGCCCGATACACAGTACGCCAGCGACCTGGCGGTGAGTATCGAGCGGGGCGATGTTGACCAGATGAGCTTTG
>JADLFQ010000059.1 GCA_020845515.1 Anaerolineaceae bacterium | reverse complement strand
GCTGGCTGCCGCAGGGTGTTTTTCCTGCTCGATTTTGACGTTCGGTTCGGTGACACTTTGGACATTCGATCATATAGGTATTTTACCCAACTTTTAGCCACTCCCTCTTTTTATAAAGAAAAGAAAACGCCTTTTAATTCACCTGAAGGTATAGGGACAGACTTTGTTCTTGCACTGCAGGTAGAAAATCTTTCTTAGACTTTCTGCTTGCAGTTTTTTAATCACACAAAGGAATTATTAAATTATTCTTCTGGACTATCCGAAGAAGGCAGCCTCCAAAATTTCATTCAAGAGAGGGTGGGGATGGAAAGCAAAACTACAAGAAGTAAAGTTCTTAGCAGTCTAAGCACTGCGTCCTTTCCTGTGCTGGCAGTAATAGCTGCACTGGTTATCGGTGCAGTGCTGATCTTCATATTGGGGCTTGACTGGCGACTTGCCTACAAGAGCCTCCTGCAAGGATCGCTTGGAACAAAAAAAGCCATCGCAGAATCGCTGGTAAAAACTACACCGCTGTATTTTACCGGTCTCAGTTTTGCAATTGCCAAAAGGTGTGGGTTGATCAACCTTGGGGCAGAGGGACAGGTGTATATGGGAGGGTTATTTGCCGCTTTCATCGGCTTGTCCTTTGCCGGTCTGCCTCGATACATCCACCTTCCGCTTACAGTTATGATGGGATTCATCGGCGGCGGGCTGCTGGGCCTAATAACAGGCGTGTTGAAAGTGCGCTTCGGGGCTAGTGAACTAATTACCGGCATCATGTTTAACTACATCGCGATAAAACTTGTCAGCTTCTTTGTCACCGGGCCGCTCAAGGAGCCTGGGGATCTCGATCAGACCGCTATTATGGAAGTTTCTGCTCAAATTCCCCGCATTATTGAGAATACGCGGCTGCATGCTGGGTTGATCATTGCACTCTTGTGCCTGGTATTTTTCTATATATTTCTTTGGAAAACGACTTCGGGCTATGAGATGCGGGTAGTAGGTATGAACCGAGGCGCAGCCGAGTATTCTGGCATTTCCATCTCAAAAAATGTTCTTTTGGCAATGGCCCTGGCAGGTGGTTTTGCCGGGCTGGCAGGCTGTTGTGAAGTAATTGGCGTACAATTTCGTCTCTTCCAAGATTTTTCGCCACAGTATGGCTATGAAGGCTTACCTGTAGCGTTGCTGGGCAATTCTCATCCGGTAGGTATTCTGCTTTCCGGACTATTATTTGGGGTGCTCAAAAGTGGTTCCAACACCATGAAGATGCTAGCGCAGGTGCCGGTGGCCGTCATCCAGATTATACAAGCATTGGTGATCATTTTTGTGGCAGGTCGTGAAATATACAATCTAACAAAACTGCTGCGCAGAAATAAGCAATTAGAGAAGGCGGGAGGAATGAATGGCAATTGAGATTAGCAACTACATTTCCATGGCTATCCGTTCTGCTCTTCCGATCCTGATATGCGGTATCGGGTTAGTGTTCGGATCTAGAGCAGGGATTGTCAACATAGGCGCCGAAGGATTTATGCTTATTGGGGCTTTTATGGGGGTGGTGGGTTCATATCTTTTTAGCAGCGCTTGGATTGGCGTATTGGTGGCTATGTTATCTTCCATGTTGATTTCTCTGATCTTCGCATATTTTACCGTTACCGTAAAAGCGGATCAGGTAGTCGTAGGCATGGGGATAAACATGCTGGCTATAGGATTAACTACAACGCTTTTCCGGCGGCTGTTTGGGATGAATACTGAACCAATAAAAATTGAATCTTTCAGCCCGTTGGCCATACCTGGTTTAAGCGATATTCCAATATTAGGTACATCGCTCTTCACCCAGCATGCACCAGCATATCTCATATTTCTCTGCATACCCTTAGCGTCTTTTATATTATTCAGGACTGACATTGGTCTCAAAGTTCGTGCTGTAGGCGAGCATCCAAGGGCTTGCGATACCGTTGGCATTAATGTATTCAAAGTTCGTTACGGCGCCATCCTTTTCAGTGGATTAATGGCAGGGTTCGCGGGCGCATACCTTACATTAGGCTTATTAAATTTCTTTGTCGAGGACTTAATGGCCGGTCGCGGCTATATGGCAGTCGCCGCGGTAGTATTCGGTAAATATTCGCCAGTAGGCGTGATGCTCGCAGCCCTGATCTTCGGAGCAGGGGACGCGCTGCAATACAGGTTGCAGGCGGGGGGTTCTGTTATCCCCTACCAATTTTTATTGATGATACCCTATGTACTCACAATATTAGCCATTTGTGGTTTCGTGGGTGAGAACAAAGGCCCAGCTGCTATGGCGCAGCCATATATCAAAGAATAGACATCACAGCACTAATCTGAGATACCTTGAAAGGGGCAACGCGATGGCTTATTTGGAAATGAAACAAATAACAAAAGTTTTTCCTGGCGTAGTGGCTAACGACAACATCAATTTCAGCGTGGAAAAAGGTGAGATTCACGCTCTGCTCGGTGAAAATGGCGCAGGCAAAACCACCCTGATGAATATTCTCTATGGATTGTATCGTCAAACCTCCGGAGAGATCTGGATTAACGATAAAAAGGTCGCTATCACGAGCCCCAAGGAGGCGATTGATCTGGGCATTGGCATGGTGCACCAGCATTTCATGCTAATTCCAGCGCTGACGATTATAGAAAATGTTGTCTTAGGGATGAAGGAGAATAAACAGATTCTAGATCTTAAGCGGGCAGCTTCAGACGTCTGTGCGGAAGCTGCCAAATATGATATGACGATTGATCCTTTCATGGAAACATGGAAGTTATCGGTAGGACAGCAGCAGAGATTGGAAATCATCAAGGCGCTGTATCGAGGCGTGAAACTCCTTATACTGGATGAACCTACTGCCGTGCTAACGCCTCAGGAAGTAAGTGTTTTCTTCACGATGGTAAGAAAACTTAGTGAAGAAGGGCACACCGTCATTTTCATTACCCATAAACTGCCGGAAGTCATGCAGTTGTGCGGACGCTGTACAGTTCTCCGGCATGGAAAGTTAGAAACCACGGTAAATATCAATGATGTTAAGAACAAACAAGAGCTTGCTCGGTTGATGGTTGGCAAAGATGTAGAGTTCAGCGTCCAAAAGACTCCCGCCGTACCGGGAGAAGAGGTATTAAGCATAAAAAACCTTAACGCTCGCAACAACAAGGGACTGCCCGCACTTAAAAATGTCTCCTTTGATGTGCATGCCGGAGAGATATTAGGTGTTGCTGGCGTGGACGGTAATGGTCAATCCGAGTTGGTGGAATGCCTGACAGGGTTGAGAAAAATTGATTCTGGTGTAATCAGGATTATGGGAGTTGAAATCCCCAAATTGGCTGCGCGCACCATTCTAGAACAGGGGGTTTCTCACATTCCAGAGGACAGGCACAGGCGCGGAATGCTCAAAGATATGTCTGTCAAGGAGAACCTAATTTTAATGAATTATTTCAAAGAACCTTATTCAACAAAGGGCTTTCTTAACTGGAAGTGGATTTCGGGATATGCCCAGGAGCTTTGCAAGGAATTCAACGTTAAAACCCCTAGCATAGAAGAGAAAGCAGACAAGCTTTCCGGTGGCAACCAACAGAAGTTCATCGTAGGACGAGAGTTAGAGCGCAAACCAAAACTTCTTATTGCAATGCATCCCGATCGCGGTCTTGATATCGGCGCGACAAAGTACATTCAGTCTCGCATCGTTGCGGCGCGTGATAGCGGCTCGGCTGTATTGCTTGTATCTACTGAATTGGATGAGATCATGGAGCTTTCCGACCGCATTATTGTAATGTACGAGGGTGGGATCATCGGTCTTATTGATGATCCACAAGTTACACGGGAGTATATTGGTTTGCTGATGGCAGGCACACGACCACAAGACTCGCTGGAATGGATGTCTCCATGCCCATAGGGATCATAGTTAATAGTATTGCCATTGTGCTTGGAGGGGTTGCAGGTGGTGTTTTCGGCAGACACATCCCGGAGCACATTAGAACCGCAATGCCTAGGTTAATCGGGTTAGCCAGCTTTGCTATGGCAATCTACCTTTTACGAAATATCGTCACACTGCCTGCAGTCATCCGTGCGGTGATACTGGGAGCGGTGGCTGGAGAAGCATTGGACATCGAGGGTGCTATTGCGAAAGGTTCCAGAAAGCTAAGAAAACTAGCTGAGAGAGATGCAACCAAGGCCGAAGTGGAGGACGATTTACTCATCGGGCAGTTTATCAGTATTCTGGTACTCTTCTGTGCAGGAAGTTCGGGAATAATTGGCGTACTAACCGAGGGAATTACTGGAGATACTGCCTTGCTTTTCTCCAAATCCATTCTAGATTTTTTTGTCTCTATAGTATTCGGTACTTCTGTTGGTTTTTTGATATCGTTTATTGCTATACCACAATTCTTCATCTTTATGGCGTTATTTGGGCTCTCCCGTTTCATCATGCCGGTCTTTACCGACGCGATGACTGGAGACTTTTTAGCTTGTGGCGGCGTTATCTCAATGGCAGCCGCCTTGCGACTCAGCGAAATTAAACCCATCAAAGTCTCCAACCTGTTGCCTGTTCTGTTGTTCAGCATCCCTGTGTCCTGGGCATGGTCGTTGCTGTGATGTGGGCAGGCTCTCAAGAATCTTAAAATTATCAAAGGGCCAAAGTTTGACTTTTGTACACTGAAATGCTATAATTTTTTTGTCATCGAATAGGGGAAGTTGTCCTCTCCGGTAAGGAAAGCACAACGCCTATTATTGCTATCTGAAGACTTAGGAATGGCTAGCGTTCTTTTGTCGCAGGTAGAAATCCCGGTACAGGGGTTCTACCTGCGGCTTTTTATTAATAACTAAAAAGGAGGTGGTTGGATACAATATACTGTTTGCCTGGGGGGTATGTAATCTCTTGAAATTGGAATAACTCAAAATAACGATAATACAATAAAGGGAGGCAGGTCATGTTTAAGTCCATGAAATTCAGGGTGTTTATTGTTGGTCTGGTGCTTATGCTTATGTTGACGGCTTGCGGGGGTCAGCAAGTCAGCCAGCCAACCGAAGCGCCAGCAGTAGAAACCAAGGCTCCGGCCGTAGAGGCTCCCACTGCTGCTCCTACCGTAGAGGTAAAAGCAGAAGATACCCCAGAACCTGTCGTGGAGAAAAAATCGGCAGATGGCGCGAAGATTGCCCTATTAACTTTGGGGACTATCAATGACGGCGGTTGGAACTCTTCCATTTACGAAGGGCTGTTGGCAATCGAGAAAGAGTACGGTTTTGAAAGTACTCTTGCCGAAAAGATTAATTACCCCGATATGGAAGAAGTCGTGCGCACCTATGCAGACGCAGGCTACGCGATCATCATTGGTCATGCTAACAACTTTCTGGATATATTCTACCGGGTAGCGCCTGAATACCCCGACATTACTTTCATTTGTACTAGTGGGTTATCGTTTCAAGAACCGAATGTGCTCTCCATCTCTGCAGACAGCATGGAGCAAGGCTTTCTTGCGGGCGCTGTTGCTGGGTTGATGACAAAAACCGGTAAGGTAGCTTTTGTCTCCGGTCAAGAGTCCCTCCCCACCACCAAAACTTCACACGGCTTTAAAATGGGCGCCGAATATGTGAATCCCGATGTCGAGGCTACTACTGTTTTAACCGGAAATAATGCGGATCCAGTCAGAATGAACGAAGCCACCAACTCTCTTGTGGATAACGGTGTTGATATTGTTTTCACAAGCGGCAACGCTGTAGCGCGGGGAACGCTTCAGGCTGCCGAGAAGCGGGGAATTTTAGCGATCGGCAATAACACTGATCAAAACAACCTAGCGCCTAATACCGTCCTTGTCAGCATAATAAAGGACCATACTCTCTTGATGAAAGAAGTAGCGGAACGTTATCTCAATGACAACCTGAAGGCAGAATATGTCAATATGAATGCAAGCAAGGGCGCAGTTTATCTTTCTCCCTGGCACGGTTTTGAAGATAAAGTGCCCCAAGAGGTTAAAGACAAACTCGACGAAGTTATGGAAGAGCTTAAATCTGGCAAAATTGATCTGGAAGCGATGGAGAAAGAGTTGAAAGAATAAACCGCATGCCTGTTGAGAAACATTTAATTAAGATAACAGCATACCCCCTATGCAGGCGAGAGCCTGCATAGGGATAACCAGCCAGTTCACATAGAAACGTTCTGAGCGGTCAGCAGGGGGCAAGATAATCTGCGTCGAGCGGAAGGGATATAAATTGGTGAAGAAATCAGTATGGATATAAGGAAATCAAAAGAATTTTTGGAATTGCGGGATAATTTTGATGCGGTCATGGGGAAAAGCCCCGCCGACCTTCTAATCAAGAACATAAAAATTGTAGACGTTTACTCTGAAAGGGTCAAAGAAGGTTCCATTCTCATAAAAAATGGGATCATCATCGCCCTTGACCCGCCTGAAAGCGTACAGACCAGGGAGGTCATGGACGGCAAAGGCTTGTATGCTGCCCCGGGCTTCATTGACGCCCACTGCCATATAGATTCCCATCTGGTAACGCCAGCCGCCTTCGCCGATGCGATTGTGCCTTTCGGTACCACCACCCTAATATGCGAAATAGAGGATGTTGTGGGTGCTGCCAAACGCGACGGTGTCAAAGCCGTGGAAGTGATCTTCTCCCACCTCGACAGATTGCCCTACCGGGTATACTTGCAGGCGCCGGGCAAGAAGGTGGACTGGGATATTGCCAGGGCGATTCTCGATATGGATCTCACCATCGCCCAGGGCGAATTTGCCGAGATGGATTTTCTTGATGGTTTGGACGTCGTGCTCGAACAGATAGTTTACGCCAAATCCAAGGGCAAACTCATTCACAGCCATGTCAAATACTTCGATGATGCCTACCCTGCCAACCTGTTTGCCATGGTTGGCACTGTCAACAACCACAATGTCTGGGATTACGCACAACTGGAAGAGTGCCTCAGGCTCGGTATGCATCCCATGGTCAGGGAAGGCGCCGAGGGGGCATTGAGCTGCTCGTACCGTACCATACCCGGTCTGCTCAACAACCACCTGCCAACCGATGGTGTTCTGTTCTGCACCGATGACCTCACGATCCCGATTATCTACGAACGCGGCCACCTCAACTACAACGTCAAGCTTGCCATCGGCTTCGGTATGAGCCCCATCGCCGCCCTCCGCATCGCCTCTCTCAATGCTGCCAAAAGCTTCGGTCTCGAACAGCAAGTCGGCTCCCTCACCCCGGGCCGCTTCGCAGATATTCTCTTCCTTGAAGACCTCAAGGTCATAGAACCCGTCATGGTTATGAAAGGCGGCTCGCTCGTCGCCGAAAATGGCAGGCTTCTCGAACAACCCCAGATTGACTACTCCGCCGTGATTGGAAAGGCGCAGCCTGGCCTTGCCAACCTCAAAAAACAAGACCTGGAGATCGTCCCCCTCGAGGTCTCACCGGACGGCAAGCAAGCCAAGGTGGTCTGCCTTTACATGGGCATGCCCTCAAATATCGAAGAAAGCTGGCTGCCGTATGAAAATGGACGCATTGTTGCACCGCCAGAGCTCTCCCGCTGGTCTATCATCCAGCGCTATGCGGATGGAGAGCGCAAGATCATCAATGGCTTCATCAGCAAATTCGGTCTGCAACGGGGTGCTCTGGCTGGTATCTACACCTCGCTCACCCCACAAATCTGCATTGTGGGTGCTGACCTGGATGATATGTATGCCGCAGCTATGGCAATGGATACTTACCCTGGCGGCTTCCTTGCCATGAAGGATGGCAAGGTACTGGCAGACCTGCCCTTTGAAATCTACGGCACCATCAGCACACTCACTGCCAAGGAGATCGTAGATAGATTTGAGAAGCTGGCAGATGCCGGTAAGACCCTCGGTTATGATATGGCGAAATCAATCTCACCCTGGGTTTTCCGTATGCAGATTATGTTCTGGATGCTCGATAGAAGACGGCTAATTAGTTGAAAGAGCTCAGATAAATTGACCTGACTCTAAAATTACAAAACAAGAGTTCTGGATTTATACAATAACAACTAAAACTGTTCGAGGACGAGAACAAAGGTGAACGCGCCCGGTAAGCCGAACACGAGCGCCAGATGAACGAACTGTACAGTGAGATCGGACGGTTGACCACCCAACTCAACGGGCTCAAAAAACCTGGCTATGGCGAATAAAAGCGAGCGACTGGCCATGATTGAACCGGAGTCGCCGGAACTCTTCCTCAAAACGCAAGCTGAGCTGCCGGGCATCAGCCGTTCCAGCCTGCGCTACTGCTCACTGCCGCCTTCCCCAGAAGAGGTGACGATCAACCACCACATTGGCGAAACCCACATACACTGGCCGTTTTAAGGTCCCCGGCGCATTACGGTCTGCTGAACCAGGAAGAAATCGTTGTTTCGCGACCGGCCGTGCAGCGCTGTATGCATGAAATGGGCATCACAAGCATTGCGCTGGGGACGAATATCAGTAAATCGACACCGGAGCACAAGGTTTATCCCTATTTGCTGCGCAATGTGGTTGCCAGTTATTCCAATCACGTTTGGGGCGTCGATATATTGCGATAGAGGAATGGGGATGCGAAGAAAATTATGAGCAATTCGCAAAGATCGAAAACCCTGAAGTGAAGTTTTACCAGGCAGTTCAACAACAGGAACGAGGGCCCTGCCCCCGAACTATGTGCCACATGTTAAGTTAGTTGCAATAGTTACGGTGTATTTTATTTTAGGAATTGATTATTTCGTGCAGCAGGCTGTCATGTAATTTCCTGTTGCTGGCCAGAACACTGCGTTGATAGGGTGTGAACGGATTGCCGTCTGCGAGTGTCACTTTGCCCCCTGCTTCCTGCACGATCAATGATCCGGCTGCAAGGTCCCAGGCTTCCAGATCCAGTTCCCAAAACCCATCAAGCACTCCTGCCGCCACCATGCAGAGATCCAGAGCCGCCGAGCCATCGCACCGCAATGAGACAACTTTCCTGATCATTTTTGCCCATTGTTGGGAATTGTTATCTTCGGATTCCCAGGCGTAATATGGAAATCCTGAACCGACGAGTGCCTGTTTCATCTCTGTTGTATTGGAGACATGTATTTTCTCACCATTCAAATACGCGCCCTGTCCAACTTCGGCGGAATAAAATTTCCCTGCAATGGGGTCGTGCACCACGCCCAACACAATTTTCCCATTACTTTCCAGCGCGATCGAGACGGAAAAGAATGGATAACCATGGATATAATTGGTGGTGCCATCCAGGGGATCAATAATCCACCGTTCACCGTTGTAATTTCCAATAGTTTTTTCTGATTCCTCAGTCAGGGCAGAAATATCCGGAAAGGATGCCCGCAGTGCTGATAATATAATTTCTTCAGATTGAGTATCCAGGTCAGTGACAAGGTTGGCAGGAGACTTTTCTCTAACTACCAGGTCCGTTTTGAAACGATCCCGAAGCAGGTCACCTGCCTTTCCAGCTGCTTGAATGGCTGCCTCCAGTTTTGTTAGCATTGGTGTTAATCCATGAACGCGCCACCATTCACATTAATGGCTTCGCCGGTGATGAAATCCGCTGCTGGTGATGCCAGGAAGAGCACCACGGATGCCACATCTTGGGCAACCTGAAGTCGTTTTAATGGGGTATCAGCGATATACAATTCTTTTACTTTTTCCACAGTAACGCCGCGCAAACTGGCTTCCCAACCTAATTCGCGTTCCTGCATACTAGTCGCTACGTAACCAGGACATACACAATTGGCGGTGATACCGTATTGAGCCAGTTCTCCTGCCATGGATTGGGTTAATCCCATGGCAGCAAATTTAGAGGCCACGTAGTGTGCCAGGAAAGGGGCGTTACCGCGTTTGCTGGCCATACTGGCAGTGCTGATGATTTTCCCGCGCAGGCCAGTGTTTACGTTTATCGGTTGCCTGATCATTTGCCGGACTGCAACCTGGGTGCAGAGGAAGATACCTTTGGCATTAATATCCATGTTATCGTCCCAATCTTTTTCGGTTAAGTCCAGAAAGTGGTTCATTGTGCTCACACCAGCGTTGTTTACCCAAATATCAAGCTTATTCCAGAATCCCAACATCTTGTTCAATGCTGCTTCAGCATCTGCTGTTTTGGTTACATCCAATTTTGACGCCTGTGCTTCACCACCCTCTTTTCGTATCTCTTCGGCAGTCTCATTTGCCCAATCCTCATTAAAATCGGTTACCATAACCCGAGCTCCATTGCGTGCAAGAGTCTGGGCGATTGATTTGCCAATTCCGCGTCCAGCGCCAGTAACGAGAATATGTATTTGCCCCAATGGGATTTCAGGAATTAAGTTCATTGCCGACATCTCCTAATTTTAAATGTTTACTGTGCTTCCGAAGTTCTCATTGCCCGCATCAATACAAGCGTTACGATGACGATAAAGATAAGCAATATAAAGGCCATTGCAGAACTTCGGCCCATATCGAGAAAGACAAATGCTACTTTATAGATGTAATAACTGATGGTCTCGGTTGAAGTGCCTGGCCCACCACGAGTAAGGATATAGACCAGATCATAGGTTTTCATTGCTGCTATAAAACGTATGATTAAGGCCACGAAGATAGTAGGCTTCATTAATGGGAGCGTAATATGGAAGAACTTTTGAATCGAATTGGTGCCATCCATGACGGCGGCTTCGTAAAGCTCATCGGGTAAGGAAGTGAGACCAGCGAGTAGTATAAGAAGAATGAACGAAGTCTCATGCCAGACATCCACAATGATGATGGTGACCATTGCCAGGTTTTGGTTGGCGAGCCATGCGGGTTGAGGAAACCCGAGTAAGCCCAGGCTGTAGTTAATAATGCCTAGTTCCGGGTGTAACAAGAGTCGCCAGATCAAACCTACGGTGATAGGGGGCATGAGCATCGGGATGAGCAGGATGAATAAATAGAATCCACGTAACCGGATAATTTTTTGATTTAACAGCATTGCAAGTCCAAGTCCGATTACAAGTTCCAGTACCACGACACTGCACGTTAGTATCAAGGTGTTTTCAATCGCCCCGCCCAATAACTCATTACTGACAATACCTGTATAGTTCTTAAAAGTAAAAGACTTAATTCCACCCTGGCTTAAAATATAGTCGTGGAAGCTGATATAAATTGCATATAACATTGGAAAAAGGATGAAAATCCAAATTCCCAGGACTGCCGGGGTTACCAAAAGTCTTGAAGAGGATCGAACGTATGAATTCGCGCTCTTCTTTGTTTTTGTCTTTCCGTATGACTTTTTATTGAATGATAATTTCATAATTTATCTTGATATGTGCCTGCCGCTGTAAGGCGGCAGGCATTTTCTGTATAGAAAATTTATTTGTCAGTCAATTCGGCCAGTTGAGCGGCAGCATTATTTAATGCATCTTTAGGGGTGCTGTTTCCAGCCGTAGTGTTGGAAATGGCGATCCCAAGAACTTCCACCACCTGCGGCGCCCTTGAGAGAATGGGGAACATGACGGCTTCTGCCACGATCTTCTCGACCTCATCATAGTAGTTATATTTGGCGAGGACTTCTGGATCGGCGAAGACATCGGACCGGGTGGGAGATCCGCCCATGATAGCGCGCTGTTTCGCGATCGGGAATGATTCAACCCATTGGATGAATTCCCAGGCGGCGTCAGAATTTGGTGATGATTTCGGGATTGCCCATCCCCAACCACCGAGTAAACCAGCGCCGCCAGGTACACGCACAACTTTGATTTTATCCACGACTGCAGATTTGGCGGGGTCATTGAGCTGAACAAGCATCCAGTTATAAGTGATATAGCTGAAAGCCTGTCCCTGAGCCATCATTGCATAAGTTTCATCAAAACCATACGCGGGTGACCCGGGAGGCGCCGCGTTTTTCATTGCATCGGCATACAAGGTTAAAGTTTCGACGCCAATTTCATTATTAATAGCCACAGATCCATCTTCGTTGTAGATGCGCCCACCCATGGCATACAGGTAGTTCAAGAATTCCATAACCGTAGGATCAGGGCGCAAGCCTTGCATGGCATTACCGTAGATGTCAATCTGGCCATCACCATTGGTATCGCGGGTCATGAACTTTGACAGCTCGACATATTCCGGAATTGATGCGGGCATAGCAAGGTCTTTGCCGAATTTTTCTTTGTACTCAGCCTGAAGAGCCGGATCCTCCATCAAATCAGTCCGATAGATTAAAGCCATGGAATAGTTATAGAAGGGGATCATGTATGCAACGTCGTTAACCTTGCCGACCATCTCTACCATGGAAGGCAGGTAATCGTCCAGATTAACTGTCTTGCTTGCCGCCAGTCTGTCGTCCAATGGGTACAACCATCCGGCATTTACAAACTCACCAACCCAGTAGTTGTCCACGACGAGCGCATCATAAGACCCTGATCCTTCCCCAGCTGTTAACTGCGGAACCAGTTTTTCATGCATCAAGGCATAATTAACATCTTCGATATTGACAGTAATACCCGTTTTTGCAGTGAATTCAGGTAACAGTTCCTTAATGTAGTCTGTATCGGGTACTGCTTCCATCAGAATGTTAATGGTAACCCCATCAAAGGGTTTCTCCGCGGCCTCAGGCGCACCTGCTGCTTCAGTGCCAGCCGCTGGTTGCCCGGATTCGGGAGCTTTCGTCGCGGGTGTCTTTGCACATCCGGCTAACATACTGGTGATGAGCAGCGCAAGAACGGAAACAATTATGATTTTCTTTGTCATTACTTTCTCCTTTTTTAGCTGTTTGTTTTTTATTGAAAACCAATCTGCCAAAGTGAATACTGGGGTTTTACCTCCTTTTGCCAACCAAGATTATTTAATGGCGCCAAAGGTCAAGTTGCGAACAAGCGACTTCTGAATAACAAAAGTTAGGATAATAACAGGCAAAATTGTGATGACAGTCGCCGCGGATACAGCTCCGATTTGCACACCCTGTTGAGTCCATAAACTGGCGATAGCGACCGGTAACGTTCGAGTGTTTTTTCCGGTAAGGACAAGTGCGAAAAGGAACTCGTTCCAGTTCATAATGAAACTAAACGTTCCGGCAGAGATTAATCCAGGCAACGCTACCGGGAAAATGATCTTGAATAATGCCTGCAGGCGTGAACATCCATCAATCATGGCAGCCTCATCCAGGTCGATTGGAATAGATTGAAAAAATCCGATTAAGATCCAAACCGTATAAGGCAGGTTGAATGAAAGGTAGGCAATGATCAAACCCATTGGAGAATCCCAAATCTTTAGGGTCTGAAAAATCAAGTAGATCGGGATGATCAGTGTAATTGGCGGAAGCATTTGAGTGCTTAACATGCTCAGCCTTAAAAATGAGCCGCCGGTCCTGAAGCGGGCGATCGAGTAAGCCGCCAAAGAGCCAATGATCACTGCCACGATTGCTGCCAGAAGTGATATGTAAATACTATTTAATAAGTATTTTTGAAAAGGATATTGATTAAAAATTACACGGTAGTTGTCAAAGGTTGGTGCAAAAAACCACTCTGGTGGTATTTTATAGGCGATGTATCGATTGGCAAGCGACGTTCGAATAACCCAGAATATGGGCAACAGGACGACTAATGATGCAAGCACCAATAAGAAATTTGAAACAAAAACACTGATGAAACGTTTGGATCGACTTGACATGATTTCTCCACTCAAAATTTTTAGTTCTGTTCGGTCACTCCTTCAATGTCGGCCAGTCTATTAAAATTCTGTATGTTATCAACATATATTTTTTTGTAAGCTGAAAAATACTGACTGTATTTCAAATGTTTCTCGGGGTCGGGTATAGTTGTTGCTTTGAGTTCAATGAATTTCTCAATCTCGCCCCAATCCGTAAAAACACCTATACCTTTTCCTGCAATGAAAGCCGCGCCTAACGAGGAACCTGGATGATGTGCAACTTCTTCGAGCGGAAAACCAATTACATCTGCTGTTATTTGCCGCCAGAGCTGACTGCGGGCGCCGCCATTGGCTACCCGTACACGCGTGATTTTGAGTCCGTGGGTGGTTAGCACTTCAATATGATGCTGAAAACCGTAAGAAATCCCCTCCAGGATAGCTTTATAAATATGGGCGCGTGTATGTTGTAAAGATAGGCCAAACAATACTCCGCGTGCCAAAGGGTTGAAAATAGGAGTCTTCTCACCCAGAAAATAAGGCAATAAAACCAACCCATCCGAACCGGGGGGGATATTTCTTGCTTCGTCATCCAGAATGGAGTAGCTGCACTCAGGCGCGAAGTTGTTTCTGAACCATTTGATGATCGAGCCGCTGGATGCCATGCAGCCATTAATCAGGTAAAGGCCTGGGATATCATGATAGTCCAGAAAGAGGCGTTCATCCATGTCCAAATGATCCAGAGAATAAAGAATATCACCTGCCCCACCCAATTTAATAAGCAGGTTTCCATTTTCCTTCACACCTACTGAAAAAGCCGACGCTACATGGTCTGCACTGCCGGCTACCACCGGCGTTCCGGCAACAAGGCCCAAGGCTGAAGCAGCCTGGCCGGTCACGTGCCCGATGACATCACTTGGCATGTGCACAGGGGGGAGTTGTTCGCGGGAGATGCCGGCAATTGCCAAAAGGTTCTGGTCCCAATCCTCCTTGTGCAGATCGAATAAACCACTTTCCAGTGCCCAGTTCCTTTCGAGGACTGGCTGTCCGGTAAGAAGGAAATTAATGTAATCATACGACCCCATAACCCAGCGGGTTTGTTGATACTTTTTAGATTCGTTTTTTGCCAGCCAGATTAATTTAGGGCCAATACTTTGTTGAGTAATGGCGCTGCCAGTAAGGTTAAATACCTTTTTCTCGTCGACCTGGGTCTTAAAGTAATTAATTTCCAGGTGGGACCTGGCATCGTTTTGTTGGATGGAGTTGCGCAACGGTCTGCCGTTTGAATCCACAAGAATGAGGGTGGGGACCATTCCACTGAGGCCAACACAAGAGATTTGATGTGCTGCAATTTTTGCTTCAGCCAGGCAGTGTGGAATTGCTCTGGTGAGGTTATCCCACCATTCCAGAGGATCTTCTTCAGCCCAATTGGAACGTAATGATAGAAGGGTGGCTGGTTCAGATACCTCGGCATAAATGCGCCCATCATCGCCAATGATGATTACCTTTGTGGCAGTAGTACCGATATCAATGCCTAGTAGATAATTTGTCATAATCAACTCTTTTAGCAAACTTTGTTAACTTGTTTCATGAACGCCTCCACACGCTGTGGATTGACAGGGTTTCAAGTTTTGCTATCAATTTTTAGCGAGGGACTCACGATTGTTCATCAATGCCATTGTTTAACAAATTTCTGACATCTATTTGTATTGATTCCAGGATTCCATTCACTCCTTTCTTCGAATCGTATTACGGAGTTTCTGGTAGCACAGAAAAATATACAATAGCGATAATGGCCTCCTTCATGCCAAATGGGTCTTTAGCCATACGGTCATAGAATTTTCTATAATACGCTCATAGGAATTTTTGGTTTGCTCAATTTTATTAATCGTCCTTGTCTGTTATTAGCATCCTCTAAAAATCATGCAGCATAATTTTAAATAAAAACCTATAGATTGAACCTCACAGTTTGCAGATATACGGAAAGCCTACCAATTAGGTCCTTTCCGTTTAATAATAAATTTAGATGATCCTGGGATGTGATAATCTACCGAATGCAGGATCGGGTAGCTGCCGGTGTCATAGTCTATCTGAGTAATGCGCATGAGTGGACATCCTTTACGGACTTCCAGTATCGTGGCCAATTGAGTTGTTGCAGCTATGGGTAACAATTCTGCATTTCCGTACACGATATTTATCTTTAACGTTGAAGCATAGTATTCATAGAGCGATTCGGTTTCGGGCTTGAATTCCCCCAGAGCATTTTCTCCAACCCGTTCCAGAGGAATGGTGTTTACAGACCAGGCAATGGGCTGTCCATCCTGTGTGCGAACACGTTCCACAACAATTATAGTTGAATCCTCTTTAATTTTAAGATCAACAGCCATGGAAGGTGATACAGCCTCTTTATAAATCTTAACCCCCTTTGTTCCTGGTATATGACCGGCTTCTTTGATCATTTTTGTAATACCGAAATTAAGACTTAAGTCTTTTGCAATCGGCAGACCGGCAACAAAGGTTCCCAAACCTCTACGCCGAACAATTAAACCCTGTTCTTCTATTGTGCGCAGAGCTTCACGTAATGTCGTTCTTGATACGCCCAGCATTTTTCCGAGCTCGGCTTCAGAAGGCAACTGGTCTCCTTCAGCGTACTTGCCAGTTAATATTGCTTCTCTGATCGCATCAATGCATACCCGTGTAAGAGATGCGGATTCCAGCCTGGTGATCAAGGGGGTTTGAACAGAAGTATGCATATATTTGATATTCAAACCTCATACTGATTGAAATATTTATCAAAGTAAAATATTCTTTATCAAACAACTTGCGCCAATTTGTTTGATAGCGGGCTTGTATTACCCTGTCAATGGTCAATAAAAATATTTTAGTGGATGCTTGTATTATAGCATTACATGTGACATAATACCATTACATCTTGTACCATTGCTAGTGACATATTGCACAATTGCGTCACAAGATCCATCGCGAATTGAAATTAAAATTCAACTTTTGGATATCCAACGGAAGGTGAACAATGGCCAAAATTAAAGAAGAACTAAAGGTCGAAGTTGCAGAATCGGCAAAATTGCTTATAGAAAAAGGTCTGTCCCCGGGGCGTGATTTTGGCGATACCAGCCTTCGCGATAAAGAATCGGGGCTGATCTATATCCTTCCCCGCCCTTCGATCCATCAGCCGATCTGTGATTGGAATCAGGTTGGACCTGACGATGTCTCAGTCATCAACATTCATGGAGAAAATGTCGGCGATCCAAAAGTCCTTCCAACTGTTGAAGCACCCATGCACTTGCGTATTTACCAGGAACGTACTGATGTTTATAGTATTGTGCACAGTCACGGAGAGTGGTCCTCTGTTTTTGCTGGAGCGAGGCAAAGCATTCCTGCTGTTACACTGGATGCATTGGAGACAATTGGCGTGGAAGAAATTAAATGCGCCGAATATGCGCGTATTGCCACCAAGGAGTTGGGGGATAATGTTGTGAAAGCGCTTGGGACGAAATCCAAAGCTGCCTTGATGGCCAACCATGGAGCTGTTTGTGTTGGAATCAGTTTGGACGAGGCATTTCTTGTAGCGCATTTGCTCGAGAAGGTCAGCATGCAGGTGATCTTTGGCCATCTGATAGGCAAACCGATTACCATTACCTGGGAGGATTTCGGCGATGCTCCAACTTATGAAGATATGGTCCCTCAGGAACAGTAATTAATATCTTCGCCAGCAGTATATACAGCATGATAAATCTGCAAAGTGCAGAACACACAGCACTCGAAGGCTGTAGTTTGTTGAAGCTTGAGGAATTTTTGGACGAGGATGCGATAATCTGAATCGTCATACCACAGCTTCGTCCCTGTGTGTGGTGATGTGGGGCAATCGCGGCCAAGAACGGATATTCAGATTGGCGATAATAAGCGTGGAAAGGCGGGGAGGGCGGGATTCGAACCCGCGGTCGAGGTATTCCCCCGACAACCACTTAGCAGGCGGCCCCATTCAACCACTCTGGCACCTCCCCATGGTATATTCGATTTGAAACTCAGGCGGAGGGAGAGGGATTCGAACCCACGAAGACTTTCGCCTTACCTGTTTTCAAGACAGGCGCCTTAAACCACTCGGCCATCCCTCCAGCGGGGTGTTCTCCCAGCGCGTCCAGATTCTAACACAGATGCACCTCCCGGACAAGAATCTCTCTCATCCTCCGCCGCCAAAGGGTTTGACTCTCGCGGGTTTTGCTAGTATAGTTTTGCTATAGTCCTTTATAGGGAGGAGAAAGCGGCTTTGACGAAGTACCACATACTCATTATTGAAGACAATCTCGACAATCTGGAGCTTGTGCGCTTTTTGCTCGAGAAGGCAAGTTTTGTGGTCAGCGAGGCGCTGGACGGCCGGCATGGGCTGGAACTGGCACGCCGGGATAAACCCGACCTGATTCTGCTTGATTTAACCATCCCGGAGATTGACGGCTGGACGCTGGCGCAAAAGCTCAAGGCCGACCCGCTGACTGAGACGATTCCGATTGTGGCGTTGACAGCACACACGCTGCCGAGCGACCGCAAACGCGCGCTGGATGCCGGTTGTAACGGCTATCTCTCCAAACCGCTCGATATCTCCACGTTTATTCCTCAGATTTCGGCTTTCATCGTGGCGAGCAATAAGACACTGCGTTTGCAGAATTAGGGTGAGCTTGTCAGGCGAATCCATAGGATTGCAGGATAAAGAAACAATCTGTTTTTTATCCCGCCCTTATCAAGGGCGGTTTTTATTTGCTTCCATGGACGGCAGACCAAACAAGACGATGGCGCTGGTTTCATCCAGCGCGAGCGAGCCGCGCGGGTGGAGCAAAATCCAGGCGACGGCGACAATATCCCCGACCGCGCCGCTGGCATTGAAGACCAGGAACGCGATTGTGGCAGACAGCCAGCCAGCGGGAAGAAAAGAAAGCGCGGCCACCCCCAGCAAAGAAAGCCACACAAGCGGCGCCAGCCCGATAAGGATGTACTGGCCGCGCGGTATGTACCAACCCGGCGCCGAGGCGCTGGCGTAGATAATCTTGAACTCGAATTTTGGCCGGCTGCGGGTGTACCACCAGAAGAACAGCCCGTGCATGCCTTCGTGCAGGATAATGGCAGCCGCGACAACCCCCACGATGGCGGCGATTCCTCTGAGCATTTCGCTCCAACCGACGATGGAAAAACTCCAGATCTGACCGGCTTCTTGGGGACGAAGCCATAACAAGGCACGGGTGAACAGCCAGCCAAAAACGACCACCAGGCCAAGCCCCAAAATATTCATTATGATGAGTATGCGCTTGTCCTTGAGCAGGTCGAGTCTGCCGATTTGACGATAGCCTGCCGGGAGTTCACGTGTAGCATGGATGGTTTTTTGCTCCATTTCCGCACTCCTTAACGCAACTGTAAGAGGTAAAAATAACACGGATGAGGATGATTATCGGATAAATCACCCATGTGAAGGCAGGGTGGGCTGGTTTCAAGATGACAAGGCGCTGGGCGTGCGCTCGAACTTTCAAAGAGAAAATAAAATCCGGAGAGTGTTCTCCGGTTATAGCCCTGGCAGGGTTTTCAAAGGTACGATAAGGGTTTTTAAGATTTCGGCTCCGTCTCCAGCGGTTACAGTGATGGCCGGTTCTATCGTTAGGGCGGGAGGAGAAGCGAAGGGATTAGTTGGCCAGGGGGTAAGTGTTTTTCCACCCTCCAACGGGGCGGGCAGGGGAGGCGGTGCGGGTGGCTGGCCGGCGGGGTCGCTGAAAAGTGCACTCGGGCTGGCTACCGGCGAGCCAGGGATGGGCGTGAGCGCCGGTATGCCGGGCAGAGCGGAGGCGTTCCCTGTGGGAGTCGCGCCGGGGGGTAAAATCTTTTTGCCGCTCCACCACAAAGCACCCCAGACGATGCCTGCCAGGATCGTCGCCAGCAACGCGCCACCCGCACAGCCGAGCACAATCCTGTTGACTTTTTTGGTTTTTACCGCCGCGACTTGAGCTTTCGGCATGCGCAGAGCGATGATGGTGATGTTGTCGTGGCCGCCGCGTTCGTTTGCCAGGTCAACGAGCTTTCCGACCGCATCATTGAGTGGATTGCTTTCCAGTGCTTCGAGAATTTCCTCATCTTTAACAAGATCGGATAGACCATCGCTGCACAGCAGGAGGATATCGTCCGGCAGGAGGTGCGCGCCCTGGTTGCCTTCCGATTGAGCGGACGTCTCATTGTTGGAAAAGCGCAGTCGCAGATCCACTTGCGGCTGGTTGGGCGAACCGAGGTAGCGGCGGATGACGTGTGCGTTGGGGTGCCCTTCCACGTCGCTTGGGGACAGCAAGCCGGCATCGAGCGCTTCCTGGATCCAAGTGTGGTCGGTGCTTAATTTGCGGATCTGGCCGGCGCGCAGCAAATACAGGCGTGAGTCGCCGACTGTAGCCGCGAATAACTGGTCGCCGCGGACCAAGGCTGCAACGCAGGTGGCGCCCATACCCTGCTGCTCTGGTTTACTCTGCGCTTCTTCGTAGATCTCTGCCGAGGCATCAATAATTGCTTGCTGAAGCAGCATCGCGGGGTGGCGGCCATCGCTTTGAGCCACTCTTTCGCTGATCAGGTTGACGGCGATTTCGGCGGCAACTTCGCCGGCGCGATGTCCGCCAATGCCATCTGAAAGCACAGCCAGCAATACCGGGATGGGAGTCTTTTCGCCGATCTGATAAGCGGAAACACCAAAGCGGTCTTCATTGTTCTTTCCTGACATACCGGGGTGAGATTGTGCTGCTGTTGTCAGATGTGATTTTTCCACTCGTTTCATGAGAGTTCTTCCGAATAGGGTGTTGTAACCGGTTGAGAGCGAATTCCCGGGTTACTGAGTTCAAAACGGAATGTGCTCCGTCCAAAATGGATCAGGTCGCCGTGTTTCAATTGTACACCCTGCGTTGAAACAAGGGTATAGTTGACCCACACGCCTGCAATGGATCCGGCGTCGTTTAATACAAAACGGCCATCTGCGGTGTGGTGCAGGCGGGCGTGCAGCTTGCTGACGGAGGGGTCGTTCAGGCAGATGACGGCCTGGGCCGGGTCGCTGCCAAAGCTGATTTGATTGCGCGAGAGTGGAATGGCAGGTGCTTGCCCTCCCTGCTCATCTGATGCAAGCGGGATGAGGCGGGCGGGGGCCGGTGGGGGTGCGGGCATGGGCACTTCGGGCCGGGGCTGAGATTTTGGCTCTTCGGCGGCTTTGCGCTGGAGGGCGCGTTCCTGGAAGACCTGTACCGGCTGGGTGAGCGGGTCCTTGGCTGCCTTGCGGCTTTGAGCGGCTGAAATTGTGCGCGGCCGCCGGCGGGCTCTGAGCAGCACCACTGCCAGGATGCCGCTTGCCGCGAGCAGTGCGGCGGCGATTATCAGCCGCTCCGGGGGAATCAACCCGTTGAACAAGCCACGCTGGGCTTGCTCAACGACCACCTGTACTGGAATTTCAACGGTTTGCTGCCCCAACCCAAGCTGATCTTCCACCTGGATTATGAGGCGGTGTGTCCCGGTTTCGGTGTATGGGCCAAGCGGCCAATCGAAGGAGTCGAAGGGCGGCTCGGCTTTTTCTGCAACAATTTTGCCATCCACCAGCAGGCGGGCGTGCGCCAGCAAGCGCGGATAGCCATCTGGAAATTCCACCAAAAATTGCAGGGGGCGGACCGCCGGTTGCAGGCGCGGCCCCTCCTTTTTATTCTCCGGTTCCGACCAGGCTCGCAGCACCTGCGTGGGCGGGTTGATGAATACCGGATTGGGGGGTAAGACGTTGAGGTTGAAGGTGCGCTCCCGGCTGGAAAAAGTCAGGCCGCCCCGGTTTACCTGGACAGACAGGCGGTGGGAGCCGCTCTGGCGGATGCCGGAAAGGTAGCTGCCGCGGTAGGTATAGCGCAGTGGTTGGAGATTGTCTTGCAGGTCGGGGAACTGCTCCAAGCCGGTGTACATAAAAAAGCTGCCGCTGGTGCGTTCTGCCATCTGGCGCAGGGTTTCTCCGGCTGTGGTGCTTTCCTGACCGGGGTAGCCCACCAGCCAGACATTGAGGCGCACGCCAAGCTGGGCGGCGCGGTCGGCCATGCTGGGGAGCGCGGTAACCTGCGCGCCGACGGGCAGGGCCGTGATGTAAATGATGGTGCGCTTCATCAGTTGTGTGGGATTGGGATCTGTTGCCAGATCGAGGGCATGCGAAAGGCTGACCGCGCTGGGTTGGAGGGTGAGTAAATCGGGTTGGTATGCCATTACAGCACTGGCAAAATCCTGCGGGTTGCTCAGACGAATGGCTTGCAGGCCCGTGTTGGCGGCCAGGCTGTAATCGTTCAGGCCGCCGGCCTCCTGGGTGCTTGCCCAACCTGCCAGCGCCTCCTGAATTTTGGCATAGAGTGAGACGCCGCCGGACTGGTTAAGAAAAACAGGTGCGACATTGAAAGCGGTGATGAACTGCACCCCCGGCTCAAATTTTTCCAACTGCACGAGGGGAAGCGCGGCGTCGTCTTCCACCGCGTGAATTTCTTCGGGCTGCAAGTCCTCGATAAACCGGCCGCCTTCATCGTAGGTTTCAAAGTAGAACTGTACTTGCGGGAATTGTGCGGTCTCGACAATTGACAGCACCACACCATCGCCGGTTTGCGCGGCAAGCACGGGGGCGGGCAGGAACCCCCCTCCAGCAAAGACGAGACATAACACGAGCAGGAAGCGGCGGAAACTCACAGGAAAAGAGGCGACCATACCCTCTTATTTTAATCCATCCAGCCCATTTTTACCCATCGAGTCCCCTACGATGCAAAGGCGATTTGGGATGGGGCAGAAACCCCCAAAGTAAAACGCCGGAGGATTTGAAATGCCCTCCGGCGCTGAGCTTGTGGTTAATCGCTGTTTGCTGGGATGCTGCCGAGCTGTTTTTCAATGGCTTCAAGCTGCGCTTTCAGCCAGTCCTGCTGTTCTTCGAGCGCGCTTTTTTTCTCTTCAAGAGTTTTGACAGAGTCTGAACCCCATCCCCGCCTTCCAAAGCCGCGCCCTCTCCCCCATCCACCTGACCTGCCGCCGCCACAGGGGCCTCTACCCCAACCGCGCAGCCCGGTTCCAAACGGTCCTGTTCGATCCATTCCTGGCATGATACGCTCCTTATCTGATTAATTTGTATTTCCAGTTCTTCCGCGGCGACGCCTGCCCCATCCGAACCAACCCCGCGCTGTATTCCACAGCCGACCCTCCCAACCAAGTGACCGCCTGTCGCCGGAGGTAAACGCCGGGCTTGTGTTCTTCATGCCCGGTTTGCAGCTCCCCATCCCGCGCCCACTGCGGGAACCCGCACCTTGCGGGCCTGTGCCATCTCTTACAGGCATATTCCAACTCCTTTCTTTCTACAATAGCTCCAAAAGTTGTGAGATTAGACTGCGCACCTTTGCCAACTCCTGCTGCCAGTTCCGCAGGGCTTCTTCGCCTTGCACGGTCAGGTGGTAGGTGCGGCGGGGGGGGCCTTGCGTCTGCGCAGTCTCCCAGTCCGATTCAATCCACTGCAAAGCCTCCATTTCCCGCAGGGTACGGTAAACGATGCTGGGGTGGATGGTGCGTATGCCCCAGGCTTCCAGGTTTGCCAGCAGGGTGTAGCCGTGCCGGGGCTGCTCTTTGAGCAGAATAAGCAAGGCCGGCTCCAGCAGGGAGCTTGTGAGCGGTGAATGACGTGCCCGGCGACCTTCCCCCCCACCTCCCATTGCCCAACCTCGCCGATGTCCTGGATTCATTTTTTGCCCTCCGTAACGTGCTTACTTTCCTGTTTTTATTTTATCTATCTATTCTCTATTTGTCAATAGTCAATTTGCATATATTCGTTACAGGCATTTGGAAGGGTTTTTCCTGCCGCCCATTCTCCGTCCAAAGCGATTGGAAAGGAGCGAAAAGCAGATTTATTGCCCCTAAAAAGTTCCTGTTATAATCACCCCCATGTTGACCCTCGAAGAAGTCGAACATATTGCTGCTCTGGCACGTCTTGAGCTCACGCCGGAGGAAAAAGAGCGCTTCCAACAGCAGCTCTCCGACATTCTGGATTATGCCGTCAGCCTTCAGCAAGTGGATACCCGCGCGATTCCTCCCACCCCAAGCGTCCTTACACTGCGCAACGCTTCACTTCCACTGGATTCAAACTATGCGGAACCGGCGAATGCCCTGCGTCCCGACAAAGCTGAACCTGGCCTGAATACGGAAGATCTCCTGCAAAATGCCCCCAGCGCGGAAGGCAATCAGTTCCGCGTCCCGCCTGTTCTGAACGTTGAGTGACCTCCCCATGACTGACCTGACCAACCTCACCCTTGTGCAGGCACAGCGCGCCCTTCACAGTGGCGAGTGTTCCAGCGTGGAACTCACCCGGGCCTGCCTGGAGCGCATTGCCCGCCTGGAGCCGTGCATCCACGCTTTCATCACGCACACCCCGCAAGCCGCGTTGGAAGCCGCCTCTCAGGCAGACCTCCGCCGTGCCCGCTGGAAGAAAGAGGGCGGCTCGATGCTCCCCCCCTTGCTTGGCATTCCCCTGGCTGTCAAAGACTTGCTCTGTCTGGCGGGTGTGCGCTGCACTTGCGGCTCGCGCATACTGGAAAACTTCATCCCGCCCTACTCGGCTACCGCGGTCGAACGTCTGCTCGCCGCGGGCATGGTCGTGGTTGGGAAGACCAACACCGACGAGTATGCCATGGGTTCTTCCACTGAAAATTCCGCCTTTGGGCCCACCCATAACCCCTGGGATACCGGACGCGTCCCCGGCGGTTCCAGCGGCGGCAGCGCGGCCGCGCTCGCGGCGCGCTTTGTGCCTGCGGCGCTCGGCTCCGACACGGGCGGCAGTGTGCGCCAACCAGCATCTTATTGCGGTGTGGTCGGGCTCAAGCCTACCTACGGACGCGTCTCGCGTTACGGCCTTGTTGCTTACGGCTCCTCGCTCGATACGGTTGGCCCCTTTACCCGCACGGTCGCGGATGCTGCGCTGATTTTTGAGCACATGGCTGGATACGACCGACACGACGCCACCAGCGCTGACCTGCCTGTGTCCTCCACCTGTCTGGACGACAATGCTGACCTTTCCGGTCTGCGCATCGGCGTGCCGGATGAGTATTTTATTGCCGGTATTCAGCCTGAGGTTACAAATGCGGTGCGCACGGCCATCGCTGTTTTTGAAGCGCAGGGTGCGGTGGTTTTTCCTGTCAGTCTGCCGCACACGCAATATGCCCTGCCCGTCTATTACCTGATCGCCTCCTCCGAAGCGTCCGCCAACCTTGCGCGCTACGACGGCATTCGTTTCGGCGCCCGCCGCGACGCGGATAACCTCTTCGACCTTTTTAGTAGAACCCGTGGTCAGAATTTCGGCGCCGAGGTCAAGCGCCGCATCATGCTCGGCACATATGCGCTTTCCGCCGGTTATTACGATGCCTATTATGGACAGGCGCAAAAGGTGCGCACGCTCATCCAACGCGATTTTGATAAAGCTTTCGAACAAGTAGATCTTATTGCCGCTCCGGTTGCCCCCTCCACCGCCTTCCGCTTTAACGAGCACCTCGATGACCCCCTTGCCATGTACCTGGAGGATGTGTTTACACTGCCTGCCAACCTGGCGGGTGTCCCTGGTTTGGCTTTCCCCGCCGGCTTCGATTCTGCTCACCTCCCCATCGGCATGCAGCTTATGGCTGCCCCTTTCCGCGAGGATATTCTCTTCCGCGCAGGTCACGCTTACCAGCAAATCACAGACTGGCACCAGGCCGCGCCTTCCCTGCCTTAACACATGTGCGCAGCAGCGCCGTAAATAATCCGGAAATGTTATACTGTATGTAGGGCGGGGTTAAAAATTCTAAATGCTTCTATGGAAGGGTTGCTTGCTGCGGGTTTGGCGTTTCTCCGGAGGGATAACATAAAAAACATCAATGGCTTCCGGCCATGCTCATTTACCCGGCGCGTTCTGTATGGTTGGTTCTGTATGGGCGGGTTCACAACCCACCCCGGATGAACTTTGTCAAACCCTGCGGTGGGGCGCCTTCCCCCAAAATTTAAAAAAAAGGCTACAATAGAGTCGTACACCTTAAAAGAATTACGAAACAGGATCAATACCCATGTCGCAAACCTTGAAAATCGCCATTCCGATGGCTGGTCTTGGCACCCGCATGCGTCCGCACACCTGGAGCAAACCCAAACCACTCGTCGCGCTGGCTGGCAAGACCGTTCTCGATTATGTCCTTGAACAATTTAATACACTGCCCGACCCCGCCAATGTTGAATACATCTTCATCATCGGCCCTCAAGGCTGGCAGATCAAAACCTATATGGAAGAGAACCATCCTGAAAAAACCTGCCATTACGTTGTTCAGACCGAGATGCGCGGTCAGTCTGACGCTCTCTACCTGGCGCGTGAACACCTCAATGGCCCGCTCTTGATGGCCTTCTCCGACACGCTCATCGAAACCGATCTTGGTTTTCTGGCAACTGAAACGGCGGATGGCGTCGCTTGGGTTCAGCCTGTTGAAGACCCCAGCCGTTTCGGCGTGGCTGTCGCTGATTCGCAGGGTATTATCACCCGCCTCATCGAAAAACCACCGAGCAAGGAGAACAACCTTGCCGTAGTGGGTTTCTATTATTTCAAAGATGCCCAGGCGTTGGTCAGGGCTATTGAGGAACAGATGCAGCAGGGTGTCATGCTCAAGAACGAGTATTTTCTGGCAGACGCGCTTAACATCATGCTGCAAGCCGGCGCTTGCTTTCGCATCGAGCCTGTCGAAACCTGGCTCGATGCCGGCATTCCGCAAGCTGTGCTGGAGACCAACTGCTATCTGCTTGAACATGGCCGCGATAACAGCGCCGAAGCCGCCAGAAGACCGGGGGTGGCGATCGTCCCGCCTGTCTTTATTCATCCCTCTGCCAGGGTGGAGAACAGCGTCATCGGTCCCCACGTCTCGATTGGCGCCAAGTGTGAAGTTCGCAGCGCCATTTTGCGCAACACCATCGTCGCCGATCACACGCACGTTGTCCAGGTCATTGTTGAGAACTCGCTCATTGGTGAGCAGGTTCGTTTAGAAAGTCAGGCGCTGCATTTGAACCTTGGTGATAGTTCATGGGCGCTCAGCTAAGCCCTGTTGTCGAATGTTATTCCGGGTACGAGTATGCTGGACATCCCACCGCGCTGTGCTGGCATGACCGGCGCCTGACGGTGACCCGGGTGGAGGCGCGCTGGCGCACACCGTATGGGAAGGCCTTTCGGGTCTGTACGGAAGATGACCTTCATTTTGAACTGCTCTATCAGGAATTGTACGGCGAGTGGCAGGTGACACCTGTCTGAGCGCCGCTAAAAAATTTTCCACAAGGAGCTGAAATGGGCGTTTCTCATATTTCGCGCAAAGTAGCTACGCTGAAGCCTTCAGGAATCCGAAAGTTTTTTGATATTGCCGCTACGATGAAGGATGTCATCTCGCTGGGGATTGGCGAGCCGGATTTCACCACCCCCGACCGCATCCTCCAGGCCGGCATTCGCTCCCTGCAACAGGGGGAAACCCATTACACTTCCAATGCCGGGACGGGCGAGCTGCGCCAGGCAATTGCCGCTCATTTGGAACTGCATTACGGTGTGAAGTATGACCCCGCGACCGATGTTGTCATCACTGTCGGTGGTTCCGAGGCGCTCTACCTGGCTTTCACCGCTTTGCTCGACCCGGGCGATGAAGTTATCATCCTGACGCCATGTTTTGTCTCTTATCAGGCTGGCGTGCTTCTGGCGGGCGGTGTTCCGGTGGAAGTGGCTTGTACCATGGAAAACAACTTTGACCTCGACCCGGCTGCGGTGCGCGCCGCCGTCACCCCGAAGACCAAAGCCATTCTGGTTGGCTATCCCAACAACCCCACCGGCGCAGTCGCCAGCCGCGAACGCCTGGAAGAAGTGGTGAAGATCGCCCAGGAACACGATCTCATCATTATCTCGGATGAGATTTACGACCGCCTGGTCTATGGTCTGCCGCATGTTTGTGTGCCTGCCATTCCTGGCGCAAAAGAGCGCACATTGCTTGTTGGGGCTTTCTCCAAGGATTATGCCATGACCGGCTGGCGCATCGGCTATTGCGCCGGACCTCCGGAGCTTATGCAGGCGCTCGTGCGTGTTCACCAGTACACGGTCATGTGCGCCCCGACCACCGCCCAGGCGGCTGCGGTCGTCGCGCTGCGCGAGTGCGATGAAGATGTGATGGAGATGCGCGAAGAGTACGATCGCCGCCGCAAGCTGATTGTCTCCGGTTTAAATCAAATCGGCTTACCGACCTTTGACCCCAGGGGCGCCTTCTATGCCTTCCCCAAGGTCAGCGTCACCGGTCTCGATGACGATACGTTCGCCAACCGTCTTCTCCAGGAAGAGCATGTTGCCGTTGTGCCTGGCAATGCCTTCGGCGCGGGCGGCGATGGTTTTGTGCGCTGCTCTTACGCGGCAGCCTATGAAAAGCTTGAGGAAGCCCTGCGCCGCATAGAGAAGTTTGTCAACCACCTTTGAGCTTGCGGGCATTCCTGCCCCGCCCCAAGCCACAGCGCAAGAAAAAGGCTGTCCTCTTTTGGCGTAGTTTTTGCGCCGTGGATATAGATTATTGGTCAGGTCTTTATGGAGTATGAAACAGTCATCGGCTTAGAAGTGCATGCCGAGTTGGCCACCCAATCGAAAATGTTTTGCGCCTGTCCGGTGGTGGATTCCATTCAAGCTGCGCCCAACACAGCCGTCTGCCCGGTGTGCGCCGGGATGCCGGGTGTGTTGCCGGTTGTTAACCGCCAGGCGGTTGCCTTTGGCTTGCGCGTCGCACTTGCCCTGGACTGCCGGATTGCCCATACCAGCCTGTTTGCCCGCAAAAACTATTTTTATCCCGACCTTCCCAAAGGGTATCAGATCTCGCAGTACGAATACCCGCTGGCAGAGCATGGCCGCCTGCGCATTCAGACCGCCGCCGGTGAGCGCAGTATCCGTATCCGGCGCGTCCATCTGGAAGAGGACACGGGCAAATTGACGCACGCCTCGCGCGATGGCGAAAGCTTCTCGCTGGTGAATCTCAACCGTGCCGGGGTACCGCTGCTGGAAATCGTCTCCGAGCCGGACATGCACACCGTCGAAGAGATGCGCGCTTACGCTTCCGGTCTGCGTGCAATCTTGCGGACACTGGCGGTCAATTCAGGGGATATGGAGAAGGGCGTTATCCGTTTTGAGGCGAATATTTCCGTTCGGCCACTGGGCAGCCAGCAATTGGGCACCCGCGTTGAGATTAAGAATCTTAACAGCTTCCGCGCTCTCGAACGCTCGACAGCCTACCAAATTGCTGTGCAATCTGCCGCATTAGACCGCGGTGAGGTTGTCCTGCAGGAAACGCTTGGCTGGGACGAAGCCGCCGGGGTTACCTTTTCCCAACGCAGCAAAGAAGAGGCCCATGACTATCGCTACTTCCCTGAACCAGACCTGCCGCCGCTGGTGGTCGAGCAACCCTGGGTGGATGAGATTGCCGCCGCGCTGCCTGAGCTGCCCTTTGACCGCCGCTTGCGTTTTGCCCGCCAGTACGACATTGCGCCGGCGGACGCCGCTTTGCTGGTGGAGGAGCAGGCAGTCGCGGAGTACTTTGAGCAACTCGTCGCGGCTCTTCCTGCGGATGTTTCCGCCCGCCAGGCTGCCAACTGGATTACGGGAGAACTCTTCGCCTGGATGAACCAGAACGCCGTTTCAATCCAACAGGTGAAGGTTGCTCCGCCTGTGCTGGCGGACCTGCTCGCCCGTGCTGCGAGTGACGAAATTAACCTGACAACAGCCAAAGCAATCTTTGCCGAGATGCTCTTGCAAGGCGGCAGCCCTGCGCAAATTATTGCCACGCGCGGACTCACCCAGATCTCGGATACCGGCGTGGTTGCTGCGTTGGTGCAGCAAGTCCTCGATTCCAACCCGCAAGCATTGGAAAACTACCTCGCGGGTAAAGAGACGCTTGAAAACTGGTTCTTCGGTCAGGTGATGCGCGCGGCTGGCCGGCAGGCCAATCCGCAGGTTGTTCGCGCTGAATTGCAGCGTGCCCTACAAACTGCCCGGACCGGGGAGGAATAAAGCAATGATTTGCTTGATTTCCATCATGCGCTTTGGCAACTTTTATCATCTTGACAGAAGGCGCCGGTTTTGTTACCTTATATCCAGCATGGATTGCAGGAGGGAAAATCCTCGTGTGCACGATGGCTGAGGCTATCAAAATATCACAGCAGGCGGTTTAAGCGCCTGCTTGCTGTTTTTGAGGTGCTTACCCTGTTTTATCATAAAACTGTTTTTTATTTCAAATCAAGCTTCGGGAGAAAATAGAATATGTCTTCAAATACCAACGTTTTTGAGATGGCACAGCGGCAGTTTGACGGTGTTGCCGATTTACTAAAACTGGATCCATCTGTGCGCGAGTTCCTGCGCTGGCCTCTGCGGGAATACCATTTTCGCATTCCGGTGCGCATGGATGACGGCACGATCCGGGTCTTTCAGGGCTTTCGCGTCCAACATAACGATGTGCGCGGTCCAGCCAAGGGCGGTATTCGCTTTCACCCGGCTGAAACAATTGATACCGTGCGCGCTTTGGCCACCTGGATGACCTGGAAATGCGCGGTGGCTGATATCCCTCTGGGTGGCGGCAAAGGCGGCGTGATTGTTGACCCTGCGACGCTTTCGGGCGCGGAAAAAGAGCGCCTTGTGCGCGGTTACATCCAGCAGATATGGAAGAATATCGGCCCCCGTCAGGATGTCCCCGCTCCTGACGTTGGCACCAACCCACAGATGATGGGCTGGATGATGGATGAGTACTCCAAGCTGGTTGGGCAGTATACACCTGGTGTGATCACCGGTAAACCCGTTGGCGGCGGCGGCTCGCTGGGCCGCACAGAAGCCACCGGCTATGGGGTGATTATTAACGTCCGGGAAGCCCTAAAGTACCTTGGCCTTGACTCTTCCCAGTGCACCGGCGCGCTTCAGGGATTTGGCAATGTCTCCCAACATGCAGCCATCGGGTTTGTAGAAATGCTCAAGGGCAAGGTCATTTGTGTCTCCTATTGGGACCGCGAAGACCGCTGCTCATATACAGTCAGCAAATCTGACGGCATTGACCCGCATTTTCTCATCAGTATTACCGACCAGTACGGCACAATTGACAAAGCCAAAGCCAAAGCCGCCGGTTACGCCGTTGAAGACGGCGATGCCTGGATCAGCAAGGATGTGGATGTCCTCATGCCTTGTGCGCTGGAAGGTCAGCTCAATGCTGATTCGATCCACAAAGTCTCCAAGAAGGTGCGTATTATCGCCGAGGGCGCCAACGGGCCCACCACCCCCGAAGCCGATGCCGTTATACGGGAGCGCGGTATCTTTGATATCCCCGATTTCTTGTGCAACGCCGGCGGCGTTACCGTCTCTTATTTTGAGGGCGTTCAGAATGATATGAACTTCTACTGGTCCAAAGAGGAAGTTCTCTCCAAGCTGGATGAAAAAATGACCGTTGCTTTCCATGCGGTTCTGGACATGTCCTTGAACGAGAAGGTATATATGCGCGATGCGGCCTATATGGTGGCTATTTCCCGCGTTGTTAAAGCGATGCAATTGCGCGGCTGGATTTAATCGTTTCTCCTTTTGTCCTCTCACCTTCCCCCTTTTCAAAAAACAGGAATGGGGGAAGCAGCCTATAAATGGAATAAAAAACCTTGCACCAAATGTATACCCTCCCCCAGACTCTATTTTTGGAATTTGGGGGAGGAGCAAGTGGGGATGAAGTTACCAGTTGCTTTCCGCCATACTCCAACCGTCCCTTTGCAGGAGCGCAGTGACGAGGAAGCCTTACGCACCGCGGATGGAAGATTTTTTGCTGTCCGCCGCAGTTCGAAATGCTGAAGAAAAGACGCCGCCTTGCTTAAGGCGAAAGGGGAAACCGTGACAACACCTGACCTGCTCAAGGTTCTGCTCATCCTGACCAGCGCAGGGATGTTTGTTCTGGCGGTATTCTATCTGTGCCGCCGCCGACTTTCCAAGCTGGAATATTTTGCTTTTGGGCTGCTCGCCCTGGCGCTGCCGATTCTTGGGCCTTTTGTGGTTATTGCACTGCGTCCTGGCCGGCCGCGATAACTATCTCCTCGGATCTTCCAACCTACTCCCCGTCAATGTCAGCAATATCTTGTGCAGTGAGACTATAATAATTGCACCATCTCTTCTATAAGGAAACCGCATGCCTTCAGAGATTGAACTGATCACCGACAGCACGTGCGATATCCCGGCAGAACTGATTGACCAATACGGCGTTACAGTTCTATCGCACACGCTCATTTGGGGTGAGGAGCAGTATCGCGACCGGGTGGAGATTCAACCGGAGGAGTTCTATCAGCGTTTGGGGACAGACTCGCGCCTCCCCAAGACATCACAAATCAGCGTATATGATTTTTTGACGGCTTTTGAAGCGGCGCGCCTGCGTGGGGTCAAGGAAGTTCTTGCCATTACACTCAGCAGCGCGCTGAGCGGCGCTTATCAATCGGCTGTTACTGCTGCCGAGCAGTGCAGCCTGCCTGTGCATATCGTTGACTCAAAATCGGTTACGATGGGCTTGGGCTGGCAAGTGTTGGCAGCAGCGCGCGCCCTGACCAGCGGTGCGACGGTCCGTTCTGCCTTGGAAGTGGTTGAAGCCATCCGGCAAAAATTGCAAGTGTTTGTCTGTATGGATACGCTTAAGTACCTCTCCACCGGCGGGCGTATTGGAAACGCCGGGAAGTGGATTGGTACGCTGCTCGATATTAAACCGGTGGTCTGGATCAACCATGTTACCGGGGTGGTGGAACCTTTGACGGTTGCTCGAACGTCCAAGCGCGCTGTTGAAGTTTTTTACCAAAAGTTTTTTGATAAGCTCGAGGCAGGCAGCAAGCCTTTGCGGATTGCGGTCACGCACGGCGGCGTTCCTGAAGAAGGGCAGCGTCTGGCAGAACGGATTCGGGAAGATCATGATCCTGTTGAAATCCTCATTAACACCACCGGCCCCGTACTGGGCGTTAATACCGGACCTGGCGCGCTTGCGTTGGCGGGGTATCTTGAAGAATGAAGCATTCATCCAATAAACCATCGAGGTCTTTCCTTTGACGCTTAAACACTCTCTTCAACCTTATCTTAATTTTGCGATTGAAACTGCAGTAGAAGCTGGCAAGTTCACGCTGGGATATTATCAAACTACGCTGCAGGTGGATACCAAGAATGACGGGACGCCTGTTACACAAGCTGACCGAAAAGCCGAGGCGTTCATCCGCCGTCAGATTGAGCAAAAGTATCCTGGCCACGCCATTGTAGGCGAAGAATATGGCAGTGAGGGCGCTGAAAACGCCGGCTTCCGCTGGTTTGTTGACCCGATTGATGGGACACGCTCTTTTATGCGAGGTGTGCCGCTTTATTCGGTCTTGATTGGGCTTGAAATTGAGGGTAATGTTGAGGTAGGGGTGGCTTATTTTCCGGCGCTGAATGAACTGCTCGCGGCCGGCACAGATTTAGGGTGTTGGTGGAACGGCCGCCCGGCACATGTCAGCAGGACAAGCCGTGTAGATGAGGCTGTTGTGGCTTTTACAGATGTGGTCAACTTCGAGCGTTATAACCGCCGTAAGGAATGGGAAAGGGTGATGGCCGCAACGCATTATCGCGCCGGCTGGGGGGATGCCTTCGGATACTTGCTGGTGGCCACCGGCCGGGCGGATATTATGCTCGAGGCGGTGGTGAATGTTTGGGATGTGGCCGTTTACCCGCCGATCCTGCGCGAGGCTGGGGGATACTTTGGTGACTGGTCCGGCAACCCCACGATCCATCACCAGGAAGGGCTGGCGACCAACCCCGCGCTGCTGCCAAAAATACTGGAATTAATCAATGAGGAATAGAAGTCTCAAGGTTTTATTTAGGCAGCCCCATCCCGGGCCGGATTAAAATCCCTTGCACAGGCGGCCGCGCTCATACACCAAGCCATGCTCGTTGACTTTTTGATCGAGCTGCAGGTTGATACAATCCATCCGGGTCTTCTCCTGGTTCTTGAGTTTTGGCGAATCAAGCATACCGGAGAAGACCTTTTATTCTTTTGTCAGGCTACTTGGTGAAAGCCGTGGGCTGCTATAGAGTCAAGTCCTGTTTGTTGTAAATCAAACACTTGTATATCTTTTATGACTATAATGAAGTGAAATCTTATCGGCAAGGAGAAAAAATGGAACTAAAGGGAATTTCATGGCTGGGGACTCGAACGAAAAATATTGAAGAGATGGTCAAATTTTGTACCGAAAAGTTGGGGCTGAAACCGGTTATTCTGGTGCCCGAGATGGCGGTATTTGTTCTCCCTAATGGCGATGTTTTCGAAATTATGGCGCCTGAGATCAGGCAGCGACAGCCGGAATTGGAGGGCCTGGAATGTCCAAAGGCGGAATTTCTGGTGGATGACGTCAAAACCGCGCGGGCGGATATGGAAAAGTTGGGGGTGGAGTTTGTTGGCCCGGTGCATACCTCTGAAAAGCACGCCTGGACAAACTTCCGCGCCCCTGATGGCCACCTGTATGGACTGACTGACGACCAACCCCTTCCCATTAAGAAGAAATAGGGTTCAAACTTGTGGGCGGCGATATGCTTAATCCACTTAAATAAGCTAGGAGGATCGAATGGCAACAAAGAATATCCCTGAGAATTATTTGGATCTGTTTGAAAAAAGAGCGTTTTGTCATCTGGCCACTCTGATGCCCAACGGTCAGCCTCAGGTGAACCCGGTTTGGGTGGATTATGACGGCGAATATATTCTTATTAATACTTCGCGCGGCCGCCAGAAAGACCGGAATATACAGCGTGACCCTCGGGTGACAGTGGAGATCAGCGACCCCGATAACCCTTATCGCTATCTGGAGGTGCGCGGTCGCGTGGCTGAGGCTGTTGAAGAAGGTGCAGTGGAGCATATTGATAAACTGGCGAAGAAATATACCGGCGCGGAGAAATACCCCCACCACGCGCCGGGCGAGGTGCGTGTTATCTACAAGATTAAACCGGAACATGTCCTTACCCGTTAAGTGAGATAAGCGCAATTTATACAGCCGCTCTCTTGCTGCCGTTGTGTGGGATTCCTTTTCTGGCACAACGGCCTTTTTGTTAATTGAAGAATACCTGCTATTTATCGGCAGCGGTTCTTTGCTTTTCCGCTTCTTTTTCCCAGAATGCCTCCCCGCGAATACGTTTGAGCTGCTGTATTTCCTGAATGCGCTTCAAATGCTGGCGGCGCGCCCGGAAGAAAAAGAAGCCCCCTGACACAGCAATTATGCCGATCTGGGTTATATAAGCCAATGTCAGGATGCCCTCTTTGCCGGTAATTACATCTGGCAGGATGGCGACTGCTGCTTTGCGCGCCGTATGGCGCAGAACATAAACACCTGGTTTTTCAATGACAAAGGTGAAAACCGGTCTGCCGCGCACCAGAGCACTGTCAAACGGGGAGAGTCCGCGACGTACAAATTGAACTTCCAGGCCTTTCCCGCCCGCCTGAGGTTCGATGCGCAACCAGGGTTGCGCACCCGATTGCTCCAACGAATTTGTGATTTCAAGAAGATCTAAATCGGCGGTGTACAGTGCATAGCGCCCAGGGGCATTGAATTTTAGTGTGGTTTCGCGGGTGTTCAGCCGAAAATTGATGATGTCACCGGCGGTCACTTTCTCCACCAACCCTAGTTGGGCCGGTATGATAAGAAAAGGCGCCCCCAATATCTTGACGACTTCTCCCAGCGACAAAAAGAGCCCGAGCAGCACGATAGAAATTGCAATTCCAATGACGATGGATGTTATTTTTGGCTGACCTGGATGACTTGTCTTCAATTCCTACCGCCTTTTCTGCCTGCTGGAAGTGTGCTACATAATGGCATGATGAGTTTTCTCCATTATTGTACAGAAAACTTCATACTTTCCATAGTATCTTTCATCCAAAGAGCAGGAAGAAAAAAACCCTTCCCTGTGTTAAGTTTCAACAGGGAAGGGGGTATTACAAGCTGATGTTTTCTACTGGAATATGGTGGGGTTAATTTGGGTTGCCCTGTCCACCAGCCAGGCGAATTCGATCACATCCTGGTCGCTGGACAGTAAGCGGGCAACCTGTGCGGCCTGAGTGCGCAGTTGGTAGAGGGTGGTGCCGCGCATATAGGGGCTGTTGCGCAAGACTTCGGCATATTGGGCAACGGTTACTGCAAGCTGGTAGCGCGGTTCCGCCTGGTCGAAGCTGGCCGCCAGGTCCCAGGTATTGAAATTGCCGTTGATCTCCTGCACCTGATAGGTATCCGGGTTCTTCCAGCGTAACTGCACGGTGGCAAGGCGGCCTTGTACACCAGGGTAGAGTTGTACGGCGTATAAGGCGGCTGCGCTGTGCCCTGCACCCAGTTCGCCGGCATCCACCTGATCGTTACGAAAATCCTGGTCTGCGATGGCACGGTTCTCATACCCGATCAGCCGGTAGCGGGCGACAATATCCGGGTTGAAATCCACCTGTATCTTGGCGTCGCGGGCAATGGTTTGGAGTGTGGAGGTGATCTGATTAATAAACAGTTTGCGAGCCTGTTCTTCGCTGTCCACATAGGCATAGAAGCCATCACCGTTATCAGCCATCTGCTCCATCAATACGTCGTTGAAGTTGCCCATGCCAAAGCCGACGGTGGTGAGCGTGATGCCTTCGGAGACGTATCCATGAATGCGGTTCAGGATGACATTCGGGTCGGTGGCGCCTGTGTTCGCGACGCCGTCTGAACACAGGATCACCCGGTTATTGGCGCCGCTACGATAAGCCCGCATCGCCATATCGTACCCGACCATCAGGCCGGCTTCCGCGTTTGTGGAGCCTTCAGGTTGCAGTGCATAGATCGCTTCAAGAATAAGCCCGCGGTTGCTCCCACTGGTTGGCTCCAGGGCAACTCTTGCCTCTGTTCCGTAAACCACAATGCCAACGCTGTCATCTGGGCGCAGACGCTCGACTAACATTTGCAGCGAGCGCTGCACCAGCCCCAGGCGGTTTTCCTGTGCCATCGAGCCGGAGACGTCAATCACAAACACCAAGTTTGCCGGTTTGCGGCCGGCTTCGGCAACATGGTAGCCCTGAATGCCAAAGCGCAAGATCATCTCATTGCTGTCGGTATTGGGGGAAGGCGCGCCGTCGGCGTAGATGCCAAAGGCAACTGAGGCAGGTGTGGGATATCCCATGTTGAAGTAGTTGATATATTCTTCCACACGCACGGAATCGGCCGGAGGCAGATAGCCATCGTTAATATGGCGGCGCATAACGGTATATGAGGCAGTGTCCACATCCAGACCAAAGGTCGAAAGGTGATCTTCGTGTGTATCCACGAATGGGTTGATGCCGTAGTTCTGGTAATAGTTATCGGCAGGAGGGGCACCCGCCGGAATTTGCGGGATGAGCACGGGCTGGTAACTCTCACCTCCCGTTATTCCAGCCCAGTTTTTGGGCGCTTCAGCCAGCGGCTGTACGGGCATGGCAGTGGAATAAGGCAACGGTGCATCTTTGCCCTCCGCTTTTTCTGGTTCCAGATTCGGCGCGGGCGGTTGGGCTTCACTTTGGGTGGCTTCTTGCTTGGAGGGCTGGGCAGCGGGGGCACAGGCTGCCAGCAGTAAACAGATGAGCAAGAATGCGATTGAAAAACGCTGTGTGTTCATTTTTTAATCCTCCTGGGCGGTTCTAAAAGGTTTTGGTTTTAGCTTACTATTTGACATGCTGCGATGCTTGACAGCCGGATGACACGGGGCTGACAGAAGGTTGACAACCGTATCAGTCTGGTTTTTCAGACTCCTGCTTCCGGCGCTTTCGCAGCCGGCGCACCAGCAGAGTAATCCCCCAGCCCACCAACCCAAAGGGTCCCACCACGACGATGAGCCAGATGAGGATATCTGCCAGAAAGCCAAAAAGCGTGACAAAGACCCGCAAGGCTGACCGGAAGGTGTGAGCCGGGTTCCAGCCGCTTGTGAGCGACACGGGCAGCAGGCGGCTCCCGCTGCGCAGGTAGAGCGAGATGTGGGTTAACGGCTGGCAGGTCAGACAATCATGGGAATGGGTGGCGTAGGTCTCGCCGGCCGTGCGCCCGAGCAGCAGCAGCGCCGTATGCAGCCGGGCAGATTGGTCATCAGGTACCGCGAATTCGAGGAAGGCTACGTTACGCCCGTTTTCAATCCAGTTCTGATTGGCGACCAAACGCCCGCCATGAGTCGTATTTAGCCGGATGGCTTCTGCGGCTGCTTCCTGTACGTTGCCAACCTCCAGTTCCAATGTCAAGTTGTATACAACAACGGTATGCGGCGCGGGCACAGCCTGGGTGGGATATGTAGCAATCGGCATCGCTGGAGTGGTGGCAATCAAGCGTGCCTCACCCGCTGCCGAACTGCAAGCAGCCAGCCCGGCCAGACTGAGCAGGGCGAGCAGCAGGGCCAAACTTTTCCGAATGCGCTTCATCTAGCCTCCTTCAGACCGGTCGTAGGATGAACCCGGCCTGTTGTGCATTCAGCATCGCGCTGACCTGGCGGCGGCGCTTGATAAACTGTTGACAAGCGGCTGACAAAATGAAACACGACCCCTTGACAGATACTATACCGGACGGTATAGTGAGTTCGATATGGAAAATCGTACTGTTATCCTAAATTGCGCTTTGGAACTGTTTGCGGCGCGCGGCTACGACGCGGTCGGTGTGCAGGAGATCGCTGAAGCCGCGGGTGTGACCAAACCGACCCTTTACCATTATTTCGGCAGCAAGTTGGGATTACTGCATACGCTCGTTGAGACGTATCACGAGCCGTTTTTGCAGCGGGTGGAACTGGCGGCACACTACGATGGCGACTTGCCGCGCACATTGGTTGAAACTGGCGCAGTTTTCTTTCATTTTGCGCGGGAGAATCCGGTGTATTACCGTTTGCAGCTTGCGCTCAATTTTTCGCCGCGTGGCAGTGAGCCATGGCAGGTTATTGCCGTTTGGAACGAACGCCAGCGCGCACAGTTCGAGACTCTTTTCCGCGAAGCTGTTCGTGATCATGGCAATATGCATGGACGGTATGTTTACTATGCGGCTGCATTTGCCGGTCTTATCAATACCTGTATTGGGCTGTGGCTGAACGGCTCTGTAGAGCTGGATGAGGAACTGCTGCGCAGCGCAATGCGCCAGTTCCAGTATGGGATTTATTCGTAGTCATTTTATTTGACCTGTCGGGAAGCACCTGGATGGCCGGGGTGGATCCAAAATCGAGGAGAGCAATGAGAAAACACGCCTGGGCAGATGACGCCTTTTTCTATCATATTTACCCGCTGGGGTTGTGCGGCGCCCCGCTCTACAATGATTTTCAATCCGCACCTGCACCGCGCTTGGAACAGCTCTATCGCTGGCTTGACCCCATCCAGCGCTTGGGCGCGACCGCCCTATATCTGGGCCCCCTGTTTGAATCCAGTGCACATGGTTACGATACCGCCGATTATTTTCATATAGACCGCCGTTTGGGAGATCGTCGCGTGCTGGCTGAGTTTTCCAAAGAGTTGCACCGACGGGGGCTGCGTCTTGTGCTGGATGGGGTTTTCAACCATGTCGGGCGTGACTTTTGGGCGTTTCGGGACCTGTTGGCACAAGGCGAGCGCTCAGCTTATGCGGGCTGGTTTCAAAATTTAGATTTCAGCCGTACCAGCCCGTACGGTGATCCATTTGCTTATGAAGGCTGGGCCGGGCATTATGACCTGGTCAAGCTCAACCTTGTCAACCCGGAAGTGTGTGGACACCTCTTTCAAGCAGTCAGGATGTGGGTCGAAGAATTTGAAATTGACGGCTTGCGCCTGGACGCGGCTGATCAGATCGTGCCAGATTTTCTAACCGAGCTTGGCGGGATTTGCCGCACGCTGCGCTCCGATTTCTGGCTGCTGGGCGAGATGGTCTTTGGCGATTATACGCGCCTGCTTTCTCAAGGCGGGCTGGATGCGGTTACTAATTATGAAGCCTATAAGGGGTTGTATTCCAGCCTTAATGACCGCAATTATTACGAAATTGCCTACACTCTCAAGCGGCAGTTTGGCCCGCAAGGCACTTACCGGCCGGACGAGTTGTATTCTTTCACAGACAACCATGACGTAGACCGGGTTGCCAGCAGCCTAAAGAATCCGGCCCATCTTCTCCCGCTTTACTTTCTGCTCTTTAGCATGCCGGGGATCCCCTCTATCTACTATGGCAGCGAATGGGGGCTGACAGGATGCCGCCAACCTGGCAGTGATGCGCCTCTGCGCCCTGCGCTCGATCTGGAGCGGGGATTCTCCATGCCCCATGCTGAACTGGCGGAATGGATCGCGCGCCTGGCGGCGGTGCGTGCGCATTGCCCGGCGCTGCGGCGCGGTGAGTACTGTGAGTTGTTCGTTGCCTCCCAGCAATTCGCATTTTTGCGGGAGGCTCCAGAGGGATCGGTGGTCGCGGCGGTTAATGCCACGGATTCTCCGGCAGTGCTGGAGCTGCGCCTGCCGTGGGAAAGGGGAGTGCTTAAGGACTTGCTCCGCCCCGGCGATTCGTTCGAATTTTCAGGCGGCAGGGTACCCGGCCTCGACTTGCCGGTGTACAGCGGGCGCATCTTGACGCTGGCGGCGAACTGAGGCTGGTTTTTTTGATCTTAAAATTGCTGGCAAAGAAATGCGGCTGTCAGATAGAGCAGGTGTTTTTGGCGGCGGTCAAGGTTGGAGAATTTGAGCGCACCCAGACAAGAGACATATAACGCCAGGTTGTACTCGCGCCGCACTCCGGGGTTGAACAGGCATTTTCCAGCAAGCTCTTCAACGGCTTTCAGCAGCGGGTTACCCGCGCTCAATTCATTCAGATAGATCTTGCCAGAACCAATGTTCGCCGCCAGGATGTGTGCAATGATCTCGGTTGCCAAGCGGGCAAAGTCGAACATGGGATGTCCCAAGCGCGTTTCGGAAAAGTCAATCAGCCAGACCAGCTCGCCCGGCCCAACCAGAATGTTTTCCAGATTCAGATCGCCGTGGATGATGGATTGGGTGCCGGTGACTGTTTCGTTCAGCCGTTCCTCCAGATATTCAAGCGGGTCAGGCAGCCCCAAGCGGTCGAAACCCTGGGTGTATTCCGTTAAAAGGGTCGCGCGGGTCGCGGTTACCCGGCCTGCGGAATGGTCGGGCGGGGTATTGCTTAACCAGCGGACACGGATGGGTGACTGCCCGGGGGTTGGGTGTCCGGAGAGAGTCATCGAGATGCCGTCCTGCCGTTTTTCGGCGTGGGGGAAGCGTGCTATCAGAAGTGTATTTCCCGGAGAAAACGACAACCTTCCCGGTGGACGGCCAGGTTCCAATACGGGGAGGGCTTTGCCGGCGACGGCAACGGGCTGTAATACCACGTGTGGGGGCAGCAGACGATCGTATTCCTCCCCCAAGCGGAAGACGTATGGCTCGCGCTGCATCCACCAGTTAGGGCCGAAGCTGTTAAACAACTGAAAGAGCAGGGCAGGGTCGGGGTTTTCTCGCAGCGCCAGGCGCAAACTAACCGGCAGACGACCCGGCTCGGCGATGAAGGTGTATTGCAAGGCGGCGCGCTCGCTGCCGCGTACAGTTGCGGGCGGACGCTGGATGCGGGCAGTCATTGGCGGCAGGCTATCGCGCACATAGGTTTCATAGTTTTGAAATTCGCGGCGGATATCCGTTTTAGGGCCGATTTTTACAATGGTGTAGGCGTCGGAGCGCCCGTTGGGACGCACCGGCAGCGCCAAAAAAGCCCGCGCCCCGGAATAGCCGGAAAGAAATTCGCTCACCAGGGAGACGCGCGCATAGTGCTGGAAGAGCGCTTTGAGCAAGCCGGTTTCATCCGGGCGAAGCTGCATGCCCGGGTTGGGCTCAAGGGATACTTTGGGGTTTGGGGTGAGCATCCGCAGCGCCGCGCCGGGCGGCCGCGGCCGGTAGATCAGTGCAAACAGCCCAATCCCACCGCCGAACACCAGGCTGAAGAGCCCCCCTGTTGTAGCCTGCGCTTGAGTGAGCCCAAGGAGGGAGGACACGCGTACATCCAACCCGCTGGAAAATAACAGTGTCTGGTGTTCCTGAAGCGCACTGCCAGGTTCGGGAAGCCATTGCAGCAGCACCATCACTGCCAGGCGTTGTTGACCGGCGGCGCGTGGCCGTATTGTCCAGCGCCAGGTGAGCGCCTGACCGGCCAGCAAATATTGGGGCTGGTCTCCGGTGGGTTGGATCTCAAAACCTACGCCGTCCAGCCGGGCAGCGGCTGCCAGGGTGTATCCGGCCAAACGTTTGATCACGAGCGTCTGGGATTGAATCTTGTGCTCTGGGAATTCAGCCTGAACAAGGTAGCCCTCCTTATAGGGGGTTAATGCCAGCCGGATGATGTCCGAATCGCCTAGGCGCATTTGAGAAGGCCATTCCAACTCCACCAGGCGGTTCTCGGCGACAGGCTCGACTGGCAATGCGGTGGCTTGTACTGCCGGGGCAGGGCTGCTTTTCTCAGGCTCAGCTAAATTAGGGGACAGGGTGTCCGCTTCTCCTGTTGCGGCTTCTTCCTTTTGAGATGATTGCAAACCGGCAGGATGTTGAGTGGCTTGTGTTTCGGGCTTTTCGGGCTGGGCTGCCGGCGGGGTGGCTTCGAACACCGGGGCTTCCGCGGCCTGGGGCGGGAGGGCAGCCGGTGCACAAGAAGCCAGCGCCAGAGCTGTTAGAAAGAATAGCACCAGGGCGATGGAATATCTCACGCGGCTTCGCCAATTCTTGTTGGATATGCTTGTTTTCATGGCGATGGAGGGGTAAAAAGGGTGGGGGAGAGCGTGGCTTGCAGCCGTTGGGGTTCAACATTGGGCATGGTGTAAAATAGCATTATCAGCGCGAGGCTGATGAACGTCAGCGCTGCCAGTAGTAGGAAGAAGCGAGTTCGTTTCGACATCGGTTTCCTGCCCAAAGTGATTCCTTCTAGAAGGAGGACGACAATTGGAGGTGAGATGTTCCGCCAGATAGGTTTAGTATAAACTATTCTACATTTTGAACTGTTATTCATTGCTTCTTCTTTTACTCCTCATGGCTTCAAAGAAGCGATTGAATTGAAGGCAGTTGAGCAGGTTGAAAGGTACATTATGTCGAATTGGGAAAGTTATCCGCGGGATTATCGCAGGAAGGAAGTGGAAACCTTGCTTGGCGCCGCGCGCGCGGGGGAGTGCGCCGCTGTGATCGGGTTGAGCGGAGCGGGGAAGAGCAATTTGTTTGGATTTATGGCGCATCGCGTTAATGGCAATCCTCCACTGGCGCTGGTGGATTGCAATCGCCTGGCTGCACCTATGTTGGGAGATTTTTATTCCCTGGTTGGGCGCTCGCTTGGGCATAAGACCCTTGTTGGGGATCCACTCGGTGCGCTCGAAGAGATTTTAGGAGCACAGCTTTCTCCTGCGGGGGCGCGGCTGTGTCTGTTGTTCGACCGGTTTGACGCGCTTGACTCCGTGCTGGCGCCTTTTGTATACGGCAGTCTGCGGGCGCTGCGCGACGCGCACAAGTATCGTCTGACCTTCCTCATCGCGGCACGTCAGCCGCCTGACCCAAACAACGAATTGGCAGAGTTGTTTATCGCCCACACGCTCTGGCTGGGACCGCTCAGCCTGGAAGATGCCCGCTGGTCTGCAGAAAGCACGCTGGCGCGCGCCGGCCTGGAGCTCTCTCCGGAAGAAACAGCCCGGCTGATCGAGTTCTCGTGGGGATACCCCGCGCTGCTGCGTGCGTGCTGCCAGGCTTATGCGGAGGGCTGCGAGTTAAAGCTTGCCGTGCTACGCCAACACCCGGCGGTGGCGGGGAGGGTGGAGGAGTTCTGGGCCAGTATGCCTACTTTAGAGGCGCTGCGTAAGAGCGGCCTGGAAGGTCAACCTTTGCTGGCGGGCGCAGGGTCTGTGCATGTGGAGCCAGCCGCCCTGACAGCCAAAGAAGCTAATCTGCTGGATTACCTGAAGGCTCATGCCGGCGAAGTGTGTGACAAAGATGATCTGATTCGCGCGGTCTGGCCGGAGGACAAGGTTTTTCTTGAAGGTATACGTGATGACAGCCTGGCGCAGCTGGTGCGCCGCTTGCGGCGCAAGATCGAACCTGACCCGAAAAACCCGCGCCATCTTCTGAATATAACCGGCCGCGGTTACCGCTTCCTCCCCTAAAACGTTTTCAAAGGCGGGTCTTCGCCCGGCACAAAGCTGCACCCACTGACCAGGTTGTCCCACAGGTGGGTGGTTATTTGGACGCTGTCGGTATAGACGCCGTTGCGTTCCAGCGAAGCGTGGATTATCTCCCATCCTCCCAGACTGATGCCCACATGCGCGATCCTTTTACCGCCGCCTGGTTCGCCAAAAAAGAGCAAATCGCCGGGCTGGTAAGGAGCTTCGACGGGCTTGCCGGCGCGAAATTGCAGGTCTGCATCACGGGGGATGAAGATGCCTGCCCAACGGTGCACCAGACGGGCAAAACCAGAGCAGTCAATGCCATTGGCGCTGATGCCGCCCCAAGTGTAGGGCGCTCCGATCAGGCAGCGTGCATCGTTCACCATCTGTTGGCGGATCTCCTGCGGGGAGACTGGCAGCCCATCCAACGCTCTCAGGTTCTCGTACTGTATCCAGCCGCGCTCGTTGGCGTCAATTTGTGCCCAGTTGTCCTGTACGACACAAAGATGAACGGCTGTACCCCCTAAAACCCGGGTCAAGACCGGCGCTTGGGGGTCAGGTGCAGCATACAGCGCGGCGACCGGTGCGATGACCAAATGAGTGGCGGGGGGGATGACTTTACCGGTGAGATACGGCAGGTAGACATAGCTCAGGTAGCCGTCCTCCTGCCGGACAAAAGCCCAACGGCGCTGCTGTTCCAGAATCTCAAGCCGCTCGCCGTAGCAGGCCTGGTTGATTCTTTCGGCGTTAAAGGAAGGATAGATATTCAGATCGGTGAGGTTGACACCGACCGTCAATATCGGGTTGTCGGGTTGGTGCAGTATCCGCACCTGCCGGGTGTCGAAGCGTATTTGTGGGAATTGTTCCATCAAACGCGCGATGATCCACTCCAAGTTTTTTGTTTCCAAAACGCGTCCTGATAGTGTAACGCGGTCTTGCTCTATTTTGGAGATATTCAGGTCAAATATATGCAAGCGCGCATCTAGAAACCGCTGTCCCAATTTCCTGAGCGCGGTTTCAATTTGTTCTTTCATTTTGTTCTTCTTCCCCGGCGCGCAAACGGAGATAGGAGTCGTAGCGTGCCGGGCTAACCTGCCCATTTTGCACCGCCTGTTGGACGGCACAGCCCGGTTCCTCCCGGTGGGTACAGTCGCTGTACTGGCAATGCGCCACCAGCGGCCGCAGTTCCGGAAAGTAACCATCCAGTTCTTCGGGCTGGATATCCCACAGTCCGACGCTGCGCAGTCCCGGCAGATCGGCCACATAGCCGCCTGCATCCAGGGGGAACATCGCGCGCATCACGGTGGTGTGCAAGCCGCGCTGACCTCCCTCGCTGATTGAGCGCACTTCCAAGCCTAATCCCGGCTGGAGGGTGTTTAACAGGCTGGTTTTTCCCACACCCGAAGGGCCGATCAGGCCGGTGATTTTATTCTTCAAGTGTGTGTGCAGTTCTGGAATGCCCAAACCGGTGTGTGCCGAGGTATAGATCACCGGGTATCCCAGCGGCGGATAAGGCGAGAACAGTGCATGTGCTTGTTCGAGCGGCAGGAGATCAATTTTATTGGCGACGATTAGCGCCGGCAGGCCTTGCTTTTCACAGATGACCAGAAAGCGATCCAGCATACGCAGATGGGGGTCAGGGTGTTTGCAAGCAAAGACCAGCGCGATTTGATCGGGGTTGGCGAGCAGCGCTTGCACCTCATCGCCGCGCGGTGAAGGCGACAGGCGCACCAGTGTGTTGCGGCGCGGCAGGATGGCTTCGATTGCGCCGGTGCCGTCTTCGAAGGCGCTGATTTTTACTTGATCGCCGATGGTGATTAAATCCGGTCCGGCGCCGCGCTTCAAGCGGCCGCGCAGGCGGCAGGTGTAACGGCCGCGCCTGGTTTCAATGGTGTAAAAACCAGAGCGGTACTGCACCACCCAACCGGAGACCCAGTCTTTATCCGCCATCTTATTGGGTTTCGGGGGGTGTGGGTGTCTCGGTGTCGGCGGGGGTGGGTGTTGGGCCGGGGGTCTCGGTGGGGCCGGGGGTGGGTGAGGGGGTCTTCGTCACCCAATAGGCCGCCTCCCAGGGCAGGATGCGCTGGGGCTTGCCGTTATAATACAGCTCGACCACACGGCGGAAGATTGGTGCGCCAATTTCTGAGCCTTCGCCGGCATTTTCGGCCAGGACAACGATGGCAATATCGGACTTGTCCTCGCGGTTTTCGGCAGTGTACCCGGCGAACCAGGCGTGCGGCTTGCCAAACGGGTTTTGGGCGGTACCGGTTTTTCCATAGACCGTGAGGCCGAGGCCCAGAAAAGTATTGTGGGCGGTGCCACGCGGGTTCTCAATGACGCTGCGCATGGCATCTTGTACGATCTTCAAATTCTCCGGCTTGAGTGGCAGGCTGCCGCGCACCTCTGGCTGGAAGGTGAAGGGCTGCTCGCCGGCGGGCGAGATGATCTTTTCGATCACTTGCGGGCGGTAAAGTGTGCCTCCATTTGCAACAGCAGCGATAAAGTCCACAACTTGCAAGGGGGTGACGAGCATTGTCCCCTGACCGATGCCCATCTGCACGGCGTCTTCCTCGCTGATTGGGTCGGGCATGGCGCCTTCGCTTTCAGCTACCTGACCGATGCCGGTGGCAGAACCCAAACCGAAAGCCCGCGCCATATTGGAGATATCCTTGGTGCGGTTCTGGCGGTAGAGGTCGAGTCCGATATGATAAAACCAGGGGTTGCATGAACGCATTAGTCCTTCGGGCAGCGTCAGCAGGCCGCTGGGTTCCACCTCTTTTTCATACGTCCAGTCGTAAAAGGTTGCACCGGGTAACTCGGTAAAATCGTGCTTGCACAGGTATTCCGACTGAGCGGTGTATAGACCGCTTTCCAACGCTGCGGACATGGTGATGATCTTAAAGACAGATCCCAGTGGATATGTGCCTTGCGAGGCGCGGTTTAACAGGGGCTGGTCGGGGCTGTTGAAAATTCCGTTGAGGAGCACACTGCTATTGAAATTGTTAGGTTCAAAGGCATTTGGGTCGAAGGGAGGCGAAGAAGCCATTGCAAGGATGCGCCCGGTCTTGACTTCCATCACGACCACCGCGCCGCGGAAACCGGAGAGCGTTTGCTGGATACCCAACTGCAGGTCGCGGTCGAGGGTGGTGTAGATGTTCATGGATGGCCGGGTATCTGTTTGAGAAAGCCGGGTGACAACTTCACCATTGGGGTTGATAACATAGAGAGAAGCGCCGCGAGTACCGGTTAGGTAGGTGTCACCCCATTTTTCAATGCCGGCTGCGCCGATCTTTTCATCGACGCGGTAGCCCCGGCGCTGGTAGGCTTCCACTTCTTCCGCCGGAATGGAGAGCACGTATCCGGTTACGTGGGGGGCGCTGCCGCCGCCGAAGTAGAAGCGTGAGCTGTAGTTATTGAGGGCAAGCCCGGGAAGGTTGTTTAGGATATCATAGCGCGCTTCCACATCTGCAAGCGGCACTTCAGCCACCGGTACGTACCAGTTCAGGTTATCGCCGCGAATGAGTTCGGCGATGGCGTCTGCGGTTTTGCCGGTAACGCGGGCAAGCTGGACGATCAGTTCGCGCGGGCTTTCGATCTGTTCGGTCAGGATGCCGAGGGCAACGGCATCGGCTTGGGTCGCGAGGGCGTTTTCATTGCGGTCGAAGATGGTACCGCGCACCGGAACATTGATATCGAGTGCAAGGCGGTTGCCGCCGCGCAGCTCTGGCAGGATCATCCCTTCTTCCCACTGGATCTTCCAGCCGCCGTTTTCAAGCGACAGGTTCATCATTGTCTCGCGCTGCAACTCGCCGAGCAAGACGGTTTTGAAATTGACGCGGTATGCCACTTGCCCGGAGGTGGGGTTGGTGAGCGTGCTGAGGATGTTAAAGTTGAGCGATTCAAGGCTGAGATTGGCGGCGACATCGCTGTAGCGCTTGGTGAAAGCTTCCAGGCTGATTGCATCGCGGGTGACGGGGGTGAGCATGTCATACATGGCCGGGTAATCATCGTTTTGCCAGGCTGTTAGAAAGCCGGCGGCAACAGATTGAATGTCCGGCGTACTGGTGGTGGCGATTTGCGGCGCGGAGAGCTTTAACGTTGGGGTTGGCGTTTGACTGCCGCCGGCTAAAGTGCAGGCGCTGAGTGTGATCACCAGCAGAAGATACCATTTTTTAAACTTCATCCGTTTCTCCTTACAATCTGTCAGTGCTTACCCCATCTTTTCGCCGTTTAAGATGGCGGCAAAGACCGGGCAATCGTATTGCAGCGCAGACTGACAGGCCGGCGCGATATCCTGGTGCGGTGTACAATCGAACTTCTTAAATGTACGAGCTATGTGGCAGAGCGGCAGCCCCATGACATTGGCAAAACAACCTCGAAAGCCGGTAACGGGTTGGAAGGCGCTGTTTTGAATGGCATAAGCGCCGGCTTTGTCCAGTGGATCGCCGCTGGCGATATAGGTTTCCATCTCCTCGTCCGAATAGGCGCGCATGGGCACCTGTGAAACGCAGACGTCGGTCAGTATTTCCCCGCGATGTGGGTTAAGCACGGCCAGTGCGGTGGTGACCTGGTGGGTGTGGCCGCGCAGCCGCCGCAGCATGCGGCGCGCCTCGGCGGCGTTTGAAGGTTTTCCGAGCAGGGTATCCTCATCGGCTACGGTCGTGTCGGCGGCCAGGATCAGCGTGCCGGGTTCTGCAGGCGGGAGAACGGCGCGCGCCTTGGCTTCCGCCAGGCGCAAGGTGTAAGGGCGCGGGTGCTCGCCGGGGAGGGGGGTTTCATCCACCTCGGCCGGTGCAACGCTGAAGTTCCAGCCTGTCAGAGAGAGAAGCTGCCGGCGGCGCGGGGAGCCTGAAGCCAGCAAAAGGGTCGGTGCAGCCATAGCGGATAGATTCTAACACAGAGATTTGTCCCGCGAAAAACAAACAGAAACAATTCGTTCTTTGCAGGTTTGCGGCAGGGCGAGGGGTGAGAGAGGGGGGCATGATGCGGTTGTACATTAAATGGAGGGGAAAGACAAGCTGTTAAAAGTATCAGGTTAACCTATAGGTTTTAACAGGTTTTTGGGAGGATTGGGGTTTCTTATATATGTAAGAGCCGGGTTTGAGGAAAGAGGGAGGGATTATCTTTTGGGAATGCGCTGTGGGGGGTGGAATTGCCGAAGATAACAAATAATGATCGGTACGGCCATGCCAATCATTGTTCTCTCACTCAGTTGCCCAGGCGTCCTGCGGGCGGGCGGCGGTTACCTGCGGCGCGCCGTGCCAGGCGGCGCAGCGCCGGATGGCGGCGGCGATTTCCGCTGCCAGGGCGTCATCGAGCTGCACGTGCGGTTCGAGGTGGAGCGATTTGATCTCGAAGCGGTTTTCTTTGCGATGGGCTTTGGCGTCCATGCGCCCGACCAGCGCGCCGCGCACCAGCAGGGGCAGGGAAAAGTAGCCGTATTTGCGCTTGGCCTGCGGCAGGTAGCATTCCAGTGAATAATCGAAACCAAAGAGTGCTTTGCAGCGCGCCCGGTCCCAGACGAGCGGATCGAAGGGGGAAAGCACGGCGCTGAGCGACGGCTTCAGGCGGCCTGCCTGGGCTTCCCGGAGCAGTTCCAGACGCTGCGGGTGGACATAAACGG
>JADLFQ010000058.1 GCA_020845515.1 Anaerolineaceae bacterium | reverse complement strand
CCAGCAAAATCACCAGGCCTTTTTGGATCTCAGCAATTATTTTTTCATCAACACTCACGCTGCCATACCGGGCGCGTTGGATCACTGCTCGCATCGGAGGACCGCCTTTCTGAATGAGGTTTAGGAATATAAAAATTATACCTGAGGTTGCCCGCATTAAACAGTTTATTCCCGGCGATTTCACAGCCGTATTCACCTTCTTCGCATTGACGAATAAACTTTTCAGGGTATAAATGGGGGGATAACTGCTGTTTGTACCCTGAAGGAAAACCGTATGATCCAATCGAACACCATTGATACTCCTGCTCAAACTGAAACCCGGTCTTTTCAAACCTCACCCATCCTGACGATCGTCGCCGCGCACACCATTCACGACGGCTACCAGGGTTTCCTTGCACCGCTGCTGCCGCTGCTCATCGAAAAACTGATGATTACCAAAACGCAGGCAGGCCTCCTTTCCACTTTCAGCCTGCTGCCCACCATGATCCAACCCTTTTTGGGCTGGATCGCCGACCGCAAAGATATGCGCTGGGTTGTTGTGCTGGCGCCGGCGGTAACCGGCACGGCGATGAGCCTGGTTGGGGTGACACCGTCTTATTCGCTGCTGGCTCTGGCACTGATCATCGGCGGCTTCAGTTCTGCTGTGTTTCACTCGGTTGCGCCTGTCATGACCGGCGCGCTGTCCGGCGCTCATCTGGGGCGCGGCATGAGCTTCTGGATGGTGGGCGGCGAGCTTGGACGCACGCTCGCACCGCTGGTTGCGGTCGCCGCCGTCGGCTACCTGACTCTGGAGGGTCTGCCTGTACTCATGACGGCGGGTTTGTTGACTTCCATCATTGTTTACCTGCGTTTGCGCAATGTGGACTACACCCCGGCCAACCACGGCCATACGATCAAGCTGCGCGCCGTATTCCGCAAAATGCTGCCGGTCTTCATTCCCCTCGCCTTTATTCTGGCTTCACGCAGTCTTATCGGCATGGGCTTGCCGCTCTTCCTCCCGACCTTCCTCACCGAACGGGGTTCCAGCCTGTGGTTTGCCGGCGCTTCGCTCACCCTTATGCAATTGGCAGGGGTAACCGGTGCGCTGCTGGGCGGAATGATCAGCGACCGTCTGGGCAGACGGGTGGTCATGGTCATCTCCATTATCACCACAACCACCCTTTTCTTTCTCTTCACCTCGTCCAGCGGCTGGGTGCAGATCCCCCTTCTTCTGCTGCTCGGTTTTTCCAGTCTTTCCATCAATCCGGTCATTCAGGCGGTCGTGCAGGAGAATTTTTCTGAAAACCGTGCCCTCGCCAATGGCTTCTACATGCTCTTCAACTTTGGCATGAATGCCATCGGTGTTGCACTGGTCGGGCTGATCGGTGAAAAAGCTGATCTTCATTGGGCTTTTAACATCAGCGCCGGCGTCGTTCTCATAGGGCTTCCATTTGTTTTCATGCTTCCAAAAGAAATAAAGGGTGAAGCCGCGAGGGCATAATGAATCCCAACCGTTATGTTTACCACATCACCACAAAAGAAACCTGGCAGGGCGCACAACCCGGCGGGTGGTATAAGCCGCCGGCATACGCGACCGACAAATTTATCCACTGCTCCACCCTGCAGCAGGTTGTGCCCGTCGCAGAGCGTTTGTATGCAGGCCAAACCGGGCTTGTCCTCCTGCAGATCTGGACCAACCGGCTGGCAGGCCGCCTGGTCTATGAAAACCTGGAGGGGGGCGCGGTGCTGTACCCCCACATTTACGGGGCATTGAACCTGGATGCAGTTTCTCAGGTCGTCCCGTTTCAACCCGGCCCGGACGGTCACTTCGCGCTGCCCAACTGGCTGGAAGCCGAATGCCCCGGCTGATAACATCCCCTTAAGAAAAAAGACCTCCCGAAGTTGAAAATCTGAACTCGGGAGGTCTTTTTATTGAGCATTTTGTCAGGGCAGCCCCTGCGCAGCACGCACTTCGACCATTGTCTGCTCGGCGATCACGCGGGCGCGTTGATTGCCGTCTTCCAGCACCTCCCAGACGTACTCCGGCTTTTGAGCCAGCTCCGCCCGCCGGGCGCGAAAAGGCGACAGGTGTGCGTTTAAGTTTTTCGCCAGCAGTTTCTTGCAATCCACACATCCGATTCCAGCCCGCCGGCATTCCACATTGACCATGTTAACCTCTTCGGCACTGGAAAAGATTTTGTGCAGGGAAAAAACATTGCAAACATCCGGGTTGCCAGGATCGCTGCGGCGCTGCCGTTGTGGATCCGTCACCATCATCATCACCCGCTTCGCGGTCTCTTCGGGCGTCGCGGCGATCTCAATATGGTTGTCCAGGCTTTTGCTCATCTTCTGCTGCCCGTCAATCCCGATCACCTTCGGCGCTTCAGTAATTTTCATCTCCGGCTCGATCAAAGCCTGTGTCTTAAAACGATGATTGAAGGAGCGGGCGATCTCACGGGTAAATTCAATATGAGGAGCCTGATCCACCCCAACCGGCACCGCATTGGTTTTGTAAAGCATGATATCCGCCGCCATTAAAACAGGATAGCCCACCAGACCGTAGTTGATGTTATGAGGCTGCATGCGCACTTTTTCTTTAAAGGTGGGCAGGTCGGTCAATTTTCCCAGCGGCGTGACCATGGACAGCATCGTGTGCAGTTCTGTCACCTGCAAGACATGCGACTGAATGAAGACGATGCTCTCTTCCGGGCGGATGCCGGCCGCCAGCCAGTCGAGCGCCATCTCATAGGTATTCTGTTTGAGGTTCTCGGTATCCTCCACCGTCGTCAGGGCATGCAAATCTACAATGCAGTAAACGCAGTCATATTCATCCTGCAGCGCCACGTAGTTGTGCACAGCTCCCAGATAATTCCCCAGGTGTTGTTTTCCTGTTGGCCGTGCACCGGAAAAAACACGTCCTTTTTTTGCGGTCATCCTTTTCCTTCTTGTAAAAATTTTCTCACCAGCTTCACACCTTCACCGGCTTCCATGTGTCGTTCGGTCGCCCGTTTGGAGTACACCAACTCTCCATTTATGGTGAGTTCAAAAACTCCGCCTTCGGACGGCTGAAGGGTGATCGTTTCGATCTCCGGTTCAAACTCTTTCAATAATTCGGCTGCCAGACCGGCAGCGCGGTCGGTGTAGTGTCAAACAGCGCAATATTCCAGGTGTATTCTGAGTAACATGGCTACCTTCCAGGGTTAGGTTAGTGTGAAGCGCTCCACCTTGCAAGCCTCAGGCGGGTTTCAGGTTGTCGCGCCATGCCAATTATAACAGCACTCGTTTCTTTGGTAAAATCCACCCATGAGCGGCGCGCTGTTTCCCAAGGGCATTCCAGTCGGCAAGCGGATATTTGATCTGGCGCTGACACTCCCCGGGCTGCTGGTCATCTTGCCGCTCCTGACGGGGGTGGCGCTGGCGCTCTGGTTCACGGAGGGCTTGCCCATCTTCTTCCGGCAGGAACGCCCCGGTTACCAGGGGCGCATTTTCCGCCTGATCAAATTTCGCACCATGCGCATCCGCGCCGGTGCAGACGGACAACCGCTGCCGGACGCTGAGCGCCTTTCCCCCATCGGCCGGTTTCTGCGGGCTGTCAGTCTCGACGAGCTGCCGGAATGCCTCAACGTTCTTAAAGGAGAGATGAGCCTGGTCGGGCCGCGCCCCCTTCTCGTCCAGTACCTGCCCCGCTACACGCCCGAACAAATGCGCCGACACGAGGTCCTGCCCGGCATCACCGGCTGGGCGCAAATCAACGGGCGCAACGCCCTCACCTGGGAGGAGAAATTTCGCCTGGATGTCTGGTACGTAGATCACCGCTCGTTCTGGCTGGATGTCAAAATTCTCTTCCTGACCTTCCGGAAGATCTTGCGGCGCGAAGGCATCAGCCAGCCCGGTGAAGCCACCGCCCGGGAGTTTATGGGCACCAAGGAAACTGGGATAGAATAAAGAGGAATCGTTGTGGATGCATTCGTCGGCGCGGGCACTTCTGCTGTTGTCGCCGCGAAACTTAACCGCCGGTATGTGGCAATTGATATTGACCCGGAGTATGTGAAAATCACTGAAGACAGGCTTGCAGAAGTGGAGTCGTTTGGAAAAGTATTAAGGGTCAGTACTCCAGGGCAATCTTTAACCTGCTCCAAAAAAGAACTGCAACTCGAACTACGGCGGTTGACCTTAGAACTCGGCCATTTGCCCACCCAAGAAGAAGTTGTTAAACACGGACGTTATGGTTTAAAGCCATATTTGGATACTTTTCCAAGCTGGGGTAAAGCATTGAAAGCAGCTAAATTGGAGATCCAAAGTGGACATTAAGAAACTTGCTTTCGAAGAAGCTTGGGAAACATCAACCATTTTCTATGTTGATGATGATTTGGAAACTGAGATGTTGGATTAACGCCATACATACCACGCTATTACCTGGAAACATTAAATTATCGGGAAATTCGGACAAGTTCTTCCGCAGCGCGTTATGTTCGCTATAAAAAATCCCTCATTGGCACCTATTCAGGACGAAAAGGGTACAAAGTGGAAGGCAGGATTAAAGGCATCCTTGAGGAATACCGTCAGAAATATGGCGTTCCTTTTGCAAAGGGAAGGTCTTTGTATATGGATACCGATATGGGTCAATGAGCCAGGAAGAACATTGCAAGATTTTTAAAGCGCCGGGTTCATTCCAATGCAGGCGAAAACGGATTGATCCAGCCGCTGGTCAGGTCTTCAATCATTTTTTCGATCTGCATCTGCCGTCCTGGTGAGAGCAAATCGGGGTTCACATCGCTGAGCTGAATCGCGGCGTTGAGGGTTTTGCCGCCCTGCCCCGCCAGCAGTTCAGCCCATACCTCCTGCAGGGGAGTTAAGACATCCGAACGAATAGAGGCTGCATACAGCGGTCTCACTTCATCCGGAGGCGGCATCCCGCCTGTAATCGGGACGTTCAAAGTAATCAGATAACTGTAAAGCTCCGGTGTTGCCGCCTCTGGGGCAACATAGACGGAATAGATATAACTCAGCGCCATTTCCTGCATGGCAGTTTGCCAATCCAGCGGAGAAGCGGCTGAAGGCAGCATCTTGACAAGCGGGAATTTGGCAAACGGGGCGTAGTAAGGGGTGCAGGTTCCGCACAGGTAAAGCTGTCCGTTGCGGAACGCATCTGAAAGCACCTCGCCCATCGGCGTATCTGAAGGCAGCAACCCCGCTGTGCGCCAATCGTAACCGGCCAGTGCTGTGGTGTATCCGGCTGTGAAGACCTCCAACTCCCGGCGGATGCGGATCACCGTCAGGTTGGCGCCGCTCTGAATATCCGCCGGGCTGATGACCACAAACTGCGTTTGCGGCGCAGCGGACAGCAAATCGGGCAGGTTGCCTGGCAGCGACAAGAATACCGCAATCTTCCACTCCGGAGCGATCATGCCTGCATCCAATGCCGGCATGGTTTCAAACACAAACCCATCCCGGTCTGCAAGCTCTTGTACCAACGCCTGCACCGCGGCGAAACTCTCTTCCTGTCCGCCAACCAGAACCACCTTTTCCGGAAGCGGCGTAGCGGTAGGGGGCGTCGTTGGCGTTGCAGGCATTGCCGCAGTAGGGACAGCCGTCGGCCCGGCAGGCGCGGCTGTGTTGCAGCCAGCCAAAAATAACAAGCCCGCTGCCGCAGCAAAGAAAAGGGCCCGGATGGGTTTTGCACGGTTCATGTATGTTGTTAACCTCTTTCAAACCGATTGAATTTTGCGGTCTTCGAAGTTTCCGCGCCGGGGCCGTGCATGCTTCGACGGAAACTCCAAAAAAACCTGAAAAATTGCCACGGAACGATCTTTCAAGGGTGTATTATAATTGAGATAGATGAGCCTGCCAACCAGCGAGAAAATCCCCCCTGAGGACCCCCATGACATCCCGCCAGCGCGCCGGCGGCGCCGCAGGCGGATGATTTTTTCCGGCTCCCCAGTACAGCGCGCCGCTTACATCGAGGAGGCAGCCCGCCGCGCGATTCCCACGGCAGACTTCTTTTTATTCTCCCTCCTTGCCGGAGCGGCACTTGGGATTGCTTTTCTGATCAATGCACCGGCCTTTTTTATCCTCGCGGCGCTTATGTCGCCTTTCCTTGCACCGGTCGTCGGCCTTTCTCTGGCAACCCTCGTCGGCTCGCCGCGCTTCTTCTTACAGTCGCTCGGCAGCATTGGCATCAGCAGTATGCTCTTTTTTATCATGGGCGCGCTGGCCGGCTGGGCTTCACATCTTTTCCCCGGCCGCTACTACGAGCAGGCGCTCCTCCACACCCATTTCACCTGGGGGGATTTTATTGTCCTTACAATTGGCGCAGTTCTGACTGCCTTTCTGTTGATCAGCGTCCCCTCCCAACGCCCGGTTGCTGCAAGCGTCGCCCTTGCGTACGAGCTCTTCCTCCCAATCGGCGCAGCCGCCTTTGGCTTGACCAGCGGCGCCCCCAATTTATGGCCAGATGGTCTGGTCGTCTTCGCCGTCCACCTCGCCTGGGCTGCACTGGCCGGCATCATCATGCTGCTCATTTTAGGATTCAGGCCCGCCAACCTGTTCGGATACACACTCGGCAGCAGCCTGGCTTTGGCCGGCGTCGCCGCAGTAATCATCCTGACCGGCGTTGGCGCAGCCTACGGCGGCAAGATCGCCCTGGCGCCGCCCACCCGCACCCCGACCCCTACCATCACACTCACGCCCACACTCACGCCCACCTTGCCGCCCCCTACGATTACCCCCACACCTACCAAAACGCTACTGCCAAGCCGCACACCCACCACCACAGTCAGCCCCGCCCCAACCCCGGTCTGGGCTAAGATCAACGCCGGAGAGTTCAGCGGCGCGCTGGTGCGCGCAGAACCCAGCACCACGGCGGAGGTCGTAACCAGCCTGCTCAACGGCATGCTGGTGGAAGTGCTGCCCGACACCCTGCAACAGGACAATACCACCTGGGTGCGCGTTCGCACCAGTGATGGCAGGGAGGGATGGATCATCCGCACCCTCCTGATCACCGCAACGCCTTCGCCAGCCTGGTAAAAAAGCACAGGATTTATTCTTTGAACTGCCATTTTTCCAGTTAGGAGTTTATATATGACCATCCACTTCGGCACCGACGGCTGGCGCGCTGTCATTTCAGAGACTTTCACCTTTCACAACCTGCGCATGGTTACACAGGCTATCGCCGATGCCGCTTCTTCCGGCATCTGGAGCAACGGCGATACCCCCAATGCAACAGATATTGATCCGCGCAAAATGGTCGTAGGGTTCGACACCCGTTTTCTGTCCGACCGCTATGCCAAAGAGGTCTCACGCGTGCTGGCCGCAAATGGCTTCACCGTTTTCCTCACCCAGGCCGATGTGCCCACCCCGGCCGTCTCTTACGCTGTCAAAAATCTTCGGGCAGGCGGAGGCGTGATGATCACAGCCTCGCATAACGCTCCGCGCTACAACGGCGTCAAACTCAAATCCTCTTACGGCAGTTCTGCCCTGCCGGAGCAGTGCAAGCGCGTCGAAGTGTACATCACCGACAACGAATCCCAAGGGCGCGGCCCCAACCTGATGGATTACGACAAAGCCCGCTCGATGGGATTGATCCAGCGGTTTAACCCGATCATTGATTACGGAGCACACCTGCGCAGCCTGATTGATTTTGACGTCATTGCAGAAGGCGAACTGCGGGTGGTGGTTGATTCGATGTACGGGTCGGGACGCGGTGTCATACGCGGTTTGCTGCAAGGCAGCGGCTGTGAAGTGCAGGAGATTCGCGGTGAGATGAACCCGGGGTTCGGTGGTGTCCACCCGGAGCCAATCGCCCGCTATTTGAGCGCCCTGGCTGGGGCAATCAGCACCGGCCTGGGTGGTTTTGGGCTTGCCACCGATGGCGACGCCGACCGCACCGGCGCGATGGATGAACGCTGCAACTTTGTTGATCCACATAAAATCATGGCGCTGGCGCTGCGCTACCTGGTGGAAAAACGCGGCTGGCGCGGTTCGGTTGTGCGCACCGTCTCAACCACCCGCATGATTGACCGTCTGGCGGCGCGCTATGGACTCACTGTGCGCGAAACCCCGGTCGGCTTCAATTACATTGCCGATTATATGATGAAGGAAGATGTCCTCATCGGCGGTGAAGAATCGGGAGGCATCTCATTCAAGGGTCACATCCCCGAAGGCGATGGCATCTTAATGGGGCTGCTCCTGGCGGAAATTGTCGCCAGCAGCCGCACCACGCTCCACGAACTGGTGCGAGACCTTCTGAAGGATGTCGGCCCGGCTTTTTACGAACGCAGCGACCTGCGTTTACCGCATCCAGTTTCCAAAGCACAGATGACCCAGAGCCTGCAAGACGAAGCCCCTGCTGCAATTGGCGGTGAAACCGTTGTCGAAGTCAGCGCCCGGGATGGGGTCAAATACATCCTGGCAGACGATTCCTGGCTGCTCATCCGCCCGTCCGGCACGGAACCCGTCTTGCGCATCTACGCCGAGGGGCGCTCCGAGGAGATTGTCAAAGAATTGCTGAAGTACGGCGAAAGCATCGCCAACAAGTAAAAACTCCGCCCTCCCCCCTGGGTATTCCTGAATAATGTACAGCCGCACCCGCGCGCGGGTGCGGCTGTAGAATAGCGCCCTTTCTCTTCACGCGGTCAACCTCGTGCTTTTGACGCTGCTTTCTCAACCCTGTCAACCGCCTTGACTCTATTTTCTTCTTCTGATAGACTCGCAATCCGCTGCGCGCGGACAGGCAGAGCAAACGCGCCACGGGAAGGCATGAAAGATAAAGGATAAACAGCCTTGAAAAGCCTGTTGGTCCCTTAAAAGAGCAGAGCGATTCGATTTTTTAAATATCCTTGTGTTAAAAGATTGGCTCTGTTATAATTCAGCCCGCTAAATCTGAACCTTAACAGGGAATTTGCCGACGTAGCTCAAAGGCAGAGCAGTCGCCTTGTAAGCGACCGGTTATGGGTTCGATTCCCATCGTCGGCTCAGTTGCAGGCTGGCAAGTGAGATTGTTAAAAAACAACCTCACCTGCGAGTTGGCAACAACTCACATTGGGCGGTTACCCAAGTGGCTAAAGGGGACTGACTGTAAATCAGTTGGCAGGCGCCTTCGGAGGTTCGAATCCTTCACCGCCCACAAGTCTCGTTGAGACAAATATTGCCCAACACGGCAGGATACCGGGAACAGGCAAGCCCTCATAGCTCAGTTGGTAGAGCACGTTCTTGGTAAGAACGGGGTCATGGGTTCAAGTCCCATTGAGGGCTCTTCTTGCCGCTTAAGCCTTGACCGTTTGAGGAATTTAGGAGAAGACAAATGGCGAAGCAAAAATTTGATCGAAACAAGCCACATCTAAACGTTGGGACGATGGGACACATTGACCACGGAAAGACGACGCTGACTGCGGCGATCACGAAGTATTGTTCATTTTTTGGTCAGGGTG
>JADLFQ010000057.1 GCA_020845515.1 Anaerolineaceae bacterium | reverse complement strand
TTGATATTTTTCTGGCTTTTCCATTTCTTTTATTAGCTATTACGCTGGTCGTGACGTTGGGGCCTAGTTTAAGGAATATTATTCTCGTTTTGGGCCTAACAGGCTGGGTAGCGTATGCGCGCCTGGTGCGGGGTCAAACATTGGCGCTCCGTGAACAAGAATATGTACAGGCGGCGCGGGTCATCGGCACCAGTGATCCCCGGATTATCTTAAAACATATCTTTCCCAATTTGGTTGCGCCGATCATCATTTTTTCAAGCTTGGAAATTGGATTATATATCATGACGGAGGCTTCGCTTACTTTCTTGGGTATGGGGATTCCGCCTTCTACTGCTACATGGGGAAACATGCTGGCTACGGGTCGTGATTATCTTTCAAATGCCTGGTGGCTGGCTACCTTTCCGGGCTTCGCGATTGTTTTAACCGTTCTGGCTTTTAACTTTTTAGGTGATTGGCTGCGAGATGCACTGGATCCAAAATCAACTTATGATGTTTAAATGAATTCCACTAAATCCAAGGAAAATAAAATGTACAATACAAAAATTAAAAAAGAGATATATAAGGACATTGATGATCATTTCTCGCGTTATATAGAGGAAGCCCGCGAACTTGTGCGACAGCCCAGCATTGCCGCACAGAACATTGGCATTCATGAATGCGCCGAGATGGTTGTGGAACATATCCAGCGGTTAGGTTCAACGGATGTCCGCCTGGTAGAATACCCCACGGGCAGCCCGGTGGTCTATGGAACGGTAAAAAGTAAAAACCCCAGGGCTAAAACACTGATCATTTACTGCCTGTATGATGTACAACCCCCCGAACCTTTGGAAGAATGGAAGGTGGAACCGTTTGCGGCGGAAATAGTTGATTTGCCTGAGTTCGGCCCCAGCATTGTCGGTCGCGGCATTACGAATTCCAAAGGACCCTTGGTGGGAACCTTCAAGGCGATTGAATCGATGCAGCGTATCCTGGGGGATGTTCCGCTTAACTTTGTCTTTGTGATCGAAGGAGAAGAAGAGGCAGGAAGTGTTAACTTGAAACAATTTGTCCATGAATATGCCGGAGAGCTTTCTACCGCCGATGGTGTGTATCTGCCCGGTACGCGCGAAGATGAAAACTTTAAACCGAAAGTATTGCTGGGTAATAAAGGCATGGTTTATTTTGAATTGGAGGTGAAGGGCGGCGCTTGGGGCGGCCCTCAGAGCATTGACATACACAGCATGAATGGTGCATGGATTGAAAATCCAATCTGGCGATTGGCGTGGGCGCTCAACACAATGCGCTCTCCGGATGGGAAAATCCTGGTTGAGGGCTTCTATGACGATGTGGCGCCTATCAGCGAGACCGATAATCGTTTGATCGAACGCTTGATGAAGACATTTGATGCTGGAATGTTCAAGAAGGCGCTTGATGTATCCAGGTTTAAAAACGACCTGGAGGGCGAAGATTTATTAAAACAGTTTCTTTATTCCCCCACCATGAACATACCGGGGATATACGGTGGGTACACGGGGGAAGGGACAAAGACGATTATTCCGTATCGCGTCAGGGTTAAATTTGACTGCCGGTTGGTTCCAAATATGCAGCCAGATGATATTATGCAAAAAATTATGACTCATCTCAAGAAACACGGATTTGATGATATTTCGATAGTATTCTCAGAAGGCACGCTCTGGTCAAAAACGGACGCAGAAAATGATCTTGCGAAAGCTGCGATCCGTGCAATGGAATCCAGCGGGAAAGAACCCAATGAAGTATGGCCGTTGTTGCCCGGTACCGGCCCGGCCTATCTCTTTACCAACGATCCGCTTCAAATGCCGTTTATAGCGTATGGATTAGGTCATGGCGCGAAAATACACGCGCCCAATGAATATTTAGTGGTAGAGGGTTTACGGGATAATATTAAATCGGTTGCAGCCACTTTTCTGGAATATTTAGAAATTCAACACGAGAATAACCAGCTTTAAAGTCGAGAGACAATTCTTGAAAAAATCCTCCATTGAATGGTTTTCATAGGAGGATTTTTTATATCCCGGTTGGTCTATAAGCCGCATTCTGTGCAGCAGCAGGGTTTCCCAATGGGACGGCTGCTGCTGCGGTGATCATCTCTCTGGGCGAAACATTGCTGTTTCGCTCGTGCGACCTACCCGGGACTTTGAGAAAGACGGGCCGCCTCCCGCCGGTACGTAGACCGGCATTGTCCCTGCTTGGTCTTGCTCCACATGGGGGTTGCCTGGCCGCAGCATTGCTGCTGCGCCGGTGGTCTCTTACACCACCTTTTCACCCTTGCTGCGTTGCAGCGGTATGTTTCTGTGGCCCTATCCAGCGGTTTCCCGCTCCGGGTGTTACCCGGCACGCTGCCCTGAGGAGTGCGGACTTTCCTCGACACAGAATGAACTGCGCCGCGATCACCCGACCAACCGGATCCCCTTCATATTAACTGGTTTTCTTCAGATCGTCAAATTATTTTGGACTGCACCCGCCTGATACTGAGGGAAATAAGTCAAGGGTGTCATCCGTCCGGGTTGGCGTATTCAGCCCTTGTGGTAAGGAAAAAACATCTGCGCCATTGCAAAATACATGAACATGCTCCAACAGCATATTTTCTTCGTCAAACAATTGTTTTTTTAGTAATGGGTTGGAAAGCGCGATTGCATGGATGACGTTAATAATTGTCTCGCCTTCAGACAGTTCCAGTAACAGGGTCTTTTGGCCTGCGATGAGACGTAGTGTAGCATATAAATTAATTCTTATCACAGCACCTCGCCTTGAACAGAGGGTATTGTACTCGATGAGCTGAGAAAATGAGAAATCCGCGGCTGGTATAATCAAGGCAACAGGTGAGTTTATGTCGAGGATTGAAGTTCTTCCAGAAGCTGTTGCTTCACAAATTGCTGCTGGCGAGGTGGTTGAGCGACCTGCTTCGGTGGTTAAGGAGTTGGTGGAAAACGCCCTGGATGCTGGAGCGACTCAGATTACCATCCGGGTGGAACAAGCCGGCCGGCGCTTAATTGAGGTGGCCGATGATGGCAATGGAATTACACAAGACCAACTCCAAACAGCGGTAATGCGACATGCCACCAGCAAGCTGCGCACAACCGAGGATCTGTTTCATATTTACACGCTTGGATTCCGCGGAGAGGCGCTGGCATCTGTTGGCTCTGTTGCGCGTATGAAGATCATTTCCAGCCAACCTGGCACGGCTGTTGGGGGCAAGGTGGTTGTGGAGGGAGGAGTGATTCAAGAGGTCGAAGCGATTGGGTCTCCAGCCGGGACGGTTGTAACGGTGGAAGACTTGTTTTACAATGTGCCCGCCCGACTTAAGTTTCTTA
>JADLFQ010000056.1 GCA_020845515.1 Anaerolineaceae bacterium | reverse complement strand
TTCTGAGGTTTGTGAGAGGATCAGCACCCGATTTCGCGGAGATTTACAAAGAAAAGCAATTGTGGAACGTGTTCGCATTTCCGGTTGGGGTTGCAAATAACAAGATTCCCTCTTATAATCAAGGGACACTAAATTGACTGGAGTTTTCTACTGTATGGACCTTAACGACTCCCACCTCGAACAGGGGGCTGTACCCGAGAATGAGCTAAACGAGACTAATGACAATAACATGGCTTCCTTGTTGGAACAGGAAGGCTTGGGCATTGATTTTCCCAAGTCCGGCGAGATTCGATCGGGTGTAGTGGCAAGCATTACCCCCGGCCAGATTCTGGTAAGTGTGGGAACAAAGTCAGAAGGTATTATCAATGGTCGTGAATACGATTTAATCCCTGAAGAAGAACTGGCAAGCCTGGAAATCGGCCAGGAGATCCCCGTATATGTCCTTAACCCTGAGGATCAAAACGGCAATGTCGTCCTCTCCTATGTTCGCGCCCGCGAAGAGGCCAGTTGGCGGCAAGCCGAAGAATTGCTTGCTTCCCGGGAGAGCATCCCCAGTTCGATCATCGGATATAACAAGGGCGGTTTGATCGTTCCAATCGGCGGCTTGCGCGGGTTTGTAACCGCTTCCCAGGTCAGCCTCTCCCGCCGCGCCGCCCTGGTGGGCGACACGCCGGAGCAGCGCTGGAGCAAAATGGTCGGCGAAGGGATTGACGTCTGTGTCATCGAAGTTGACCGCGAACGCCGCCGCCTGATCCTCTCCGAGCGCGCTGCCAGCACCGAAACCCGCGAAACCCTCAAGGAGCGCGTCATCGAAGAATTGAAAGAGGGCGAAATTCGCACCGGCCGCGTGACCAGCCTGGCAGATTTTGGCGCATTCGTCAACATTCATGGCGCCGATGGCCTCGTACATCTGTCTGAAATTTCCTGGGACCGCATCCAACACCCCAGCGAGGTGCTGAAAGTCAACGAAGAAGTCAAAGTCAAAATCATCAGCATTGACAGAGAAAAAAAACGAATCGGTCTTTCCATCCGCCAGCTTTTGGATGACCCCTGGCACAAGCGCGCCGAAACTTATCAGATTGGCCAGCTTGTCGAGGGAACCATCACCCGCCTGACCAAGTTTGGTGCGTTTGCCCGCCTTGAAGAGGACATGGAAGGCCTCATCCACATTTCCGAAATCAGCGAAAAACGCATCGAGCACCCAAAGGAAGTTTTGCAGGAAGGCAATGTGATTACATTGCGCATCATCAAAATTGATCCGGATAACCATCGCATCGGCCTCAGCCTTCGCCGGGTGGACTCCATGGCTTATGCCGATCTCGACTGGCAAACACTTTTGGAAGATGAAACAATCCCTGGGATTGAAGAAGAGGACGAAACGACCGAAAGCGGCGCCGTGAACGAGCCCGAAGCCGCTTCAGACAGCACCGCAGCAGCCGGCAAACCGGAAGCGGACCCCGGCAGCGCCTCCAAAGACACGGCGCCCGAGGACCAAGCCTGAAAAAATCACGTTTGTTGACAGACGGCACCCCCTACCCATAAACAAACCACTCAGAGCGCGCCACAACAGGTGCGCTCTTACCTTGGAGCAACAAACCCCATGCCTTTAATTATTGATGCCCACGAAGACCTGGCACACACCAGCCTCACCTACGGCCGCGACTACTTACTGTCGGCGCACGAAACCCGCCGGCGCGAACACAATTCGGTTGCCGAACAGCAAAATGGACAGACTGTCCTGGGCTGGCCAGACTATCAGCGCGGTCAGGTGGCTGTTGTTTTCGGCACGCTCTTCCTTGCCCCTGAGAAATATCGCATTGGCGATTTTGGCCGCTTTTATTTCAACTCACCGGAGGAAGCTTCCCGCCTATATCACCAGCAGCTTGATTATTACCTCCAGCTCTTTGAAAACCATCCTGATAAGTTTCGCCAGATTAAAACCCTCCCACAGTTCAATGAGCTGCTGGATGTATGGACAAATCACCCGGCGCATTACCCCGAGGAGACCAACCCTGTCGGCTTGGTGCTCTTAATGGAAAGCGCCGAAGGTCTTGCCAACCTGGACGATCTCTGGAACTGGTGGGACGCTGGCTTGCGAATCATCGGGCCTGTTTGGGCGGGTTCCCGTTTTTGCGGCGGGTCCTTCGAGAATGGCACCTTTACGCCAGAGGGCTACGATCTCATGAGGGTCATGGCACAGGTTGGCTATGCGCTCGACATCACACACATGAACGAAGTTTCCGGCATGACCGCCCTGGACTCCTACGAAGGGGCAGTAATTGCCACCCATTGCAATGCCCGCGCCCGCATTAAATTCGGCGCGGCTCGTTATCCCACCGATGCGCATGGCGAACGGCACCTCAGCGACCAGGCCATCCGCCTGCTGGCCGCCCGCGGTGGCGTGATGGGCTTGCTTCCTTACAACCGTTTTTTTATTACAGACTGGACGCCAGCAATGGGACGCAGCGCCGTCACCCTCGAACACATGGCCGACCATATTGACCACGTCTGCCAGCTCACAGGCAGCGCCAGGCATGTCGGCATCGGCACAGATTTTGACGGCGGGTTTGGTTACCCGGCAGTGCCTGAGGAACTCGATACCATAGCAGATTTGCAAAAACTGGCCGCGGTATTGGACCGGCGCGGCTATAATAGGGATGAGATAGAATCTGTTTTTGGAGGCAACTGGCAGCGTATTCTGGGAAGAATCCTGCCCCCCTCATGACTCACCCTGCTTCTGATCTACCTTCACCCAACCCTCCCACCCGGCCAAACCAGCAGTACTCAGTGCGCCGGATCCGCTTTGGGTTGATCATTACGCTGCTTGGGTTTGCCATCTTTCTGATCGGGACAAAACCCGGCATATCCGGGTTAGACCGCAGCCCGATCATAGGGTTTGTTCAAATTGCCGTGTTCATCATCGGTTTGGCGTTCATTTGCCTGGGAGGATACATCAGCCTGATGGCGCTCTGGAACCGCCGTCCGCCCAGCATTGCAGCCGATTTCGGCCTGCGTATCGTCGCGACCGGCTTTGTCATCGTCGTTTTTTCCGGAATGGCCGATGTGTTTGGCTTCGGCAGCCACCCCCTGCCCGGCGTTCCTTTCTTCGGTGGCTGGCAGGCGCGCGGTGTAATGATCGGTGAAGCCTTGATTGCCATCGGCTTCCTTTTACTCATCCCTTATGCCGCCCCCAAATCGTTGGAGCCGCCTCCCCCGCCTCCGCAATGAGAATACCTACGCCAACCGCCGGATTGCCGCCAGCATCTCCTCATTTCTTGTAAATCTGAATTCTTCCTGCTCCAGTTTACTGGCTTGTTCACATTCAACGCATTCCAGGCGGATGAGGTCTTGTTTGCTCACCAGGGGTTTACCCAGGCTGTGCATCCACGCTTCAATTTTTGGCAGTGGAGACTCTTCCGGTTTTGGCAGCGTCTGTATATACTGGATCATCGCACGCGCTCCTTGAATGCCATCTTTGCGTGCAATTCCGACCAATCCCGTACTGGCACGGCGCGCCCACCCTGACAGAAAGACATCTTCAATCAGCCTGCCTGTTTCCGGGTCAAAGGCTTCGTAACTGTTTCCCTCAATTTCAAAACGCGGCTGCGGGTTTTTGACAAATTCAAAGCGGTCCACCGGCAGCCCAAGCTGCTCGTCCACACTGTCACCGATGGCAAAAATGACGGTATCCATGTCAATAATGCGCCGTCGTCCCGTGCCGCTCGCCTTAATGTCCCCGTTTTCGCATATCAGCGTGTTCTCCTCCACTTCCAGAGCGCGGACGCGGCCGTCCGCGTCGCCCAGGATGCGCGTCGGCGAGAGCAGAAAACGCACCATAAAACGGGTTTTAGAGTCCGTCGGCACGGCTTTGTCATAAACGGTATGAATAAACTCCTTCGGGCGGTCTGGATTCTCACCCAGCGACCACATCAGCGGAGCAGCGCGTTCAATCTCTTCGTCCACCCCTTTGATGTCCAGATTTGCAGCCACATAGCCCAGCTCTTTGCGCTCAAACTTGATCTCGCCCGGGCCGCGCCTGGCAATTGCAGTGACACTCTCCACATGCTTCTCTTCAATCAGATAGCGGGCAATATCGGTCATTACATTGCCAACACCCACAATCGCAACATGCCGCCCGATTTCAAATTCCTGCTCGCTATACGGCGGCAAGCCATTGTAATGATATACCAGGTCTTTGGCGTGATACACTCCTCTGAGATCCTCACCGGGCAGCTTCAACCACTTTGTCCCCTGCGCGCCCGCTGTGACCATAATCGCCTGAAAACCAAGCTGCCGTAACTGATCCAGCGTAAGATCGGCCTGGTTTCCAACCGTCACATTGCCATAGTAATCAATGCAAGCCATCTCCAGCGCCTGGCGGAACTGGACACGCAGTACTTCTTTCATTTTATGCTTTTTGGGATAAATACCGTATTCAGCCAATCCGCCGGGTCTGATATCGCGGTTAAAAAGAGTCGCATGGATACCCGCATTGACAAGCTCGCGGGCGGCAAACAGTCCAGCCGGGCCAGCCCCTACAACCGCGGCAAAGTATTCGACGTTATCTCTATTCAATATAAAACCTTCCTAATCAGAGAATAAGAACCTATTTTATCAGGCATGTACGATTTAAGGTTGTTTTTCGAAACCAGATTTAACCGGTTTTGTTTTTCAAAAAAAACACTCTATGTTATAGTCATTAAAAATACTGTATCTTTCATTCATGACAACGGCTTTGGCTTTTTGTAAACCATGCCTCTATTTCTCTCCCTCCCCCACAGGCAGGAGAGGGCTTGAGTGGGGATACAACTTATATAATAATTGAAGGAATTGAAGAAACCGTATGTTTGACAATCTGATCATTCAACAAGAAGAGGCTCCATGTCATCCCTGGTAGAAACAAAACTGCCCAATGGTCTCACCGTTCATTTGAAAGAAATTCACACCGCGCCCCTCATCAGCCATTGGGTTTGGTATCGTGTCGGGCTGCGCAACGAAATCCCCGGAAAGACCGGCCTGTCGCACTGGGTGGAACACATGCAATTCAAAGGCACCCCGCAAATGCCCGCCGGCGTGCTGGACAAAGCCATCTCGCGCGACGGCGGCTTTTGGAACGCCTTCACCTACCTGGATTGGACTGCCTACTTCGAGACCATGCCAGCGGATAAAATTGACCTGGCTCTGAACCTGGAATCCGAACGTATGACCGAAAGCCTGTTTGATCTGGATGAGGTCGAGTCCGAAGGCACGGTAATTATATCAGAGCGCGAAGGCAATGAGAATGAGCCGCTCTTCCGTCTGGGTGAAGCCATCCAGGCGGCTGCTTTCCAGCGCCACCCCTATCGTTTTGAGGTCATCGGCGAGATGGAAGACCTGCACACCATCCAGCGCGATGATCTTTATAACCACTATCGCGCCCATTATGTTCCCGCCAATGCTGTCCTTGCAATGGCAGGTGATTTTGACAGCACTGAAATGCTCAAGAAAATTGCCGCTCATTACAACCGCATCCCGGCCGGCCAGCCGCCCGCGCCGCCAGAAATTCAGGAAGCACTGCCAGCCGGGGAGCAGCGCGTGGAAGTGAGCGGCCCCGGCGAAACCAGCTACCTCACCCTGGCATACCGCGCTCCGGTCGCTGCCGCCAGAGATTTCTTTGCGCTCACCGTCGTAGACAGCTTGCTCAGCGGCCCCTCCGGTTTAAACATGTTCGGCGGCAGCGGCATTTCCAACAAGACCAGCCGGCTTTACCGTGCCCTGGTGGAAAAAGAACTGGCCGTCAGCATCAACGGCGCTTTGCAGGCAACCATAGACCCTTATCTCTATAGCCTGACGGCGACGGTGCACCCGGGCCGCAGCGCTGCCGACGTCCTCACAGCCCTCGACGAGCAAATTGACCGCCTGCAGCAAAGCCCTGTCGCGGAGGAGGAAATCCGGCGCGCCGTCAAACAAGCCCGCGCCTTGTTTGCCTATGGCAGTGAAAACATCACCAATCAGGCATTCTGGCTGGGATACGCCGAAATGTTTGCCACATACGACTGGTTCACCAGCTATGTCCAAACATTAGAAACCATCACCCCCGCAGATGTCCAGCACGCCGCTCAAACCTGGCTGCAAGCCGGACGCCGCGTAACGGGCATTTACACTCCCAACGGCCGCCAGGAGGCTTTCGCATGAATCCCTTTGCCAGTATCAACATCCAATCCCTTCCCGGGCCCGATGATACCCGGCGGGTCGTCCTGCAAAATGGCATTACCGTTTTGGTGCGCCCCAACCCCGAAAGCGCCTCGGTTGTCATCAGTGGCTACCTCCAGGCTGGCAGTCTTTTTGAATCTGACGAAAAAGCGGGCCTGGCTTACTTCACCGCCACTGCGCTGATGCGCGGCACAGCCCGGCGCAGTTTTCAAGAAATTTTTGACGCCCTCGAATCCGCTGGTGCAAGTCTGGGACTCGGTTGCAGCGTGCATACTGCCAGCTTCGGCGGGCGCGCCCTGGCCGAAGACCTCCCACTCCTGCTCGAACTTCTCGCCGAATCACTCTGCGAGCCTGTTTTTCCAGCCGAATACATCGAACGCATGCGCGCCCACATTATGACCAGCCTGGCAATCCGCGCCCAAGATACCGCTGATATGGCTTCGCTGACCTTTGACAGGCTGCTCTTCCCCGGCCACCCTTACGGCCGCGCCGATGAAGGCTACCCTGAGACCATCGCCGCCATCACCCGCGACGACATCGTCGCCTTTCACCGCAGGCATTACGGCCCGCGCCAGATGGTGCTTGTAATTACCGGCGGAATATCCCCGGATGCCGCTCTCGAACAAGTGGAAAAAGCGCTCGGCAGCTTTGCCAATCCCGATCAGCAGTTGCCTCCTGTGCTCCCGGAGGTCAAACCGCTGCTCAAAACCATCCGCCAGCATGTGAAAATCCCCGGCAAAAGCCAGGCCGATCTGGTCATCGGCTCGCTGGGTCCACGCCGCAATTCAGACGATTACCTGCCCATCTCACTGGGCAACAACATCCTCGGCCAATTCGGGATGATGGGACGCATCGGAGATGTCGTCCGCGAGCAAGCCGGACTGGCGTACTACGCCAGTACCAGCCTGAACGGCTGGATCGAAAGCGGCTCGTGGGAGGTTTCGGCTGGCGTCAACCCCGACAACCTGACTCGCGCAACAGATTTGATCCTGCAGGAATTGAAGCATTATATTCAAGATGGCATTTCCCTCGAAGAAATGCAAGACAGTCAGGCAAATTTTATCGGCCGCCTGCCGCTCTCTCTCGAATCAAACAGCGGTGTTGCCAACGCCCTGCTCAATCTGGAGCGCTTCCAGCTTGGGCTCGATTACTATCGCCGCTATCCTGGTCTCGTGGCTGCCGTAACACCCGAGCAGGCACTGGAAGCCAGCCGCCGCTACCTGGATCCTCGACACCTGGTCATCGCCAGCGCCGGCAGCAAGAAAAGCTGAAAGACAGTGGAGAGATTTTGAACCTGCGAACCGGGGTTGACCTGATTGAAATTGACCGCCTGGAAAATCTTACACCCGCCATCCGCCAGCGATTTTTAAAGCGGGTTTTCACCCCCCGGGAGCTGCAAGATGCAGCCGGCGCCAACCCCAGCCTGATTGGCAAGTTCGCCGCCAAGGAAGCGGTTTCCAAGGCGCTCGGCTGCGGCATCGGCGCAGTGAGCTGGCAGGAAATCGAAATTCTCTCCGGCGCACAGGGGCAGCCACAACTTGTACTGCACGGAAAAGCCGCCGCTATTGCCGCCAGGCAAGGGCTGTCCGGCTGGTCGGTCAGCATCAGCCACAGCCGCACCCATGCGATTGCCCTCGCGGCGGCGCTGGCCCCCGCGGATACCCCCGCCGGAGGGAGCAACGCGCCCCCATGAAAATTCTGGCAGTAAGCGATCAGGAAATAGATGCGATCTACAGCCCACAAATCAAAAGCCGTTTTGGTGATGTTGATCTGGTTATCGGCTGCGGCGACCTGCCTTATTATTACCTCGAATACATCATCAGTATGCTGGATGTCCCGCTCTACTTCGTGCGCGGCAATCACGCCTACCTGTTGGAATACGGCGCAGGTCAACCGCGCGCCGCACCCTGGGGCGCCATTGATCTGCATCGCAGGCTTGTCCGCGATGACAGCGGTCTTTTACTCGCCGGTATTGAAGGCAGTTTGCGGTATAATGCAGGCCCGTACCAATACGAGCAGTTTGACATGTGGGCCATGGTGCTCTTGCTGACGCCAGGCTTGCTGGTTAACAAATTGCGGTTTGGGCGCTACCTTGACATTTTTGTGACCCATGCTTACCCCTGGCAGATTCACGACCTGCCAGACCGCCCGCATCGCGGCGCGAAAGCTTTTCGTTGGTTTGTGCAAGTCTTCCAGCCCGCTTTTCACCTGCACGGACACATTCACCTCTACCGCCGAGATGCCATACGCGAGACCCGCCTGAACCGCACCCGTATCATCAATACCTTCGGTTATCAGGAGATCGCCGTAGACCTTGCCAGCCTTTCCCACCACAGGCGGCAAGACAAAACGTCTTCAAGTTAAATGAGGTGAACAAATATGTCGGATAGTTTAAATGCGCGTGCCCATTCCGATTTTGAGAGTGCAAGACGGAAGAGCTTCTGGCGCGCCATCGCCGCCTGGCTTACGGGTGCAAGCAATGCGCTCCTGCCCTATTCCGAAGTTCGCAAACAACTTCCGCTGGGCGGCCAGCGCGATATCGGTTTGCGCACAGTGCCGTTGGATCATATTATCGGCAGCGTAGGACGTTACCGCGATTTTGATCGCGCCTTTTTACCCAAGCATACTTACACCATCAAGCGTTGGGTTAATATTGACCGCGCCCACCTGCAGGATATCATCCTGCCTCCCATTGAGCTGTACAAAATCGGAGAAGCCTACTTCGTCAAAGACGGCAACCACCGCGTTTCGGTCGCGCGCGAGCGCGGCCAGATTGATATTGATGCCTATGTCATCGAGCTTGATGTGCCGGTCGAAATTGGGCCAGACACCAATATTGACGACCTCATCCGCAAAAAAGAGGAAGCACATTTTGTGCTGAAAACCGGTATTAAGGAACTGCGCCCGGATTCCAGAATTGAGCTGACCCTGCCCGGCGGTTACGATAAATTATTGGAACATATCCATGTCCACCACTGGTTTATGGGAATTGAACACCAGGCGTCCGTGCCGTGGCAAAAAGCAGTTAAAAGTTGGTACGATGAGGTCTACCTTCCGCTTCTCAAGGTCATTTATGATTCCAACATCCTGCACAAGTTCCCTGGCCGCACCGAAGCCGATCTTTATCTGTGGATCATCGAACATTTATTTTACCTGCGGGAGCAATACGCCGATATCACCCTGGAGGAGGCGGTGGAGCACTTTGTCGAAAATTACACAGAAGACCCTTTCAAACGCCTTTTTCAGATCATCCGAAACGCAGCCCATGCGATCATTGCCAGTGAGGAAGAAGACCTGCCCACCAATTACGACATTCCCCCTAACGTCTTTCACCAGCCGTAATACAGGCTATCCATGAGAGGAAAATGGCGGATTGCCTGCCGTTCCATTTTCATGGATACCCAACCATAAGTGATGGGGCATAATCATCTGATTGGATTGGATGTCAATATTCTGCGCCTTCGGGCTGCTCCCTTGCAGCATGCTCGGGTGTACAAAGCATAAGTTCGGCCGGCAGCCATATTTCTTCTGGTAATAAGCCGCCGCTGTGTTGATCTTGCTGGGAAGATCGGTTTTTGAATCGTTATCAAACCACAACATTCCAGTCTTCATCCTGTTCTCCTAAATCTTCCCCGGCAGCCGGGGAATTAATTTCCATTTCATGGTTGGTTTCAGTCGCCGCGTCCGGCATACGAAAGATCAGCCACTTTTCGCCCACGCGCGCGGCAAATTCCCGCTGCGGGCGCAGCTTCTCTGCATCCAGCCCCCCGAAGAGCGAGAGCCTGCGGGCCGCCTGGTTGGGCATATGCCCAATCAAACGAGTGCGAAAATACCGTGTCCAACGCCCCATCCCCAGGCAATCACTTGTCCTTAGCGCCGCCGCCACCCAAATTTTTACATCCGCGCCATCCCGCAAGATCGTTTCCACCAGGTTGCGCATTTCCCCCGCGCCGCCCGCCAAAAATTCCAGGTCATCCAAAATCACCAGTACGGGTGCAGCGCCCTCTCTTCGCTGGGTACGCTTCTCAATCCACCCGGCAATCTGGCGCAGCTGTACTTCCGCGGCTTTCTCATCGGGCGCACAGACCCCCAGGCACTGCCCGCTCTCCAGGCCGTGCCGTTCGATTTCATGATATGCCTGCCTGTGCGCAGCAAGGACAACAAACGAAACCCGCTGTTCCGGGTCGTGTTCCACCGCGCTTTGGATCAAAATCTTAAGCAGTGTTGTCTTGCCGCAGCCGGCATCGCCCGTTACCAGCAACGGCCCGCCGCTGGCATCGTTCAGGTTGAGCAGCACCGGCAGACCATCCTGGCATACACCCAAACCAGCGGTCAGGTCAGGTATCCGGGTGAATCGCTCGTTAAACTCTGCCAGTGTTAAAGGAACTTCTTTGTTGAACCCGAACGAGCTGCGCAGCCGCCCAAATCCTTCCCTCAGCCCGCTGCCTGCCGGGCGGTTGCTGCCTGTTTGCTCCTGAAAAAGAGGTGGTTTTAGCATAAGGATTCCTTGAGATAGAATAAACGTTCTATTTAGAACAATTGTACCACTTTTACGGGCAGAGTCAAGCCCGTTTTCTCTCTAAGGCCACGGTTTTCACAAACTCGGGAATAGAAAAACCACCACCCCCTTTGTCCCCCGCCTGAGGCGGGGGAGATGTTTTAATGGGTGTGCTGGTATTTATTCTGTGGTGGAGCCGCGCGGCGGCGCCAGGGTTTCTCGGTCGCTTCGCAATAACCGATCCTCTTCTTTGCGATAGCCCTGCTTAGCATCCTTGTGCTTCCACCAAAGTAAGCATCAGAAAGGGGTTGTAGGGGAAATAGGTTTTGCTATAATCCAGTAACGTTTATTATTCCCGATTTACTGGAACAACAACGTGGGAAATAAGCTTTCCCTGCGTTCGAGGAGTTCTTATAGAAAGCAAGCGGCCCGTTGCCTGGCGCCTCTTTTAACGCTTGTTTGAGGAGACTTATATGTATTCATTTCCCCGCTTCAATCCTCTTTTGCGCCAGCGCGCAATACGCCTCAGAGATGTCAAAACCAACATAGCGCCGATTGTTCTGCCGCGCCGCCACGCAGGTCGTGCCGGAACCCATAAACGGGTCCAAAACCACGTCCCCCACATAGGAATACAGTTGGATCACGCGTTCGGCCAGCGCGACCGGAAAAGGCGCCGGGTGTCCCACTTTTCTGGCGGAGGCTGGCGGGATTTCCCAAACTGAGAGCGTGGCTTGCATGAACTCCTCCCGGCTGATATCGCTTTCCCCTTTGTCCGGGCGGGTGTGGCAATCTTTCGCAAACACCAGAATATACTCATGCACATCCCGCAGGCGCGGCGCCCTGGCGCTCTGAAAGCTCCCCCACGCGCAGCTCCCGTTGCTGCCTTTGCCCTTGCGCCAGATGATCTCCCCCATCGGCAGAAAGCCAATTGCAGTATGAACCTGATAAAAATACGCGTGCAGCGGAATATACGGTTTGCGTCCCAGGTTAGCCAGGTTGATGGCATAACGCCCCCCCGGCACAAGCACGCGGTGCACTTCCTTCCCCACCCGTTCGATCAGCCCCAAATAAGCCTCCAGGCTCAGGTCGGCTTCGTAATCCTTGCCAACGTTGTAGGGAGGTGAGGTGAAGGCCAGCCCGGCGGCATTATCCGGCAGGGGCATGGCTTCAGAAGACTGACAGTACAGGCGGTCAGCCCACTCGCCTGGCGGGGCGGGTGGGGCGGGCACACCGGTTTCATTGACCACTATTTTCGCCGCATCCGCCGCTTGTGCATCGCCTGCGTACAGCTTGCGATTATAAAAGCGGGAGGCGTCATGGCTCTCCCTGAGACCGCTTCCAAATGAGCTTGTTTCGCTGCGGACAGGCTTTTTTTCTTTCGGCATGAACTCCTCGTTTCCCGCGCGGGGCATTTTCTTATTATAGAGAACCGGCGGCAGAAATACAAACCTGCAGGAAGATTAGGAAAGAGTCTAAAAATTATATCCTCACCGGAGCAGGAACATATTGCCCTCAAAAAGCGTCTATTATGCCAATGGAGGAAACATGAAAAATTTAGTCACCGTATTCAGCCTGTTGACCTGTTTGGCGCTCTTCACCTCTGCATGCGCACCGCAAACCGCCAGCGCCCAAGTTGTGAAGTCGGAGAAGCCCCGTGAAACGGACTTGCAAATCAATCCGGAAGACATTTCTCTCCTCGCACAGGACAACACCGCTTTTGCCCTCGACCTCTACCACCTTCTGAACAGGCAGGAGGGCAACGCATTCTACTCTCCCTACAGCATTTCAACTGCGCTTGCCATGACCCATGCCGGCGCCAAAGGCGAAACCGCGCGCCAAATGGCGCAAACGCTGCATTTCAGCCTTCCGGCAGAACGATTGAATCCGGCTTTCAACGCGCTGGCGCTGGAACTGGCCGCACGCCCGCAGCAAGCCGATGAAACCGTCAAAACCCCTTTTGAGTTGAGCATCGCGAATGCCCTGTGGGGTCAAAAAGATTATAAATTCCTGCCGGAATTTTTAGACATTCTTGCGCAGTACTACGGCGCGGGCATGCAGTTGGTGGATTTTTCCGCCAATCCGGAAGCCGCACGCGAGACGATTAATGACTGGGTCAGCGAGCAAACCAAAGAGCGCATCAAAAACTTGTTACAGCCCGGAGCGGTGGACACCTTCACCCGGCTGGCACTCACCAACGCCATTTACTTCAAGGCCGGCTGGCTGCGCCCGTTTGAAAAAGATGCCACCCGGTCAAAGCCCTTCCATCTGTTGGACGGCTCGGCGGTGAATGTGCCCACCATGCACATGGAGGAACGTTTCAGATATATGATACTGGAGGACGCACGCGCCCTGCAATTGCCCTATGAGAGCGGCGGGGTTTCAATGCTGCTGATCCTGCCTGATGAAGGCAAATTTCAGGCCGTTGAAGATAAGCTGGACAAATCGCTGCTGACACAGATACAGGATGGGGAGCAAACCGGCCCGGTAGATCTGGAACTGCCCAAGTTCACCTTTGAGTCGCAGTTCAACCTTAATCAGGCGTTGACGGAACTCGGCATGCCGGACGCCTTCGACAGCAACCAAGCCGATTTCTCCGGCATGACCGGTGCCCGCGATCTCTTCATCGGCAGCGTCATCCACAAGGCATTCATTGCCGTGGACGAAAACGGCACAGAGGCAGCCGCTGCAACGGCCGTCCTCATGGTGGAAACCTCCATGCCCGTCCCTGAAGAACCGGTCGAGTTCCATTTTGACCGTCCGTTCATTTTTATGATCCGCGACAATCAAACCGGCAGTATCCTGTTCATCGGCCGGGTGCTCAACCCGTCCGCTTAACCCTTCGCCCGGCGCCCTGCCGCGCCTACTGCCTGCTGTACAGCCCGGTCAGTTCCGCCTGCCCCAGGATGTGTCCCTCCAGCTTCGCGAGCACTTGCTTCTTGGAGGCTCCTGCGGGCAGG
>JADLFQ010000055.1 GCA_020845515.1 Anaerolineaceae bacterium | reverse complement strand
GAGTGGTGGCGCTTTCAATGAAGGCGCCATGCCCGCCCAACTGCGCCATGCCGGCTTCGAAGGAGCCGCGCGTGCGGGTGCTGGAGAAGAAGAACAGCATGGCCAGCACTTTGTCGCGCAGGTAGGCATGCGGTTCGCCCAGGGCGCGCTTGCGCTTGAGTTCAAACGCCACGTCCAGTACGGTATCCACCTCATCCCTGTTGAAATCTAAATCGCCAATTAAATCTCGTCCTCGTAAAATCGTTTGCATTCAGGCCTCCATACGTTTATTTTTGATTTGTGCATGCACTTGCCCGGCGATCCTTAGGGGATCAACGACGGGAGTACTGCATAATATTCAGTCGCTTTGACCACTTCATCCAGTTTGACGCGGTCAATGGTGGTGTGGGCGGTGACTTCATCGCCAGGGGCAAACCCGATGCTGGGGATGCCAGCCTTGCCCGCCCAATAAATGCCGTTGGTGCTAAAATCCCATTTTCCGGCAGGCGCATCGGGCAGGCCGATGGCCGCACGGGCTTCCTGACTGGCTGTAACCAGCGGATGGTTCTCCTCCAGCAGCCAGGCCGGAAAGTATTTGTCTACAGGGAAGACAAAACCCGTATAGGAGGGCTCATCATAGAATAATTCTTCAACATGCACTGAACTTTTGGATTCTGCCGGAATGAGGTCCTGGATTTCCTTGACGACCTGCTCTTTGGTCTCGCCAAAGGTCATGCGGCGGTCAATATAGATCGTGGCTTCGTCGGGGACGGCGTTGAGGCTGGGGGTCTTGACGGTCATATCCGAGACGGTGATCTTTCCGTGTCCCAGAAATTCATGGTCGCCCAATTTGGGTTCGAGATCGCGGATACCGGCGATGATGGGCAGCAGTTTGTATACGGCATTATCGCCCAGGTGGTTGCTGGCGGCGTGCGCGCTGCGCCCCTTGGCGACAACCTTCATCTCCAGGCGGCCTTTGTGCCCGCGATAGGTCAGCATTTTGGTCGGCTCGCCGATGACGACAAAATCGGGGCGAACAGCGGGGTCCACCTCGACAAATGTGTTGGGGGCGATGCCGTCGCACCACTCCTCCATGTTGCCGAAGTAGTAGGCTGTCCAGCCTTCCAACAGACCGAGGTCGCGCGCGATCGCCAGGCCGTAGATCATGCCGGGCGTGCTCTGCTTTTCGTCGCTGGCGCCGCGGGCGTAGAGATAGCCGTCTTCGATCTTGCCCTTGAACGGGTCCCACTCCCAGGCGGCCGGATCGCCGACGCCAACCGTATCAATGTGCGAGTCGTACACGATGACGCGTTTGCCATTGCCGATATGCCCGAGGATGTTGCCCATTTTGTCAAAACGGACGCCTTCAAAACCCAGCTTGCGCATTTCTGCGGCGATGCGCTCGCCCACATCTTTGAGCTGCGATTCCACGCTGGGGATGGCGCATATCTCGCGCATGAATTGTTTGATCTCTGCATCCTTCGCTGCCACACGCTTTTGAATTTCTTGTACAATTTCTTTTTGCATAACATCCTCCGCATTTTATTGGGTTTAATTTGGGTTGTATAAAGCCCTGATCGCAAGACAATTTAAGTGTGTGATGTTAGGGGTACAGCCGGATGGCAATCCATCCCTATCCCTAATTGTAACCACTTCCCGCCAAATGTCAATTGTCTGACATTAAGAAACCCGGGGCAAGGTTCGATGGGCTGCCTCGCATGTGAGAATGGATTGGAAGCCTCGCTTGTATTGTCTCTGTCGGGGTTGATCTCCGCCGAGAAGATTTGCTTTCCGTGTGAAAGATTTCTCCCCGCCAGTTGACCACTCTTTTATCACCCGGATTAAACAAACATTAACTTGAATTAAAAAGGTAGAACAGGTAAAATAAGTCTTATAATTTTCTGCCTGGTTACGAGGTTGGAGATCGCGTACGATTTCGAAAATGGTTTGGGGTGGTATTCATCCTGCGGAATGACGCAGCAGTTTTGCTGTCTTCCGCCGGGGGCAGCAGAGATTTAATCGTCTCCGCTTTTATTCAGAGTTCAGGAGATGTGCTATGAGCAAAAAATTTCAAGTTCTTTTACCAGTTGTTTTTCTTGTCCTGACCAGCCTGGCATGCGGGGTGTCTTTTGGCGGCGGCAAAAGCACGCCCTCGCCCTCGCCCACCCAAACCCAGCCCTTGCCAACCCAAACCGAGCCGGTTGTGGACAAGACGCTGCTGAGCGATGACTTTACTGCCTCCCGCTGGGGGACGGGCACGGATGCTGACAGTTCCATCGAATACGCAAATGCCGCCCTGCAGTTCATTATTTATGCCCAAAACTGGTTCGCTTGGAGCACACCCGACGACACAACCTATCAGAACGTGCACATCGAGGTCACAGCCATCAACCACGAATCTGATTCCACCACCGCGCTGGGCATTCTGTGCAACAAACAGTCCTCCAAAGATTCCTACTATTATCTTGCCATGACGCCGGCAGGCGAGTATGCAATTGCCATAACCGCACCCGGGCAGACAGATGTTTTTCTTACGAACAACGATAAGTGGGGCTCCTCTGACCTGATCGTGCAGAACGCTTCCTCGTATCGCCTCGCTGCGGACTGCGGCAACGGCGCATTGACGTTGTATGTGGATGGCAAAAAGATTGCTTCAGTTTCCGATGCCACTTACACAAACGGTGGCGTCGGGTTATTAGTCTGGAGCGGCGAGGAAGTGACCAACGATACGAATATTTCCTTCGACGATTTTCTGGTCACCGAATTGCCATAACGCAGGGCCAAAATATTTCTGTGTTCGGAAAAGTTGCCGGACAAAACGCCCCGCAGGGCGGGTGACTCTTCGCGGGCGTAAACCATTAACACCCCCTCAAGTGATGGCAGCCAGCCGCCAGATGCGATGAACTATTTCTCCGGGATTTCAGATAAATTGCTGTTCGGGAAACTTCTGCGCTTACCGCTCCGGCTGATTCCCCCTCAAACTGTCCTGCCGGTCCTGCAGGGCAGGCTGAGAGGCAAGAAGTGGATTGCAGGCTCCAGCCTGCATGGTTTTTGGCTGGGCACGTTTGAACGCGGCAAGCGGATTGTGTTCGAGCAGACCGTGAAAGAGAATAGCGTGGTTTTTGATATCGGCGCGCATGTCGGCTACTATACCCTTCTGGCGTCAGTGCTTGCCGGACCTGGCGGCAGGATATTTGCCTTCGAACCCCTCCCGGCAAACCTGGTTTATCTGAAAGAGCATTTGCGCTTGAATAATGTTGAGAACGCGACTGTTCTCGAGGCTGCGGTTTCAGACAAATACGGCACAGCCTGCTTCGAAGATTCTCCAGGCAGAGCGATGGGGCGGCTCTCGCCAGCCGGTAAACTTCAGGTTGAAATGGTTTCCCTGGACGAACTCATCGCCAGCGGCGAACTGCCGGCACCCGATTGCATCAAGATGGATATCGAAGGCGGTGAAGCGGCGGCGCTTTCAGGCGCGATGTCTGTGTTGGCGCAATACCACCCCATCATCTTTCTAGCCACGCATGGGGATGCTGTCCATCGTGAATGTTGCCTCCTGCTCCGCTCACTGGGTTACGAACTGCAGCCCCTGGATGGCATGAACCTGGAGTCTTCCAGCGAATTGCTGGCTGCCTGTAACACAGGCTGACTGCGGCCAGCACGCGCGGGGTTTCAGCCCGCCCATGAGAGCCCGGCATGATCGCTTAAAACTGCAAAAAGATACGGATAGTCATGTCGGCCAAGTGGGTGTCCCGTCTTGTGGCTATCCCCGCCCGGCGGTTTTTGATTCTTTGGGCTTCTTACCGGCAGAACCCTTGGGTGGTGGTTTGGGCTGCCGTACGATTTTCCAGTTTGTCCAAGAGAGGTGCGAAGCCTCCCGGCAAGGCTGCAATTGGGCGGAGGAATGAACTGGTGGTTTTTATAAAGGGGCTTTAAAAGTATCAAGCACCGGAATGAGGGGGGCATCCCGGCGCCTGACAACGCTACTTATACACCCTCCGGGAAAAATATGCAAGGGTTAATTAGATTAGAGATTCATAAGAAATGTTTGCATTAAATAGAATATATGTTCTGTTTAATTGAACTTTTCCGCCACTCGAATTGTACAAAACCAGATGCCTGATGAAAACAACAAAGCAGCCGCCTCAAAAAGAACCCCACCGGCAGCGCCAGCCTGACACTTTATCCTTGTGCGAAGAGGCGGCCAGATCATCCACCGCGCAGCACCCCTTGCAGGGAAAAGGCAACCCGCACGTCACGCTGATAAGATCGGCCGGAAGGCCTTTCTTTTCTGGCTACTTCTTTTTGGCCAGGATGGCTTGAATGACCGCGCCCGCAATCAACCCCAGCCCCGCACCGGCGCCGGCAAAGACGGCGATGCTCTGGTTGAGGATGATCCCAAAGAGCGCCCCGACCGGGACGCCGAAGATCAACCCCAAGGCGGGAGAAAACGATTTCATGCTCTTGTCACTTAAATTTTCAGACATTTTCAAAGTTCCTTTTCAAAAGATTTGATCTTCCTGCATACGATATACGTTGTTTCGGGCGTAACGTTTCACGTGAAACGTCAGAAACAGCTTACTCTGCTTATTCCCAAGGCTGGGCAGGAAGGGCAGGAACCTAGTGCGCAGCCCGCTCCTCACGGCGGTAAATGACATACGAATAGACCAGTGACCAGACTGTCGCCGCCAGCACCGGTACAAGGATGAACCAGAGGGCATAGTTGGGGAAAAATACACCCACCAACGCCAGCACGCCGGCAATTTTAAACAACAGACCACCCAGCCGGTGGGTTTTGTCCCAGACGACATCGCTCGCCAGCGTCCAGGGCGTACGAATGCCGATCATGTAGTTGCGCCGTGCTTTTCCGATCAGCACACCCATAAAATAAAACAGCAGCCCCAGTGCGGGCGTCAAGGCGCGGTTCATGTTGTAACGCACCCCAAGTCCCCACAGAACGGTAAGTACATGAATGTAGAGCAAGTACAGATTCAAAAAGATGATCAGCAGGTTGTACGCGGTGCGGAACAACCGGATATTTGCCTTGAGCGGGTCAATCAAAGGAATTGCCAGCAGCAAAAGCGTGATCCCGACCATGATGGCGGGCGTAAGCATCATGGCGGTCAAGCGCAAAGAATAGCCGTCTGCTTCACCGTATGCGTTCCAATGTGTGGCTACCTGTTCCGGTAAATTTGGGCCTGCCACCACGCTGACGAGAACGGCAGCTAAAATGAGTAACAGTGAGAAGATCCAGGTCAGGCGATTGTTCATTTTTTCCTTTCGATACTTTCTGTACGTTTCACGTGAAACTTTTTATATAATCATCATAGCGCAAAATGAGCGTTTTTAAGCCAGCCTGCGAACAAGGCTCTTTGTCTGCAGGGTTCGGTGGCGGGACGCCCGGTATTTTAGCCAGCCTCTTCCGCCGGGGCAGTGGGCAGCGGCATGGCCTGCTGTGCCAACGCGGTCACGCCGCTCAAACCGCCCAGGTTCATGGTATCCACCGCACTGCTTGGCACGATCACAAGTGCGCCTTTTTCCTTGAGACCTTCGAAGAGCATATTCATGGCGCGCAGGTGAAGTGCGGTCGGGTTGTTGATGTAAGCGCGCGAGGCTTCTGCAAAACTGTCCGCAATTTGCATTTCCGATTCCCCCAGGATGACACGCGCCTGCCGCTCGCGCTCGGCTTGCGCCTGGCGGCTCATGGCGTCCTCCAAATCCTGCGGGATGATAACATCGCGGATTTCGACCGACTGGACGGTGATGCCCCACGGAGTGGTGCGTTCGTCAATAATACGCTGCAACTCGGCGTCCATCTTGGCGCGGCCAACGAGGATATCCGCCAACGGCATCTGCCCGATCACTTCGCGCAGCGCGGTTTGCGCCGCCCAGGTGATCGCGGCTTTGTAGTCCTCCACTTCCAGCGCGGCCTTTTCGGCGTCCCACACCAACCAGAACAAGACCGCATCAACATCCACCGGAACGGTATCCTTGGTGAGCGTCTTCTCGGCGTTGAAAGGCGTGACCATGACGCGGTGGTCAATCCAGATGGGCGTGGTATCGAAGATGGGAACCAGGGCAAAGAAACCCGGGCCGCGCAGACCCCGGTAACGCCCCAGGCGCAGAACAACGGCTTTCTCCCACTGGTTGGCAACCTTGAATGAGTACATCAGCAGGAGACCGGCCAGAAGCAGTCCCCCGGCATAACAGGCGATCCATCCTTCGGAGACGCCGCGAGAATCCAGCAGTACACTGCCAAGAACCGCTGCTCCTATAAAAAGAAGGAACACGAACCAGCCTATGGAACTGATGCGGGTGGTGTCCGGCGCCTTGGGAGTTTTGTTTTCTTTCCCTTGCGGGTCTTCGGTTTCTTTTTTAGATCTCATTTTTTCTCTCATTTTTGCCTCCGTATTTCATAAAATCAATATCGTTCGATTTTCAGAAAAACCCTGCCGCGGCTTTGTAAAGCTCCCTCACGCGGTCACAAATGCTCACCGGGTTTACTCTTCACCCCGGCGAGAGCCTTCTGGTGCAGATGTTTCAGAGCGGGTTTTCTCAATCCGGGTTTGTAAAGCGCGAATCACCTCCGGGAGGGTAAACCCCAGACGGGTGGTTTCTTCAAGGTAGTGGCGTGCCATTTCTTCAAGGCGGCGGTTTCGGATCTGCTCGAGCATGGCAGGGCTCGCTTCTTCCCAAATGTATGTGCCCCGGCCGCGCTGGGTGGAGATTAAGCGGGCTTCATCCAACAAGCGGTATGCCCGGGCGACGGTGTTGAAGTTGATGCGCAGTTCAGTCGCCAGCTCGCGTACGGTGGGAAGTTGTTCGCCAACTTTCAAATCGCCGCGTGCCACCATCTGCTCGATCTGCCCTGCAATTTGCAGGTAAAGCGGCTCAGCAGAGTGAAAATCCAACCGGATGCGACCGGACAGGGTGTTCAAGCGATAGGCCTCTCTTGTATCTTTGTCTTATTGTATCAATGTATTATTTTTCTATTGTATACTATTTTTTGAAAATGTCAAGAGATTAAATAAGAAAGGGGGTCAAAAAACGCGGAGCGTTTTTTGACCCCCTTCGATCGTCTTTGTTGCAAAGAGTGGTTCAATTTACCGCATGGCGATCCATGCTTCCGTGCTGTACTTCTCGGCGGCCAGTTGGCGTGCGCGCGTCAGTTCCTCCTCCGTGTAGTCTCCCAGTTCCACCTCGCGCCCCTGGCTGAAGGCGCGCTCCAGTGCGGCTGCCAGCTCTTCAAAAGCAACCGGTTTGACATCTGTCAGGCTGGTGACGCGCTTCTTGACGCTGCGAATGAGCTTGTCGGAGACTTTTTCTTCGCTCACGGTCAGGAGTGTGAACATCGTCTCAACCGAAACCCGGTAGAGAATGGTGCCATGCTGTAAAAATACGCCGCGCTTGCGTGCCTGGGCGTTGCCGGAGATCTTTTTCTCATCCACGGTGACGTCATTAATCGGCTGGAAGGCGGCTTCAATCCCCAGCATGGCAAATGCATCAATAAGATGCCCGCAGATCAGGCGGTACGATTCGATTACGTCCGCTGGAAATTCGCTCAGGGGACCCAGAATGCTATAGGTGATCTCGCCGTCGCGGTCGTGGAAGACCGCGCCGCCGCCGGTGATGCGGCGGACGACATCCACCCCGCCACGGCGGCATGCTTCGCGGTTGACTTCATATTCCAACCCCTGGAAGTACCCGATTGAGACGGCGGAGGGCTCCCAGCCGTAGAATCGGATGACCGGGGCGCCGCCGGCGCGAATGCCCTCCATGAGGGTCTCATCAATTGCCATGTTCATCGCGGCGCTGAAGTAACGAAAAGGAATCATGCGGTATTTCATTGCAGCGCCTCCTCCAGAATGTCCACCAGATCCGCCGGGGCAAAGCCGATCAGGGTTGCGCTTTGGGCGTCCAGCAAACTTTGCAATTGAGCAGCCGCCTGCGCTTTTTCAAGCGGCAGCTTTGCACCTCTCAGGCTGTCCTCGATCTCGACGATCAAATCTGCGGGGTCCAGAAAGAAATCGCCGGTAATTTTAACGCTTTCGATGCGCCCGGGGGAATGGCTTGCATCCACGCGCACCAGCTTGCCGCCCGGGATTTTTTTAATTGCCTTGCCTTGTTTGAGCATATCTCACCGCCTTCTGAAAAAAACCAGTAATGATGATGAAGCTTTAGAGCGTATTGTAGCATAGCTGTTCAAAAATTCAGGAAAATAAACAGGAGTGAGGCCAACGGGAGGGCAAAAACAATCTGCCGCCGGTGGTGTTTTCTTAAAAAACGTCCTATAATTGGGAGGAAAATATAAGGGGGTGTGGTGGGTGGTGTTGCACCTATACGGTATTGGAGGAGGAAGTATGAGAACAAACCCTGAAAACTGGAAGCAAAAAGTGCTGGATCAAATTGACGGGCAGGAGCTTACCGATCTCATCCTGGCGCTGTCGAACATTGCCAGCCCGTTTCCGTATGAAAAAGAGGCAGGGGACTATGTGTATGCGTGGATGAAACAGGAGGGGTTTAACCCCAAGCGCGTTGGAATGACCGAAGACCGCTTCAGTGTCATTGGCAAACTGAAAGGACAAGGGCACGGGTACAACCTTCTTTTTTCCAGCCACCTGGATGTTACCGGGCCGCGCGGGCATGTGACCGACAGTTGGCGCTTCAAACCCGAAAATATGGAGAACCCGTGGTGGCAGACCGCCAAACTGGTGGATGGGAAGCTGGTGGGGCAGGGCGTGAACAACGACAAAGGACCGATGGCTTGCTTTCTGATCGCCGCCAAAGCGCTGAAAAAAGCGGGTGTGCCCTTATTGGGCGACATTTACCTGACCGCCTGCCCGGGGGAGATGGGGCAGGAACCGGTGGAGGAGTTTCAGGGTCCTTTTTTTCACGGGAAGGACATCGGTGCGGAGTATATGATGACGCACGGCGGCATCATTGCCGATTACGGCGTCGCGGCTGAGGGGACGGATTTTAAGGTGAGCTGGGTGGAAGCGGGCAAGACATTTTTTAAGATCACCGTCACCGGCGACTGGCAATACACCCCCTGGGCGGAGCACCCTCAGGATTTTAAAGAGCACCCCAACGCGATCGTTAAGATGATCCCTGTGGTCGAAGCGTTGGAACGCTTTGCACGCGAGTACGAGCAAAAGCATAGTGTGCAGTTCTCCGGCGGAACGGTGGTTCCAAAGGTGCAAATCGGCGCCATTCGGGGCGGCGCGCCCTATTATGTTTCCAGCGGGTGCGAGAAATGCGATCTGTTCCTGGATGTGAGGATTTTACCCGGCATGGTTCCGGGGGAGGTGCTGAGCGAACTGCAAAACGCGGTTTCGGAAACCGGCGTGGAGGCTGAGATCGAATTGTACCTGTACCGTCAGGGGTATCACGCCGACCAGGAAAAGATTGCGCCCTTCGTGGACGCGCTGCGCAAGAGCCATCAAGATGTGCTGGGCTCCAAATTGGAAATGACCGAACCGAAATTCTCCAGCATGTGGCGCGACCACAACGTTTTCAACGAGTACGGCGTGGCTTCGCTGACGTATGGCCCAACGCGCTTTGATCCGACGGTGGAGAACATGGTGGAAACCGCCAGGGTATATGCCTTGCTGGCGTTGGAAGTCGGGTTAAAAGAGAGGGAAGAAAAACCAAAATAAGAAACGGGAAAGTGGAGAGAAAATGACCGGGACACATGAAACTTTTATTCGCAAAACAATTGAACTTGCCGAACAGGCGATGGAGCGCAGCAATGAGCCTTTTGGTGCGCTGCTGGTTTGTGATGGAGAAATTTTGCTCACTGCTGAAAGTACGAGATTTACAGAACACGATGTAACGCGCCATGCTGAACTCAACCTGGTCAGCATGGCTTCGCAGGAATTGAGCCCGGAAACCCTCGCCCGGAGCATCCTTTACAGCAGCTCGGAGCCCTGCGCCATGTGCGCCGCAGCGATCTATTGGGCGGGAATTCCAACGCTGGTTTACGGCTGGTCGGCTGAAAAGGTGGCTGAAATTAATGGCAGCACTTTTTGCCTGCCCTCCAGAGAAGTCTTTGCCAGGGGGAAAAGGCCGACCGAAGTGATTGGCCCAATTCTTGAGGACGAAGCACTCAAAACACACCAGAAACATTGGAATGCCCGGACTTAAAGCTCCAAAGCCCGCTCTTGAGTTTGAGACAGCCGGACTTGTTTGAAAAAATAAGACTAACTTTCTCTTTTTTAGAAAACTTTGCTATAATCTTGTATGAAGCGTTACTAAGGGAACGCTGTTGCGCAACATTTCCTTAAAGCCCTTAAACCTTTGCCAAAGTATTCTTTTTTGTCAGGAGGCAGCATGATTGTAAAAGGTGTCAATCTGATCCCAGACGTGCCGATGTCGAAGGTGGTTGAACTGGGGCAAGAGGCTGAAAAACTGGGTTACGATAAGTGTTGGGTCTATGATGAGGGCCTTGCCACGCGCGATGTTTACGTCAGCCTGACGGCAATTGGACAGAAAACCGAAAAAATCCAATTGGGCACCGGCATCACCAGTCCGTTTACCCGCCATCCGGCGGCGACCGCCTCGGCGATTGCCACGCTGGATGAGCTTTCGGGTGGGCGCGCCTTTTTAGGATTGGGAGCTGGCGGCACCCTGACGCTGGCGCCGATGGTCATCGAACGCCAAAAACCGCTCACTGCCGTGCGGGAGATGCTCCAGGCGATCCGTCCGCTGCTGCGCGGCGAAACAGTCACCTTTGACGGCGAGATTGTCAAACTGAAAGATGCGAGCATCAATTACCCGCGCCCCAACTTGCCGGTATGGATTGCCGGACGCGGCAGCAAGATGCTCAAGCTGGGTGGTGAACTGGCAGACGGCGTCGTACTCGATTTTATCCATAAAGATTTCCTTCCAAAATCGGTGGAACTGATCAAGAGCGGCGCGCAAGGCACCGGCAATGCCCCCAAAATTTGCTACTCGACAATGGTGATCACCCATGAGCGCGTGATGCAGGAACTGCGCCCGCACATGACCTACCGCCTTGTCGATTCGCCGCAAGAGGTCAAGGATGTCATTGGTATGACGCCGGACGACGTTGCTGCCGTCGCTTCGACGATGGGTGCAAAAGGTTTGGTGGAAGCGGGCAAGTTGATTAAGGACGAATGGATTGCGCCCTTTGTCATTATGGGCACGGAGGCTGAATGTGCCCGTGAACTTTCGGACCTGATGTCGCGCAATCAATTCGACGAGTTTCTCCTGCCGATCCTGGAGACGAACACGGCTGTCGAGTTGATGGCGGAAGTCGGGAAAGTCCTTTCAATGGTTTAAGTAACTTGGTGAAAGATCTTTGAAGCAGAAAGACAAGAGAGGTGGAAATGGCTGTACAACAGAAAGAGTATCACAGACCTGAAGACTGGCCGCGAGCACACCAACTGCTCAACCGGACGGATGTGCATACCGCTCCTTTCATCATTAATCCGCGCCCCAAGGCGTTGACCGATTTTGATGTGGATGCGTTTGTGGATTTACAGAAGCTCGGGCTGGACACGATCCAGCGCGGGAACGGACAGGTGCGCCTGGGGGCGATGACAACCCTGCAGACGCTGTACGAAGCGGATTCCCTCAAGGATGAGGCGGGCGGCCTGCTTGTCGAAGCTGCCTATATCTCAGCGACGCTCGGTTTGCGCAATTTGGCGAGTGTGGGCGGCGCGATCTTGGACGCCGGCGGCCCTCCGGATATCCCGCTGGCGTTAATGGCACTGGATGCGGTTGTGACCGTCCAGCAGGCGGAAGGACAGACCCGGCAAGCGCCACTGGAAGAATTTATCGCCGCAGGCGGGAGTGCCCTGCGGCGCGGGGAAGTGCTGGCGGCGGTGAGCTTTGTTTCTGCGCCGGACGCCTTCAGCGCACTGGCGCGGGTCGGACGGACGCCGCGCGACCGTGCCATTGTTGCGGCTGTGGCGGTGCTGGCATTGGAAAGCGGCGCGGTGCGCCGGGCCGGTGTTGCACTGGCGGGCGCAAACCCGATCCCGCTGCGGCTGACAAACGTTGAAAAGATGCTTGCAGGTCAGGCGCTTTCCGCAGATTTGCTCGATCGGGCGGCGGCGATGGCCGGAGAACAAGCAGATCCGCAAAGTGATTACCGCGGCAGCGCCGAGTACCGCCGCGCCATGGCGGGCGTGCTCACACGCCGCGCGCTGGCTGTTGCCTGGGATAAAAGCGCAAAAGCCAGAGGATAAAGGCAGGATGTGATGAATATTTCATTTAAGCTAAACGGAAAAGAGACTGAACTTCAAGTAGGACAGAATGAAAGCCTGCTGGATGCACTGCGCCGCGCCGGCGTACTCAGCGTCAAACATGGCTGCGAAACTGGCGAGTGCGGCGCGTGCTCCATCTTGCTGAACGGCAAGCTTGTACCAGCTTGTATTCTGTTGGCCCCCCAGGCCGATGGTCATGAGATCGAAACGGTCGAGGGAATGAGCGAGGTTAATACCATTCACCCGATCCAACAAGCATTTACAGAAAACGGCGCCATTCAGTGCGGTTTTTGCACCCCCGCGATGATCCTGGCGACCAAAGCACTGCTCGATAAAGAAAAATACCCCACGCTGGAGGATGCGCGTGATGCGATCAGTTCGACAATTTGCCGCTGCACCGGCTATGTCAGACCTGTTGAAGCCATCCTGCGCGCAGCAGCCGTGCTGCGCGGTGAAGAGGTGATGCCGATTGACGGCGTTGGTATCCCGCTCGACCTGGCGTTCGGCCTGACGGGCGAATCCGATCTGGGCCGGGACATCCCGGACCTGCATGGCAGCGGAAGCGGGGCAGGGGGGACGAGTGTTTCTGTCAAACCCACCATTCGCACCGCGCCGTGGGTCGCACCGGAAGCGCATACCGATGTGGTCGGGAAGCCGGAGATCAAAGTGGATGCGGTCAAACTGGTGAAGGGCAAACCGGCGTTTACCGATGACATCAACCTGCCGGGGATGTTATATGCCGGCATGCTCACCAGCCCGCACGCACACGCCCGCATCCGCAATATTGATGTCTCCAGGGCGCGCGCCTACCCCGGCGTGCATGCCGTGTTGACCTATAAGGATGTGCCGCGCGTGATCTACGCCTCCGGCGGGCAGTCGTGGCCGAACCCCAAACCGTGGGATCAGGTTTCGCTCGATTCCAAGGTGCGCTATGTGGGCGACCGGGTGGCTATTCTGGCAGCCGAAACGCCGGAAATCGCCCGTCAGGCGCTTAAGTTGATTGAGGTGGATTACGAAGTTCTTCCTGCGGTGCTTGATGCGCGCGAGTCCGGCAAGCCCGGCGCGCCCGTCATTCACGATGAGCCGGATGCTGTTGGCATCGCGGATGCGCAGCGCAACCTGGCGAGCACCATTGACGCCTCAGTTGGCGATGTGGAAAAAACGCTTGCCGAATGCGACTACGTCATCGAACGCACATATTACACACCGAAGCAGCAGCACGTACATATCGAACCGCACATCTGCATCACTTATTGGGATGAAGATGAGCGCCTGGTGGTGCGCACCTCAACGCAGGTGCCTTTCCATACCCGGCGCATGCTCTCACCGCTGATCGGCCTGCCGGTCAAGCGTATCCGCGTGATCAAGCCGCGTATCGGCGGCGGGTTTGGCGGCAAGCAGGAAATGGCGATCGAAGACCTGGCCGCCCACCTGACCCTGGCGACCAACCGGCCGGTACGCTTTGAATACACCCGCGAGCAGGAGTTCACCAGTTCGCGCTCCCGCCATCCGATGTTCAGCACCTTCAAGGCTGGCGTGATGCGCGATGGCACGCTGCGCGCGCTGGATATGACCGTGATTTCGGACACCGGTGCGTCCGGGCAGCATGGAACGACGGTTGCCAGCGTTACAGGTTTGCGCGGCCTTTCCACGTACCGCTGCGGGGCGCTGCGTTATCGTGCTGAAATTTATTACACCAACAAGGCGCCCGCCGGTGCGTTCCGCGGGTATGGCGGTCCGCAGGGCGTGTTTGGGTTGGAGAGCGTCATAGATGAAATTGCGCACGAGGCCGGCTTCGACCCGATGGAGTTCCGCCTCAAGAACGCCGTGCGGGTGGGAGACTCGATTCCGATTTCGACGGCGCTTGGCGAGGGCGGCGCGATCGAGCAAGTGGTGATGAGCTGCGGCCTGGAGGAGTGCTTCGAGAAAGCCGCCGCAGCGATCGGCTGGGAACGCCGCGGCGATCCGAACTGGCACATTGACCCGGAACGCCCGCACATCCGGCGCGGCATTGGTGCGGCGACGTGCATGCACGGGACGGCCATCCCGGGCCTCGATATGGGAGGTGCATCAATCAAAATGAACGACGACGGCAGCTTCAACCTGCTTGTTGGCGGCACCGATTTGGGCACCGGCTCGGATACAGTCATCGGTCAGATTGCCGCGGAGACACTCGGCTGCGCCCTGCAAGATATTCAAGTGTATTCCTCGGACACCGATATGACCCCCTTTGACGTGGGCGCGTACGCCTCAAGCACCACGTTCATCTCCGGCGGCTCAGCCAAAAAGGCTGCCGAAGAGGTGCGCCGCCAGATCCTGGAGCGCGCCGCGCTGATGCTCAAGACGACCACCGAGGGCATGTATTTGCGCAACCGGCACGCGTATGCCGCTGATGGGCGCTCCGTTTCGCTGCAGGATATTGCTTTGCACAGCCTGCACACGATGGATCAGCGCCAGATTATGGCGACTGCTTCGCACATGTCCTACTATGCGCCGCCGCCCTTTGGCGCGCAGTTTGTGGAAGTGGAAGTGGATATGGAGACCGGCATGGTACGTGTGCCGCGCATGGTTATGGCGGTGGACTGCGGCACGGCGATCAACCCGGCCACTGCGGCCGGTCAGGTGGAGGGTGGACAGTTACAGGCGCTTGGCATGGCGATCTCCGAAGATATCGCCTATGATGAAAAGGGCAGGGTGCTCACCACCCGTATCGGCGATTATCGCATCTATGAAGCCGATGAATCGCCGGAAATTCAGGCGATTTTGGTGCCAACCTACGAGCCAAGCGGCCCGTACGGCGCCAAGGCGGTTGCTGAAATCCCGATGGACGGTGTGGGGCCTGCGGTTGCCAATGCCGTCTTTGATGCCTGCGGAGTGCGCGTGCGCGACCTGCCGATCCTTCCTGAGAAGGTCTGGAAAGGGCTGAAAGAACTGATCTAACAGTTAAATCCATTCAGAAAGAGACAGTCCTCCGGGTTGGTTTCAAAACCTGGAGACTGTTTTTTTAAAAGCCCTTCTTTTCTTGTTTTTAGGGAATGACGAGGGGGGAAATGCTTGTTTTATGCTGCGCCGTAGATTGTGTGGGGTGCAAAAGACGCGGCTCCTCCCCCAAAATGTTCCTTCTTGGGGGAGGAGCGTGTATTGCAGGTATCTGTTACTCGGCGGCGAGGATGAATATGCCGCCAAAATTGAGGGTGACTTCCAGGCGGTAGCCGCTGGTGTGCACACCGTCTAAAACTTCCGGCTTGTCCGCATCTGTATCGCCATACAGATCAGTCGGGACGAATTTGCCGTCTTTCGTTACCTGTGCGGGCAGTTTTACCCAATCGCCGGCGGCGGCATCCCAAAAGAGGATGCTGAATTTCTTGTCTGGCGCAGCCTGGGGGTTGAAGAAGGAGACCGTCACCGAGCTCTTGTCGGGCAGGGGCTTCACCGGCGAGTTATTTTGCAGGATGGAGATGTTCATGCCGGAGACAAAGGTCATGCCGGCGGGCAGCGGCTTAAGACCGGCAATGCCGCTTTCGGGCTCGGTCTCGAGCACGCCGTCATAGCCGCACAGACCGTTGAAGAGAACACGGTTGCTGTTATCCAGCTGCATGATCGTGGTTGGGTTGGCGCAGTCAATCTTCATCACCTGTCTGCCGGTGACCGGGATGACAAAGCGGCCACCTGTCTCTCCAGGTCCGCTCGATTTGGCTGTAGAGCCGCCTCCGGAGGATGGGATCGCGATGTTCGGGTCGCAGGCGTCATCAATACCGTCAGCATCTGCATCCACAAACCAGTTGGGGGTTATTGGACAAGTATCCGCTGCGTCGAGCACCCCGTCGTTGTCATCATCCGGGTCGCAGGCGTCGCCCATGCTGTCGCCGTCGGTGTTGGTCTGGGCGGGGTTGGAGACGGTCGGGCAGTTGTCGCCGCCGTCATTCACGCCGTCGTTATCGTTGTCATTCGGCATGGCGTCGCAGCCGTCGGGGATGCCGTCGGCGTCCGTGTCAATGGTGTCATCGAAGCCCGGGCAAACGTCTGCGCCGTCATTCACGCCATCATTATCGTTGTCATTCGGCATGGCGTCGCAGCCGTCGGGGATGCCGTCGGCGTCCGTGTCAATGGTGTCATCGAAGCCCGGGCAGACATCTGCGCCGTCCAATACACCGTCGTTATCGTCATCCGGGTCGCAGGCGTCACCCATGCCGTCGCCGTCGGCGTTGGCCTGGGAGGGGTTGGAGACGGTCGGGCAGTTGTCAATGTGGCCGCTGATCCCGTCGCCGTCAACGTCGTTCTGCGGGTCGTTGG
>JADLFQ010000054.1 GCA_020845515.1 Anaerolineaceae bacterium | reverse complement strand
TGCTGGTAACCATCTGGCTCACGGTTTGTGCCTGGTTGACTTGATCGCCTAACATTGGCATTTTGCCGGGGCGTAGCCTTCCATCCTGTTTCTTCATTGGTATATTACCAATTCTGGAACGATCACGGTTTTAATCCGGTTCTCTACTCTACTGGTATAATTTACTGTAAGAGGTCAAGACTCTTAAAAACATATCCTCTACTCTAGAAAAGCCATATCGAAAGTTATTTAAATAAGTATGGATAACAATACCTTTTCTGTAAAGCCGGACAAACGGCCATTGCATGGGCAAGCAATGGATGCTCTCTTGCGCCTCATTGAACAAGGAGAATACAACCCGGGAGACCGCCTGCCCGGTGAGATTGAGCTATCAAGAATACTTGGTGTTTCACGCCCCACGCTACGGGAAGCGATGGGAAACCTTGAAACCCGAGGGGTCATTGAGCGCCGGCATGGCGTTGGAACATTTATCACGGTTCTTGGCCAGCGAACCATTCAGGGTGGTTTGGAGCAGTTGGAAAGCGTCAAATCCCTGGCAGAGAATTCAAGCATACAAGCAGAAATTGGTTACAGAGTGGTCAACCAGGTTTCAGCAACTGACGAGATCGCAGATATCTTAGGACTGCAAAAAAATGCATCCTTGATTCGTGTTCAAACCACTATTCGAGACAAATTCAATACATTTTCTTACCTGGATAATTACATCCCTTCCAATCTGGTGAATATAAACAAGCTGGAACGGTTCACCGGGGGATCTCTACTCGATTATATGATCGAACTGGAAGAACCCAAAATCAGCTATACCCACACCAATATTCACGCGATCGATGCCGAACAGGAAATATCGGACTGGCTGCAGGTGCCGGACGGCACACCTCTCCTGATTCTAACTGAAACTTATTTTACAGAAACTGGCAACCCCGTGATCTTTGAGAGGAATTATTTTCTTTCGAATTTTCTTAATTTCCGTCTTGTCCGTCAAGTCATCAATCCCCGAATTGAACCTGTCGATGGCAAAAATGCAAATAAATCCATCAAACCTGACCAACGCCCCTTGTATGATCAAACCATTGAAGCTTTGAATTCAATAATTGAACTATCAAAATACAAGCCGGGAGACAGGCTTCCGCCTGAAGTCGAACTGGCGCAAATACTGGGCGTCTCCCACACCACATTGCGCGAAGCTATGGGAACTCTTGAAAACCAGGGAATTATTGAAAGAAGGCATGGAGTAGGCGCTTTCGTCACCGCGCCGGCGCGAGGCAGGCTTCAGGGCGGGCTTGAACTTGTGGAAGGGATGGTACGTCTTTCGAAAAATGCAGGCGTCCACTCCAAAAGAGAAGATTGGGTGGTCAACCAGACGAATGCCTACTCGGAAACCGCCCGAAAACTAGAAATTGATGAAGGCTTGCCGATTATCCAGGTGGAAGTCACGTTGAAAGGAAAGCAGGAAATTTTTGCTTATTTAAAGAGCTTTGTATCACTAGAATTTGCAAACCTTGATGAGCTTAAGAGTTATGAAGGGGGCTCCCTGATCGATTACTTGCAGGAGCGGGGCAAGATCCGCCTCGATCATGCCATCACAAACTTGTATGCCATTGCAGCGGATAAAGAAACCGCCCAATGGATGAGAATTGAACGCGGGAAACCTTTGCTGCTCCTGGAAGAAACCATCTACGCTGACAATGGGAAGCCGATAGAACTATCGCGCAACTACTTCATTACAACCCATTTAAATTTCCACATCATCCGCCGTATTGTTCGAAATCGATAACCACCAAATTTAATGCTTGACAAAGCCCTTATGGTGTTATAGAATATTTTAAACTGTAAGATGTCAGAATTCTTACATACAAAAACCGGCATTAATTTTTTATTCTGGAGAGTGCTATGACACAACGAATGGCTATTTATATGCAGGACAAGGTTGATTTTCGTGAAGAGATTGAATTGGCCAAATATATGGAAGAACGTGGCTTTAGCGAAATCTGGCAGGGCGATAACCGCCTCGCCAGAGATGCAATCGTTTTTATGAGCGCATTTTTAAGTAACACCAAGCGATTGCGCGTTGGTTCCGGCGTACTTCCTATCTGGACTCGTAACCCGGCTGTCATCGCGGCAAGTTTCAGTTCTTTATGGGAAGTCGGTGGTAAAGTGGATGGGCAGGGGCGGGTAATGCTCGGCCTTGGGGCATGGTGGGAACCTATCGCCAGCCGGGTCGGAGTCAATCTCCACAAGCCTTTGACCGCCATGCGGGAGAATATTGAGGTAATTCGCAAGTTGCTGGCCATGGAAGAAGTCACCTATCATGGTGAATTCGTTAATATGACCAATGTAAGCTTGGATGTGGTCTGGGGGGATAAATCCCCACGCGATATCCCCATTTATATTGGGGCTACTGGCGACAAAATGCTCGAAATGGCCGGTGAGATTGCGGATGGCGTTTGCCTGAATTACGGCGTTTCAGTGGATTATGTGAAACGCGCTATCGCCCTGGTGGAAAAAGGTGCCAAAAAAGCCGGCAGGACGCTCAAAGACCTGGACCTGCCCGAATTGATGGTGGTCTCCATGTCCAATAAAGACCCGCAGGCTGCCATGCACGAAGGCAAAAAACTGGCCGCCTATTACTTTGCCACCGAACCACACATTATGAAAGCCAGCGGCGTCAGCGAGGAGATTGCGGACAAAGCCAAGGCGCTGATGGGCTGGCCGGCCACCAACGAGGACTACGAACGCGCCAGCGCCGTCATCCCGGAAGAAATTGTAAGAAACATCATGGCGGTTGGAACCGCCGAGGAATGTCGGGCAAAGGTAAAACAGTATAAAGAAGCTGGCGTAACCTGCCCGATCCTCTACCCATTAATGGGGAATATCAAAGAAGTCATCGACGCATTTGCGGATGGCGTGTAAAGGAGTATGGAATGGCTAAGTTCAATATTGAAGAAGAAGTAGTCAGTTATCTTCAAGATCTGATCCGCAATCCCGGCTTGGGAGGCGATTTGGAAAAAGTGGCGAATGCGAATGCCAAGAGGATGCGCGATTTAGGGTTTGAAAAGGTCTGGATCGATGAAGCCGGAAATTCTATCGGCATGCGGCGCGGCAGCAAGCCCGGCCCAAAACTGGTTTTTGACGCTCACATGGATACTGTTGAAGTTGGCGACCGCGCCGCCTGGAATCATGAGCCCTTTGGGGGCGAAATCAGTGAAGGCAAGATCTGGGGGCGAGGCGCCATTGATGATAAAGGATCCTTGGCCGCATTCACCGTGGCTTTGGCGGCCATACCCTATGAGGATCTTTGCGGTGAGGTTTATGCGGTGGGTTCCGTCGGTGAAGAACCCCTGGAAGGCGCTGCGTTGGATTATGTACTTGATGCGGTCAAACCAGATGGCGTGATCATCGGGGAACCCACAGACAGCCGCCTTGCTACGGGTCATAAAGGCCGCTCGCGCGTGATTTTTTCTGTGCAGGGAAAATCCTGTCACAGTTCTTCGCCCGAAGCGGGTGATAATGCAATCGATAAAGCGGTTGAAACCATCCGGCGGGTGCGACAGATCGCCCCTGTGGAAGATGTCTTGCTCGGAAAAAGTGTGATGGAACCTATCCAGATCATTTCCAGTCCTTTCCCTAGTGCGTCCACGGTGCCTTATGCCTGCCAGGTAGTTTTCGACCGTCGTACCGTGCGCGGCGAAACCATGAATACCGTCATGGAATTGCATAAGAAAGCTCTGGAAGGATTAAGGGATATTTCAATCGATTTCGAAGAAGTTACAGTCCCAAGTTTTACCGGAATTGATATTACTGCATGGGACTTCCACCCCGCCTGGGCAATCGAACCGGATTCAAAATGGGTTCAACTTGCACTCGAAGGCATGAAAGCAGCCGGACTTTCAACCGAAACCTATGGCGCCCAGTTCTGCTCGAATGGCTCTACCAGCGCTGGAGAACGGAATATCCCTACGATTATGTTTGGGCCCGGATCGGTGCTCCTGGCACATAAAGTAGATGAATATTGTGAGGTTGACGAACTTATTCGATCGGTATATGGTTATATGGAGATTACGAAAGCCTTGGGCGCAAAGGTTCTAGGTTAATTAATCAAAAAGCTATTCTACCCCCGTGCACCCGCGGGGGTATTTGGAGTATATGAATGTTAATCACCAATGCAAACTTAATTACGTGGGGACAACCCAACCAGATCCTTCCAAACTACGCTCTTTATATTTCGGATGGAAAGATCAAAGAAATGGCTCCCACCCGGGATTTGACCGAGAAGTACCCCTCTGAGGAGAGGTTAGATGCTCACGGTCAGTATGTAATGCCAGGTAATATTAATGCTCACGGCCATTATTACAGTGCTTATGCTGTCGGGATTTCCGTTCCAGGAGATGCCCCGATCACGCTTCCAACGATTTTAGAAAAAATGTGGTGGCCTTTTGATAAAGCGCTCACCGCCGATGATGTGCGTTACTCCGTCTGGAATGGAGTGATTGATTCGATTAAGCATGGTACCACGACCTTATTCGATCACCACTCTTCTCCCAACTGCATCGACGGCGTGCTGGACATGATGGCCGAAGTGGTCGATGAAGCCGGGCTGCGCTCGGTTTTGTGTTTCGAGGTGACCGACCGCGACGGGCCGGAACGCGCCAAAGCCGGTATTGCTGAAAACGCCCGCTTTATACGCCGCTGCAATCGCGAGCAGGTGGCCGGCGGCCGCGTCAAGGCTAATTTTGGCATTCACGCTCCGATGACGATTTCAGAAGATACGATGGCAGCCTGCCGGGCATCCGTTCCCCAGGGTACCGGGTTTCATACCCATGTCGCTGAGCACGAATACTGCCAGTTCCGCAGCCTGGCGATGGCCGGGACACGTTCGGTGGACCGGCTCTACAACCACGGGCTGCTGAACGAACGCTCCATCCTGGCTCACGGCATCCACCTGGATGCACGCGAGGTCAATCTGGTCGCCCAAAGCGGAGCGCGCCTCAGCCACCAACCGCGCAACAATCAGAATGCCGCAGACGGAGTGGCCGAGATTGAATCGTATATGCGTACCGGGGTTAAAGTCTGCCTGGGCAATGACGGCTTGACCAACACCATGTGGCGGGAGGCTGAAGCTGCCTACTTCCTCCAGAAAATTGCCCACCGCGATGGACGCCGCCTTTCCGGAAGCCAGCTTTTGGAAATTGCCATCTATAACAACGCAGCGCTGGCATCTGAATATTTTACTGAAGCACGTTTGGGGGTCATTGAACCCGGCGCTTTTGCCGATTTGATTTTTGTGGATTATTGCCCAGTCACACCGATGACAGTTGAAAATCTGGCTGGACACTTTATTTTTGGTTTTAATGAATCGATGATCACGACAACGATTGTAAATGGGAAGGTTCTAATGAAAGATCGGGTTCTAACCGGTATTGATGAAGAAGCCATCAAGGCAAAATCTCGCGAGATCGTACCCGCTTTCTGGAAACGCTTTGAAAAACTCGTTCCCAATGACCCGATTCTGGGATAACCCCGCTTTAAAGGAAGCTTTATCTTTGAGAGCGGCAAAACTATTCCAATCCCCCGCCTTTACTTGCAGGGCCGATGTAACGAAATGGATAGATCTAAAAATTCAATCACTTTAAATATTGAGTAAGGGAATCGAAAATGCAAACGATTTTACGAGGACGAGATTTAATTGGCGATTTAGATTTCAACAGGGATGAGGTGGATACCGTACTGGACGTGGCGTTTGAACTCAAGCGCAAGCGCGCCCTGGGCGAACCGCACGCCTACCTGCGCGACAAAGTGCTGGCCATGCTGTTCTTCTTCTCCAGCACCCGCACGCGCGGCTCCTTCGAAGCCGGCATGGCGCAGTTGGGCGGGCATGGCGCCTTCATTGAAAGCGCCACCACTC
>JADLFQ010000053.1 GCA_020845515.1 Anaerolineaceae bacterium | reverse complement strand
TTTGGATTAAAAGACTCCAACGTGCTGTATATCACCTATAATGACAGCGCCGAGAACCCCATCCCTGCTGATGTAAAGCAGGCGGCGGAAGAGGCCATCAAAAAGATCACCAGCGGCGAGGTTAACGCGCTGGCGCAATAAGCCCCGCTTTTTGAATTTGTTTACAGGGTAGTCATGCGCGCTGCGGCAGAATTTGCCGCAGCGTGTGTTTTTTAGGGGAGCAGGGGGTTGAAACCGCGAGATTCGTTGTTTTGGCGAACAATAGAGGGGGATGGCAGCCTGATGTACAGCATTACATCCACAAAAACCAATTTAACCCAGCCGCCAACAAGTTGAATGACGCGTGTGCCAGGATGGCAGGCAGCAGGCTGCCGCTGCGCCGGGCGAGCCAGGCCAGGCTGAGGCCGAGGATGAAGGCCGGGAAAAAGAGCAGAGGCCGGAACTGGAGCGCGGCGTAGAGCGCCGCAGCCGCGAGCGCTGCGCCCCGACCCCCGAGGCGGGGAAGCCAGCGGGCGTACAATTCATCACGAAAGACGAGTTCCACCGCCCACGGTGCAGCCATGGCCCCTGCCATCGCCAGAAGAAGGTGCTGCCAGGGGGAAAGCGCAGGAAGGGAGATTTCCATGGCGCGCGTCTGGAGGCTGAAGATAAAGGCTGCAACCAGAAAAAGTCCGATGCCGCCCAGCAATCCGGACGGAACGAGCCAGCCCGCCTGACGGATGGGCTTCCCGGAGACGGGAAAGGCGGCGGCAATTTGAGAGCGCCGGGTGAGCAGCACGTACCCCGCCAGAACAACAAAATTCCACAAGGTGAACCAGGGCGTCCCGGAGGACAACCCCCTGCCTCCAAGCAAGGCGGGCGCCAACTGTTGCACCGGCAGGCGCAACGCGAGTTCCACCCAGCCCGGCGCGAGGAGCGCCAGCGCGGGTGCAACGTATGCCAGCGCCAGCGCAATCTCCAGCGGCAGGCGTTTTGCTTTCCCATGGCGCCAGCGCCGCCACAAATCCAATGCAATCACCGCGAGCAGCAGGCAGAGCGCGGCTGCGCCGAAGAGGATGCCGAGGCGTGCCTCGGTCGTGCGCCCGGGCGCGGAAACCGCGGCACGCAGCGCCCCAAAAAGCGCAGCAACGCCCCGACCGGCCAGGAGGAACCCCGGAAAATGGCGCAAGTTCTTCATTTGCCGGTACTCACTGGCAGCCTCCGCCCTCGAGCGGCGTCTGGCAGAAGGTAGGGGTGGGGGTAAGCTCGCGCGTTGCAGTTTTGCTGGCGGTGGCGGTGATGGCGGGCGTGGGGGTGCGTGTGATTGTGGGTGTTTGCGTAATCGTTGGCGTAAATGAAAGTGCAGGGACGCCCGGGAGTGTCAGTGTCACCACGGGTGTGCCTGTTACTGCGCCTGGTAAAAGGGGGGGAGGCGCTCCGGACGGGGGGGTGTACCCCGGTGGGTGGATTAAGGCACTGGCGGCGGGGGTGCGCGTGCGCGCCGTGGTGGGCGAGGCGGCCGCGGCGGTCAGCGCGGCGGGGCGTGGCGCGGCAATGGTCAGGGAAAACGGCTGCAACAGGCTGCCGGAGGCGGTCACTGCCAGCACGGTCAGGGTGTATGCGCCGGGGAGGATGGGCTCCCCTTTCCCTCCGTTCAGGGGATCCCAGTTTTGCTGGTAGGGGCGGCGCGGGGTGCAGTCCGGCTCTCCGCCGAACAGGCACAGGCTGGCTGTTTGATGCGCTGCAATATCTATGGTGTGCCGGTGCACCAGTTTTCCGGCTGCGTCGTGTACAAACAACCCCAGCGAGCGCACCTCCGGCAGGTTGGTACCTTGCAGCCCGGCGCGCACCCAAAAAGGTGTATAGATCGCTGCACTGCCGCCGGAATATTGCAGCGTGATCTCCGGCGGCGTATTCCCCGCCAGCACGAGGCTGCACAGATGGCCGCCGGTCTCATAATCCAGGGCGGCTTTGAACCCGCCGCTCCAGTAAAAGAGCTGCGCTTCGATACCAGGGAACTGGCTGGTGTCCAACTTGGTATAGAGCGAACGGTCAAACTCCCAGCGCAGTGTCGTACTGCGGCCGGGGAGCAGGCTTGCCTTGCCGGGCGGAAAACGATGGCGGAGGGGAAAACCGTCGCTGCCGGACGGGTCGAGCAGCAGACGGTCGGCGAAGTAGTAGGCGCTGAAATGCAGGTCGCCCGGCGGCGGAGAAGCAGCATTTCCCCAGGCAGTGCTGCTCTCCAGCGCCGCGCCCAGTACGGCAAGGGGCGCAGCCCCGGCATTGGTGAGGGTTGTCTCCAACCCGCCGGGCTTTCCGCCGCTGGCGGGCGAAACAACCAGCGGTCCGGCTTGCAGCGCGGCGCAGCCCGCCGCCGGAGAGGGTGAAGGGCTGACGGTGTGCGTAAGCCCGCCCATCCCTGCCGGAGGGGTGGCAGAGGGCGCCGGAAGCGGCAAGGTGCAGGCAGAGAGCAGCGCCACAGCCAGGAGCGTACTTTGTAGAAGAAGCCGGTTGGGCGGGAGCATACCCCCGCCCAACCGGCCTGTGTGCTGCTGTTTGCTAAAAGCCTGCATTCCGTCCCGTGTTACTGGCAGCCGCCCTGTTCAAGCGGGATCTGGCACTCCGTCTTGGTGGGGGTGCGCGTGGGCGTCCTGGTTATGGTGGGCGTCTTGGTTATGGTGGGCGTCAGGGTTATCGTATGGGTTGCGGTGTGTGTCCGGGTCATGGTGGGTGTCCGGGTTATGGTGGGTGTCCGGGTTGTGGTGGGTGTCCGGGTTGTGGTGGCTGTCCGGGTAATTGTAGCCGTCAGCGTGCTGGTGGGCTGGGCAGCGTTGATGGAGAAAGTGTCGCGCACCATTTCGCTCTTGGTGCGGCGGGAGTCGTTGATATTGGCGGTGCGGCCTTTGGCAAGCGCGACCAGTGTGTAGGTGCCGTTGGTGATCTTGACGCCGGTATCGGTACCGCCGTAGGTCCAGTTATCCACATTCGGCTGGCGGGTGCGGCATGCGCCGCTCGCGTCTGTTCCGAAGAGGCACAGCGGGCCGTTGTTGTTGGTGATGCGCTCCCAGTGAACCAGCGCGCCGCTGGAATTGTAGACGTACATGTAAATATAGTCTTTCGAGTTGGAGACGCTGTTCCAATTTACATTGGCTGCAACCCAGAAGTGCGTGTTGATATTCAGGCGGGCGTTGTTGCGGTAGGTCAGGCTGATTTGCGGGCCCAACCCGCCAGTGACGTCCATCGTGCAGGTGACGGTGGGGCCGGGCGGGTTGCCGACAGCATAGTAGATCTGGCCGTTCAGGTCAGAGGGCCAGAAGAAGCCCTGGTAGGCGTCGGGACCCGGCTCATAAGTGGGCGTCGCGCCCGCCGGCTGTGGGTAAGAGCGCACGTAGGGTTTGAGGAAAAAGTTGTTGGCGAACCGCCAGCGAAAGTCCATCTGGCTGCTGGGCGAAAGTACAGCGGCGGCGATGTCGGGCCAGTTGTGGCTGACGGGGAAGCTGGTGGTGTCCGCCGGGTTGTAAATATTCGTACCGCCGTTCCGGTACTGCTGGAATGCATTGGCGGGAGCGGGTGTGTTGGCGGCGTTGTGCCAGATCAGACCACCGCTCAGGTAAGCACCGGTCAGGCGGACATCGTAGACGCCGCCGTTGTACAGCCTGGATTCGATCTCGCGATTGTTCTCCCGGAATGCCAGGGATTCGCTTCCGCCCAGGTTTTGTAAAGCGTCGCAGCTTGGTGCATCGGTGGCGGTGGCGGTGCGGGTGGGGTTGGGAATGAAGCTCAACGGTTCGAGGTAGATGCCATCAATGACCGTCGTGTCCTCGCCAATGCCGGGGCCTGCCCAGCCGACTGCGAGATTGTCGCCGCCGCTGCCTTCCTTGTGGCGTGCCTCAATGTAGTAGGTCTGACCGGCCTGCAGGGTGATCGCAGCCGAGCGCTGGCTGGCGAGTTTAGTCCACTGATAGGAGTTGGTATAGCCGCTGACATAGGCGATGCGGGAAATATTGCCGGGATCGCGGTTGGAGGACAGGAAGAGGTCGCTGCTGTCATCGCTGGCAACCCAGAAGCGGTATTCTCCGGTATAGGGTGCGCAGACGTAACCGCGCCAACGGGTGCCGTAGTTATTGCGGCTGCCGTTGGAAGACAGGCTGGAGGGCAGGTCAAAAGAGGTGGGATAATCGAAACCGGTGGATTCATTCGGATAGAATTCATTATTTGTGAGGTCGGAGACGCTGCTGCCGCTGATGCCGTCCCACCATTCCATCAGGATGCTGCCGGTGCCGGCGCAGGTTTGAGGTGTGTGTGTGGAGGTTGGCGTGGGTGTTATCGTGTAAGGCACGGGGGTGTATGTCCAGGTGGCTGCCTGGTTGATTGAGCCGGTCAGACCAGTGACGCGCGAGGTGCGGAATTTTTCTACGATGCCCTCGCGTTCACTGGTGAGCTTGAGCGTAGGCCACCAAGTACTAAGGAAGGGGGTGATGAGCGTATGGCGGTAGGTAAGGATGATACGAACGCGGTCGCCGGGGCCGCCGGCGTCATCCACATAGCGCAGAATGCTCGCGCCGCTGGGTGCATCGGCAAGCTGGCAGTAAACCGGGAAGCGGTAATTATCCAGGGGGTCGCCGGGCGTAACCGGAGAGAAATAGAACGGGTTGGGGTTGAATTGGTAGAAGTCGCCATCCGGGGGGGTGACGCGGTTGCTGCATACAGACATACTGAAATACCCGGCCTGTGCGGGGTTGCCGCGGTGATCCTGGCTGAGGCTGCTGGTGGCGTAAGCGTTCTCGAGGTAGTTTTGATAGTCTCCGGAGACGGATGTATCAGGACTCCAGGCGATGCCGGTTGCGCCGCTGAGGGCGTTATCGCGAATGGAGGGCAGGCGCGCCCAATCTTGCAGGGCGCTGGAAACTTCCTGGTTGTTGTCTATAATTGTACCGTTGTAGTTGTCGGGAATGACGCAGTTTGCTGAGCCGTCGAGCAGATCGAGTTCGCTGTGGTTGAGGGGGATGACGCTGCCGCTGGGGTCAACTGCCGGGCGGTCATCGGCGTGATCGAGCGATGCGGCGGCGCGGGCGCAGTAATTAAAGTTATACGAGCCGGTGATGGCATAGCGCACTGCAAAGCGCGCGCCGTTCTCGAGCGCCAGCCAGGCTTGCAGCAAGCGCCCAAACTCGATGATGCCGAAGACCATCAAGAGGAGGATCGGCAAAGCCAGGGCAAATTCGACCATGCTTTGCGCGGGGTGCGCGCGAAAACGGGCGCGCACCCGCCCAACCAGCGGGATGGAAAGGAGTTTGTGTTTGATGGGGCTCATAGACCCTCCAGATAAATTTCTGTACAAATCATGCTGCCAGTCTCCAGTCAGGCGCCGGTCTAGTCGGTGATCCGGGTGTAGATACGGGTGGCGATGTCTTCAAAAATCGGCAGCAGCTCCGCGCCGGTGGGCGCGTAGTAGTACTGGCCGCAGGATTCGCGCTTTCCGGCGGTATCGCAGCCAGCCCAGGTAGTGCGGTCGCCGTCATCACCGACGACAGCCATATAACGCAGGAGTTGCTCGCCAACTGCGCCCTTGTTGACACCGCCGAGATAGAGGTCATCGCCGGCGCCGCCCAAACCGATGGTATAGATGGCAATATCGTTGCCGGACGGCTCGTTCAGGTTGGTGGAACGGGTGAGGGCGGCTTCGTCGGTCATGTCGCGGGCATAATCGAGTACGCTGTACTGTACATTCGGGGCGGCATTGCTCCAGATGATCGTTGTACCGGGGTAGTTGGGCGGGCAGGTTCTGGCCTGGTTATCCACCACGCCGTCAGCGTCATCACGGTCAATGCAGTAGCGCGGATTCGGATCGTGATCAATGCACAGGCGGTTCCAGTAAGGCTGGCCAAGGGCGCCATTGCAAAAGCCGTTGGGATATGCAGCCGGGATGTTGGAGGAGGTCGCGGGCGTATCGCTCAGGTTGACGATACCGTCAGAGAGGAAGACGATCACCCAAACCGAGCCAGGACGGGCGGAGTTTTTGAGGACATTGGAGGCGACACGGATACCGCAGCCGGTGCAGGTGGAGAGCGGTGAGAGCGAAGCGGTGAGCGGGCCGCCGCCATCGGGATCGTGTGCCGCCAGCCATTCGGCGGTTTGCTGGTGCTCGCTTTTCGCGCCAGCGTAGGGGTCGTCGGCAAAGTTGTAACGCCCGTCGCCGTTCCAGTCGTAAGCGTCCAGTATGCTGTCATCATCGCACGGGACGCCGCCCCATCCGTACGGGTCGTAGGAGGTGTCCCAGCGGGTTTCATTGAGTATGCAGCACACATGTGAGGCGGTGCGCGGGTTTGCCGCGGTACAAACCGGGAAACCCGGATCGGCATCCTGTCCGTTGCCGTCGCGGTCCTCCGGGTTGACGGGGTTAAAGCGCCCCGGGTTGAACCAGTTGGGCATCAGTTTTACGACTGGCGGGTCGTCGTGCAGGTGAATGCCGTCTACGGTAAGTTTGGACTGGGCCAAGTCATTGCTTAAATCTACGTTTGTGCCCAACTTGTTTTTGGTCTGATGAACGACCGCCTGACTGTCGAAGGTGACAATTGCAACCTGGTCGTACCCATCGTAGAAGGTATCAATTAACGCCTTGGCGGCGGTCTTGGCATCCAGCAGCGGATCGCAGGAATTGTTCAGGTTACATCCGTTGACGGTCCCCGTGCCAATGTAGGAAGGTGGATTTGAGCCATCAAAGACAACCGCGTTGGTGCCATCGGGGTCGTAATTGTTGATAATTGGGCAGTTGCCGCCCGCGTCCCAGAAGGGCTGGCAGAGCGAGTTGATGGTGTTGGAGGCCATCGATTCGGAGGTGTCGAGGACAATCACCAGGTCAACCGGCGCAGCCTCGGCAATGGCGTTGGTGGTGAGCGGGACGGAGTGAAAGCCGAGCAGGGTGAGGAAATAGAACGGGGTTTCCTGGCGGGCTTCAACCCAAACGAGCTTGCGCGGTGATTCGTCCGCGCTGGTGTTGGGACAGCGGGCAAATAGCTGAGGCACCGTGGTTTGCAAAGACGCATCGCGGATACCGTCGCCATCGGCATCACAGATGTACACTTTGAGGCTGATAGTACTTGTGTCTACATTATGGATGGCGAGGACTTCCTTGGCTGCTTCGGTCATGCCATTTACGGTGGAGCCGCGTTTAAAGTCATTGGCTGCCGCTACGGCAGCGGCATCAACGGAGCGCTTGAGCTGTCCGTACGAGACGTAGACCGCGCCGGAATCGACCGCCAGGCCAACAAAGAGGATCAGCGCGACCAGTGCGACCGCAAAGATCACCAAGACCTGGCCGCGCGGCCGGCGCGGCGGTTGTTGTGAGGCAGCCGCAGATTTACGGGGCGGGTTTGGGCGTCGGAGAAGGCTGCGCAGCGGGAAGAGGCATAAGCGTGTAAACATGGGCCCTCAAAGGGTTGGGAATAAAATTGTTCATAATCGGCAAGGCAAGCGCCTGTTCGTAACAATAGTAGAACTCGATACCGACAAAACCTTTGTTAAGTGTACTGGCGGAAGTGGACAGGTTGCCCTGCACATGGGTTTCATTAAAGTATGGTTCAGTACGCACTTCATTTCCCTGGCAATCTCTTTTCCAGTTGTCGTTGTGGGTTGTATCGGCATCATGATCGGAGAACGCCCAGTAGCCATCCGGAGATGGCCAGCCGTTTGTCACCAGCGCGTTGCTGATGGTGAAGACCGAGATGACAATATCATCCGTCGCCGGGTTGAAAGCAATGAAAGAGTTCAGGCCATTGCAAAATTTTGGGTTGGTGCACATCGCCGAACCGGCGGGCGGGGCAAAGACGCACGATGTCTGGTAATAGAAATCGAAGGGGATTTCTGTACCGGCGGCGGCAGGGCCGCAATCCCACAAACTGGTGTTGGTTTGGACGGTGAAGGGGTCGCGCACGGATGCAAAACGAGCGGCCTCGCGGGTTAGATCGAGCAGGTCGAGGTAGCTGCCGAGAAAGAAGGCTACCTCGACCACCCCCAGCAGCAGGATCAGCATGATGGGAATAATCAGCGCAAGCTCCAAAAAGGATTGCCCCTTCTGGCGCTGCCGCGAAGACAAGCGGCGAATGATATGGCGGAGTTGGACGAGTTTTTCAGGCATGGTACCACAACCAAAAGAAAGAATAAAAAATACTGCGGGCTGATTTTAAAATAACCAAAAAGAGGGGGATTGTCAACAGGTTGGGATGCTTTTTGCGAATCTGTCATGGAATTGTAACAGCATCGGTACAAAATCGCGACAATGAACAGCACACGGGAACAGGGAGATTTGGCAGGGGCACAAAGGGCATGCAGGCTTTCTCTGCGGCTTGCTGCGCTGAAACCTGTTAAAACCATCAGGTTAACCTGATGGTTTTAACAGGTTGAACTTTTTAAGGATGAGGGTATCCTGTTGGTAAATAGAAAATATATTCTAAACCAAATGGAAACCTCCACCCCTCCTTCCCCCCCTCCACCCCGGCGCGCCGGTAAAAGTCACCGCATCCGCCGGGATACGCCGCCGGCAGCCATCCTGCGGGACGAAATTACCATGCTGCGTGCGATGATCCGGCGGGTGACGGCGCTGGCTGATGATGGCCGCTCGCTGGAAGAACTGCTCCATGTGCTGGATACGCTCGGCAGCGCCAGCAGCCGTGTGGCGAGACTGCTCAAAGCCGAGCATGATTTTATGCAGCAAACCGAGGATATCGGCGCACTGCTCAATCAAGCCCTGGGCGAAGTGATTGAAACCTTAAAGAGGGAGGGTTGAACAGGCGAGGGCGTCCCCGGCAGCCGGTAAAGACGGCCTGCCGGGAGGCTTCTCCAACCGGCTGGCGGCACTGCTTTGAGCAGCTTTGTTCCCGGCACAGGCAACGGGTGACCTCAAGCGCCGGTTATGTGCAGCCCACTGTGTACGCGCAGTTCTCCACCAAACCGGCTCCTTTGCCTGCGTCCGGGCCGCCAGCCGGCATTGCATGCTTTCGGAGATCACATGCCATGTCCACCTGTCCAATCCTGACCGACCTGCACGAGGCCGCCGCTGACCTCAAAGCCGCCCTCCGCCGTATCCGCAAGGACTTCGAATTCTGTTCCCGCTGCCCTGCCAACCCCTGCTCAGGCCGCCTCCGCTTCAACGATCTCATCTCCCAGGCCGCTTCCGAAATCATCCAGGAACTGCGCAATGCCCCAGGAAAATAACGATCAGGCAGCCCTCCTCAAAGAACAATTGTTCCATGCCCTGGACCTCATGCGCTCCGATGTCAAGGCGGTCAGCCGTGAGCAGGCGCACGACCGCGACCTTTCTTCCCGCCGCCTTTCCGCTCTCGAAACCACCGCCCAAGACCACGAAACCCGCCTTCGCGATGTCCACAAGGGCGTTACCGAGTTCCGCTTCCTGGTGGGCCTCTCCGGCGGTTCGGTTATTCTGGCGGTCATTGCTCTCATAAAGTCGTTCCTCTCATGATCAACGCCCATGCCAAACGATATCCTCTCCGTTATCAAGCGCTCTCTCCGAGACGCGCCGGTCTTCGCCGAACACGCTTCCGGCCTCAAGCTCCGCCAGTATCAGATCGAAGCCGCCCGCTCCATCGCCCGCTCTGTTGTCCAAGACTTGGGGCTTTCGTTTGTCGTCATGTTCCCCCGCCAGTCGGGCAAAAACGAGCTGCAAGCCCAAATAGAAACCTATCTGCTTACCCTCCTCTCCCAATCCCCAGCCGAAATCGTCAAAATCTCCCCCACCTGGAAGCCCCAATCCCTCAACGCCATGCGCCGCCTGGAACGCGTCCTCCAAAAAAATGTGCTCACCCGCTCCCTCTGGTGCAAGGAGTCGGGTTATATCTTCCGCATCGGCCAGGCGCGCATCTTCTTCCTGTCCGGCGCACCGGAGGCTAATATCGTGGGCGCTACGGCTTCTACCTTGCTGCAAGTGGACGAAGCGCAGGATGTCCAGATCGAAAAGTTCGATAAGGACATTGCACCTATGGCGGCTTCCACCAATGCAACCCGCGTCTTCTGGGGTACGGCCTGGTCTTCCAATACCCTGCTTGCCCGCGAGCTGCGCGCCGCCCAGGCCGCCCAGGCACAGGACGGTATCCGCCGCGTCTTCCGCATCACCGCCGACGACGTCGCCGCCGAAGTGCCGCCCTACGGACAGTTTGTCGCCGCCCAAATCGCCAAGCTCGGACGCTCTCACCCCATGGTTCGCACCCAGTTCTTCTCCGAAGAAATAGACGCCGAGGGTTCGCTTTTTACCGCCCAGCGCATCGCCCTCATGCAGGGCAGCCACCAGGCTTGCACCTCCCCCCTGCAGGGAGAGGCCGGCTGGGGACCGGGGCAGGCCGCTTTTCTCCTCGATGTCGCCGGCGTGGACGAAAACGCCGCCAGCGCTGAAGACATAGACGGCCTTGCCAACCCCAGCCGCGACAGCACCGCCCTCACTATCGCCCAGGTTGACCTTGCCACTTGCGACGATCCGCTCATCGCCGCCCCCACCTACCGCGTCCTCTGCCGTTTCCTCTGGACGGGCGCTTCCCAGCCCGATCTATACGCCGCTATCCGTTCCCTCGCCGAGGACTGGCAGCCCGCCAGGATCGTCGTTGACGCTACCGGCATCGGCGCAGGTCTGGCCGGTTTCCTCGACCGCGCTTTCCCCGGTAAGGTTATCCCCTTCACCTTCACCGCTTCCAGCAAATCGCAGCTCGCTTGGGATTTCCTCGCCATCGTTGACGCCGGCCGCTGGAAAGAACCGGCACGCTCCGAGGCCGACCCCGCCCTCTCCGCGCTGTTCTTCAAGCAGCTCGCCTTCATCCAGTACCAGATCTTGCCCGGCCCCAATAAAACCATCCGCTGGAGCGTCCCAGAAGGCTCTAGAGACACGCAATCGGGCAGCCTGGTACATGATGACCTGGTTATGTCTTCCGCCCTTTCTGGCGCTCTGGACGCCCTCCCATGGGCAGCCCCAGGCCAGGCTATCGTTATCCCTTCCAAAGACCCCCTCAAGGAGTTGGATCATGGCTTCTGACCTCAATCAATTAATCCAAAACCTTCGCTCCAGCTTCCCCGCCGAGGAGGTATCTTTCTCTTTCCCCCTTCCCCAGCCCTTCCCTGTCTCCCAGCGCTTCGGCGAAAACCCCCAATGGTACAAGCGCTTCGGCATTGCCACAGGCCACAACGGCATTGACTACGCCGCCCCAGCCCGCACCCCCGTTCTGGCTTCCGCAGGCGGCATCGTCATCAAGACCGGCTTCGACCCCGAAGGCTACGGCAATTACATCAAGATCGCCCACGGTTCAAACTACGTTTCTCTCTACGCACACCTGGAGGAAATCCAGGTCAGAAACACCCAGCTTGTCGAGTCAGGCCGGCAGATCGGTCTTTCCGGTTCAACCGGCTTTTCCACCGGCCCCCATCTCCATTTCGAAATCCGGGACAAGGACAACGCCGCCATTGACCCCGAACCGCTATTACTGCCTGTCATTTCGAACCCTCCACAGGAGGGTGAGAAATCTAATCTTCAATCCACCGTCGCCCCCATGGTCGCCCGTGTCGCCGTCCCTCTCCTCAACATCCGCTCCGCCCCATCCATCAACGCCCCAGTCATCGGCCAGCTCGCCCAAGACCAGCGCATCACCATCCTCGAACGCTTTACCACCGTCTGGGTACAAATCGGCGAAGTCCCTGATGGTACTGTCCGGGGCGGGAACGCTTTCGTTGCCCACACCTTTGAGAACAACCCATACCTTACGGAGGTGCAGCCGTGAAACCAAAACGAAAACTCTTTTTCCTGACATTCCCTCCCCCATTGGGGAGGCCGGGAGAGGGCGGCCGCGAATGCCTTTACACCTGGAGCGCCCTCATGCAGCGCACTTATCCAATCTGGCCGCGAAGCTCCCGCAGGGAGCGCAGCATACCGGATGATCTTTTCCGGTACTTCAACTAAGGTGATCCAATGACCCTTCTTTCCCGCATCCGTGCGCTTTTCTCATCCTGGGATACCCGCGAAACCCCTAATACCATCACCGTCGGCCAGCCTGCTTCCGCTTCCCTCCGCGACCGCTACCCCTACGACCGCGCCGAAGTCCTCGATCAGTCCCTCGAAGCCTGGCGTACCAACCCCCTTGCCCGCCGCATCATCGGCCTCACCACTCAATACGTCGTCGGGGGCGGCATTGCGGTTTCCTGCAAGCACCGCAAGACCAACGCTTTCCTGCAATCTTTCTGGGCAAACCCGCTCAATCGTATGCAAGTGCGCTGCGCCGAGTTATGCGATGAACTCTCCCGCACCGGCAATCTCTTTATCCTCCTCACCACCGACGCCGCAGGCATGTCCTACCTCCGCGCTGTTCCCGCTTCCATGGTCGAAGAGATTACCGCCCGTGAGAACGATATCGAACAGCCGGTTTCTTTCAAACTTTCGCCCTTCTCGAACCCGGACGGTTCGTTCTTCGAGAGCCGCATCCTTCCGGCCTGCAACGTGAACGACGATAATCCTGGAAGGCCTGTCATCCTGCACTACGCCATCAATCGCCCCGCCGGCGCGCAGTGGGGCGAGCCGGATTTAGCCCCGCTGCTCCGTTGGCTTGCCCGCTATTCCAACTGGCTGGAGGACCGTGCCCGCCTGAACCGCTTCCGTAATTCCTTCCTGTTCGTCGTCAAGGGTAAGTTCCTGTCCGAGACGCAGCGTTTGCAGCGCCAGGCGCAGCTAAACGCTTCTCCACCCGCGCCGGGTTCTATCCTGGTCGCTTCCGATACCGAGGAATGGACGACCATTGCCCCCAATCTCGACGCCCCAGACGCCGCCACAGACGGCCTCGCGCTCAAGAAAATGATCGCCGCCGGCGCAGGCCTGCCCCTGCACTTCCTCGCCGAGCCGGAGAGCGCCACCCGCACCACCGCCGAGGCCGCCGGCGGCCCGACCTACCGCCATTTCGAACAGCGCCAGGAGTTCTTCCTCTGGGTCTTGCAGGACATCTTGCAGGTCGTGTTGCGCCGCCGGGCGTTCTATGACCGTTACGTCAAGCCCGACGAGGAAATCACCGTCACCGGCGCAGACATTTCCGCCCGCGATAATTCCGAGCTGGCTTCCGCTTCCGCCGGTATCCTCTCCACCCTGGTCACCCTCCGCGACCGCTCCCTGATTGACGACGCCGAACTGCTCCGCCTGGTCTACCGCTTCGCCGGAGAACCCCTCAACATCGAAGACATGCTCGCACGCGGTAAGGCCGCGCAGCGTCTCGCTTCCTATGAAATTAATAAAAGCGAGGCCGCGCAGCGTCTCGCTTCCTATGAAATTAATAAAAGCGAGGCCGCGCAGCGTCTCGCTTCCTATGAAATTAATAAAAGCGAGGCCGCTCCAATTCCCTCTCCCCGCAAGGGAGAGGGGCAGGGTGAGGGTGGTAAACCCAAACCCGAACCCAAACCCGCCAAACCCGAACCCGTAGGGGCGGATTCTGTACGGGCGGGTTCTAAACCCGCCCCCGATCCCGATACCGAGGAGGCCGCCTAATGCCAAACCTCAAATGGAACCAGCACAGCCTCGAATCGCCATGTCCTGAATGTTGTGCCCTCAACGGCCAAATTCACCCAAAAGAAGTATGGGACGAAGCCGGCCTTTATCCCGGCTGCAATAAATTGTCCTGTGGTGAATATTGCAAATGTTCCCTGGACGAAACCACAGAACCAGAGAAAGGAGACCTGCTCAAATCCGTGAACGATACCCTGTCCCAAAGAACCACCCCCGCGAACTTTGCGCCCCCGAGCGCAGCGAGAGGGGTCGCCCCCTCCGAACAACGCACTACTCTTTCTCTCACCGGCAGCATCCTCCCCGGTCAAAACGGCAGCCCCCCCCGCTTCGAAATCCTCGCCATCACCGCCGGCGAGGGCAACGGCTGGAAGTTCTCAGCCGATTCCTTGCAGCAGTCCCTGCCCCTCTGGGACGGCGCAGAGTGCTTTATAGATCATTCCTTTTGGGGGCATTCCATCAAAGACCTCGCCGGGGTGTGCCACTCCCCGCAGTGGGATGCCGCAGCCCAGGGCGTCAAGCTCACCCTTCGCCCCGTCGGCCCTTCCGCACCTTTGCTCATCGAACTCGGCAGCCAGATGTTATCCGAGGAAACAAATCCAAAGATCGGCTTTTCCGCCGACCTTACATTCACCGCCAAAGGCAAGGAGGTTCAATCAATTCTAAAAATCTATTCCGTTGATCTCGTTTTCAACCCCGCCCGCGGCGGGGCGTTTGTAAGAGCCTTAAATTCTATTCACCATCCAACCGTAGGGGCGAACGGCGTTCGCCCGAACAAGGAGTTATCCACAATGCCCGAACAAATCGAACAATCCCCCGACCTGCACAAAGAACAGGAGGCCGTACGTACCCTCATGGCCGAGCAGGAACGCATCCAAAAAGAAGCCGAAGCCGCCCGCCAGGTGCGCATTGAATTATGCGGCCACTTGCTGGAGTCGGCGTTGTCTGCCGCTTCCCTTCCCCCCACCGTCGCCGGACGCATCCGCAAGCAGTTCTCCGGCCAGGTCTTCGAACCCTCCACCCTCAACGACGCACTGGAAGACGCCCGTAAAATGGTCTCAGAACTCACCGGCGGCCTGGTCGTACAAGGCCCCGGCCGTATCTCCGCCATGTTTTCCAGCGAAGATCAACTCCAAACCGCCGTAGATGACATGCTCGAAGCCCCCCGTTCCCAGGGCTTGGAGACCCTCAAGGTCTCCAAACTCTCCGGCATCCGGGAGCTGTACGTCATGCTCACCGGCGATGACGACCTCCACGGCGGCTACTACTCCGACCGTGCCCGGCTGGCCACCACCGCCGACTTCACCGGCCTGGTCAAAAACGCCCTGAACAAAATCGTCGTCAACACCTGGGACACGCTGGGCAAAGCCGGTTACGACTGGTGGAACAAGATCGTCGTAACCGAACATTTTAATTCGCTGCAATCCATCACCGGCACGCTGGTGGGGACTGTCGGCGCTTTGCCCGAAGTGGCCGAAGGCGCGGAATACACCGAACTCGCCATCGGCGACAGCCCCGAAACCGCCACCTGGAAGAAGTACGGCGGCTACATCCCCCTGACCCTGGAACTCATTGATCGCGATGAAACCCGCAAGCTCAAAGCCTACCCGCGCGAACTCGCCGCCGCCGGCTTGCGCAAAATCTCCGCTCTGGTCTCCGAGATATTCACCGCCAACAGCGGAACAGGTCCCACCCTCGCCGATACCGGCGCTCTCTTCAACGCCACCGCCGTCACCACCGCCGGCGGCCATGCCAACCTGCTCACCGCCGCCCTCGCCGCCGACAAGTGGGATCTGGCCTGCCAGGCCGTTTACGCCCAGCCCATGCTCGTCAAGAACGATGTGCTCAACCTCGGCAGCGGCCCCGCCATGGCGGTCAACCCCCGCTTCCTCCTGGTGCCCCGCGCCTTGCAGCTCACCGGTATGAAAATCCTCTACCCCTCCCTGGAGAACGCCGCCAATATCTACAGCGAAAACCAGCAGCGCGGCCAGCCCGGCGACGTCATCACCGTCCCCGAATGGACAGACGCCACCGATTGGGCCGCCGTCTGCGATCCCCGTATCGCCCCGGCCATCTACATCGGCGAGCGCTTCGGTCTCATGCCCGAAATCTTCATCGCCGGAGATAACTATTCCCCCGCCGTCTTCATGAACGACGAGCACCGTCTCAAAGTCCGCCATTTCCTGGCCGTCTGGGTCAACGACTTTCGCCCGCTGCATAAGTCCAATGTCGCCGGCTGAGAAAAATAACCAGCCAATGCTTACTTTCGCAAACCTCAAAGGGCGTGCCGCGAGCACAGCGAGCAGGTACGCCCGCTGCATAAGTCCAATGTCGCCGGCTGAGAAAAATAACCAGCCAATGCTTAACTATGTCATTGCGAGCGAAGCGAAGCAATCTATCCAAGAAGCAGCGAATCAATCTATCGCAGCGAAGCAATCCATCCAGAGCGACGCCCCGGCTGTCATTGCGAGCGAAGCGAGCACAGCGAGCAGGTACGCCCGCTGCATAAGTCCAATGTCGCCGGCTGAGAAA
>JADLFQ010000052.1 GCA_020845515.1 Anaerolineaceae bacterium | reverse complement strand
GCGCGGCTGAGGCAAACCCCAGTGAAGGCAAGATCTCTAATGAATCTCCGATTGGGCGAGCCTTGATGAGCCATCGCGTGAATGATACGGTTCGGGTAGAAGCACCAGCCGGTTCCTACAGTGTAAAAATCCTCAAGGTGGAATAGTTCAGGGGCAAGCAATGCCGCCCCGCCCGGACCAAAACACGGGCGGGGCTGTTTTTTGAAAAAACAAAGCCAGGGAAGAGCATGGAATATACTGATCTAGAAAAAATTCGCTTACAGAAAATAGAAAAAATGCGCGCTGCAGGTGACGAACCGTACCCCACCCGGTCGAACCCAACTCACACCTTGAAGCAAGCCACTGAGCTTTTTAAAGAAGCAGAAGCAAAAGGAGACGCCTCTCCTCCGGAAGTTACCCTGGCAGGACGCATACGCTCACTGCGGGCAATGGGAAAACTCGCTTTCTGTCATATTGAGGACAGCTCCGGCCGCCTTCAGTTGATGCTGCGCGTCAATGAACTGGGCGAAGAGGCCCTGAATCGCTTTAAAGAAAATTTTGATCTTGGCGATTACATTGAGGCTTCCGGAGTTATGATCCGTACCCGTACAGGCGAAGTGTCCCTGCAAACAAAAGATTTCCACATGCTTGCCAAGGCAATCACCCCCCTGCCGGCAGCAAAAGACGAGGTTATAGATGGGGAAGTCGTTCGCCATGCAACCCTCACAGACCCTGAAGTACGCTATCGCCAGCGCTACGCCGACCTGGCTGTCAACCCTGATGTTCGTGAGATCTTCCGAGCCCGGGCTGCAACCACGCGTGCGCTGCGGGATTTTCTGGACTCGCGCGGTTTTCTGGAGGTGGAAACTCCCATCTTACAGCCAATCTATGGCGGCGCAGCAGCAAAACCCTTTGTTACTCACCACAACCAGCTTAAGCAAGATCTTTATTTGCGCATTTCCTTTGAGCTCTACCTGAAACGACTCCTGGTTGGGATGCTCGACCGGGTTTATGAAATCGGCCGCGATTTTCGCAATGAAGGCGTCTCCTTTAAGCACAACCCCGAGTTCACCCAATTGGAGTTCTACTGGGCATACGCCGATTATCTCAAAGTAATGGATCTGACCGAAGAAATGCTGCGTTATGTCAGTCAGGAAGTACTGGGGAAGACAAAGACCACCTTTGGCGGACAGGAAATTGACTTCGGTGGATCATGGCGTCGCGTTGAACTGCGGCAAGGCCTTTTGGACGCGACCGGGATTGATATTGACCAGCACCGCAGCGATGCTGCTTTGGAAAAAGCGATGCGCGATCAAGGCTTGAAACCCAAGCCCAACCAATCGCGCGGCAAGTTAATTGACGCCATGATCGGTGATTTTCTGGAACCAAACTTTATCCAACCTACTTTTTTATACAATTATCCCCGTGACATTTCCCCCCTCGCAAAGAGTAAGCCGGGCAATCCCGCTGTGGTGGAACGATTTGAGGGATTCGTGGGCGGCATGGAACTGTGCAATGCATTCACCGAACTCAACGATCCGCTTGATCAGGAAGCCCGTTTCATCGAAATGGGACGCGCCTATGAAGATGAAGATGAGGAGCGTCACCCGATGGATGATGATTACCTGCGCGCCATGCGCTATGGAATGCCTCCCAATGGCGGCTTCGGCATGGGCATTGATCGTCTATTGATGCTGCTGACAGACCGCCGCTCTATCCGCGAGGTCATCCTTTTCCCTCACCTGCGGGAGCGCGAGGAATAAGATTTTCAGGACCCGGGGTGGATTTTTCGCGTCGAACCAGCTTACTGGAATATTCTTAAAGGAGTTGTTTTACGCGCCTTATAAAAATTTTATCGCCTCAACTCGCACATTCTCTTTACCCAACATCTCTTCCAGGCGGCGTATCAGCTCTGGTGTAATGCCGGTTGTTTCATTTGGGAATTCCACCAGGTAGTAATGCCCATTCTCGAACATCATAAAAGCAAAACGGTCTTTTCCCGGACAGGATAACACTTGTCCGTATAGATTTTTCAAGCGCCGGACATCGCGGTTCTTTTCGCCAGTAGAACGTAATACCAATGTCAACATACGCGGCTGACTCTCAGTGAGTTGTTCAATTACCCCTGTACGCGCGGGCGGCACAAGGTAACTTAATATAGGTGGTGGTGCTTCAGGTTGCACCAAGTTTTTAGAAGGTTGAGGAAAAACTGCCTTAACAGGGATTGAAGAGACTTTCTCCAGCGGTGACTCCATGTCTTCCGGCAGAGAAGGATTTTCTTGTGTGACAGGCGCAGCAACCACTGGTGAGGGCATGTACACTTCCCCGCTTTCCAGCAAATGCCAGTCATCCGGTTCTGGAGGAGGTGGCACCTCTTCCTGTGGGGAAGACGCCCTGCTGTAAGTGATGCGACTTTCTTCTTTTAACTCAGTGTCAGTCTCAAAGTCTCCACCGCTCAATTCATTCTCTATCGCGCCCACAGGCGCGGAGGCGCCTGCCGGGTTTAACATCCCCTCGGGGATATCATCTAACGTCACAACTTCCAGATCCTCCACCAAAATTTTCGCATCACTGCCTTCTTGGTCTATCTGCCCCGTCGCTACCAGAACGCTATCTACCGCCAGCAGATCGCTGTATCGTCCCCATACGCGCGGGAAGATCACCAATTCGATATTGCCCTGGATATCTTCAAGCGATACAAAGCCCATCGGCTTGCCATTCCTTGTCTGGTGAGGACGAAAGCGCGTGACCATCCCCGCAACAGTCACCGTCTCTTTCTGGCGAACTTCGCCGAGCTGACCAGAAAAATGACTGATTTTTTGCTGCAAGATGGGTAAATAAGGTGTAAGCGGATGAGAGGACACAAATAGACCGATCAGTTCCCGCTCCCATTCGAGCTGCTCACGGCTGTCCATCATCGAAGCCGGCGGAAGAACAATCTCTTCATCAATCCCTTCATCACCCCCGAAAAAGCTTAACTGCCCACTCAGTGCAGCCTTGAAATGAGAAGCACTCACCGCCAACAGGGTATCCAGCCCTTCGAGCATTGCCTTGCGTTCTCCCAGTTGGTCCAACGCGCCAACTTTGATGAGGCACTCGAGTGAACGTTTCCCCACCTGCCGCAAATCCACCCGGCGGATAAAATCTGTCAGGTCTCGAAAAGGGCCTTCTCTGCGTGCCTGTAAAATCAATTCAACCGAGTTATAACCAACATTCTTGACTGCCCCGAGCCCAAACCAAATCGCTGCTTTCTTCCCTTCCCCATCCTCGATCGAAAAATCCCATTCACTAAAGTTGATATCAGGGGGCAGGATATCTATACCCATGCTCCGGCTGTCTGCTACATAGAAAGCCACTTTTTCAGTTTCGTTCTTGGAAGCAGAGAGTAAAGCCGTCATATACTCAACTGCATAGTGTGTTTTAAGAAAAGCTGTCTCAACCGCAATCAAACCATAATCAGCGGCATGGCTTTTATTGAAACCATAACGGGCAAAGTTTTCCCAATCTTCAAAAATAGAAGCGGCAATTTTTTCTGTTATTCCCCGGTTGCAAGCTCCCTCAATAAATTTCTGGCGATGTTCACGAATTGCATCTGCCTTTTTTTTCGAGATCGCCTTCCGCAAATCATCAGCTTCAGAAGCTGTATAGTCTGCCAGCGCCATGGCGGCAAACATAATTTGTTCCTGATAAATCGGAATGCCGTATGTTTCTTTGAAAATCGGCTCTAATTCAGGGTGGGAATAGGTAACCTCCTCCTCACCGTGCATCCGTTTTATGTACGAGGGGATAAATTCCATTGGCCCAGGCCGGAAAAGAGCCACCATTGCGATGATATTTGCCAAGGTTTTTGGCTTCATCTGAACCAGATAGCGGGTCATCCCCGCGCCTTCCAACTGAAAGACGCCGGCAGTATGACCCTGCCCTAAAAATTCAAACGTCTCCGGATCGTCAACGGGAATGTTACTCAGAGAATACCGTATCCCATGGCGTTTTTCGATCAGATCACACGCTCGCGACATAATCGTCAGGGTCGCCAGCCCAAGGAAGTCCACCTTAAGCAGTCCCAACGAATCCACAACTGACATTTCAAATTGAGAAATGGTCTTAATAGGATTGGCTTCTGAATTGCTTGTCGGACGGTGCATCGGAGCATATTCGATGATCGGTTTATCCGTGATAATCACGCCCGCTGCGTGAGTGCCGGCGTGCCGCACCACCCCTTCCATCTGGGTGGCCATATCAATCAACTCCCGCAGGTACTGCCCCCCTTCGTAAACCGCCTTGAATTCAGGTACCTGTTCAATTGCCTCAAGGATACTCACCGGTTTTCCGGGGATATTTGGCACAAGTTTGGAAATACGATCAACTTCTGAAAGCGGAATATCCATCACCCGTCCGACATCGCGGATTGCAGCGCGGGCGCCCAGCGTTCCAAACGTGATAATTTGAGCTACCTTATCCTCGCCAAATTTACGGGCGCAGTATTCCATCACCTCTGCCCGGCGGTCATCCTGAAAATCCAGGTCTATATCAGGCATACTTACGCGGTCAGGGTTGAGAAAACGTTCAAAAATCAGGCCGTGTCCAATGGGTTCCACCAACGTGATTTCCAAAACATACGCGACCAGGGATCCGGCTGCCGACCCGCGCGCATTGTACCAAATACCGTTTGCCTGGGCATACCGGCACAAATCCCAGACAATTAAAAAATAGGCGTCAAACCCCATCGTGTGGATCACGGATAATTCGTAATCCAGCCGTTCGTGCACCTCAGGGTCATCCATCCTGCTTCCGTACCGGCGGCGTAGGCCTTCCATGCATAATTTCTTCAAATAACTTTCCGGGTTCTCGCCTGACGGCACTTCAAAATCAGGCAGGTGGTACCCAGTCGAGCTCAAGTTCACATTACAGCGATCTGCAACCAGTAGCGTATTGCTGAGCGCCTCCGGAATCTCTTGGAAAAGACGCCCCATCTCTTCCGGAGAGCGCAGATAATAACTTTTGGTGCCCATCCGAAACCGCTTGGGGTCTGTGAGCAGCGAGCCAGTCTGGATGGCCAACAGTACATCTTGATAGCGATAATCACCTGGGTCAACGTAATGCACATCATTGGTCGCAATATAATTGGCTTTATAGCGCGGGCCAAGTTCCAGAAGCCCCTGGTTAAGTGTTGCAATTTCAGGGATATCATGCTGCTGCAACTCTATGAAGAATCTATCCGCGCCAAAGACTTCGTAGTACCAATCCAGCTTTTTCCTGGCTTTTTCCAGTTCACCAGCGCGCACCGCGCGCGGGATTTCAGCGGACATGCAACCAGAGGTGGCAATTAGCCCCTCTGCATGTGCTGCCAGAAAATCGTGGTCAATACGAGGGTAATAGTAAAAACCTTCCAACTGGGCAGCCGAGGCGATCTTAAGCAGGTTTTGATACCCCGTCTGATTCTCTGCCAATAGTAAAAGATGAGAGGAAGTTTTATCCAGTTGGGAATCACGGTCCCGCATCCCGCGTGCAGCCAAATAGGCTTCAAGTCCAATAATGGGTTTTATTCCTGCTTCTTTTGCAGCATTGAAGAACTCAATTACGCCAAACATCGTGCCATGATCCGTAATGGCAATAGCCGGCATGTCCATTTCTTTGGCGCGCTTCACCAGCTTTTTGATCTTGCTAAAACCATCCAAAAGCGAATATTCGGTATGGACGTGGAGGTGTGCAAACGACATCAGGTGGAAACTACCTTTATTAAACACAGATGGAAGGGTCGGTTAACATCATTATAGCATGGTGAAAATTGGGCGTTCTGCTTTTTAATCTCCATACATCAATCTTTAAGCTTAAGGATTCAAAAAACCCCGGTGAAACATCACTCCAAGATATAATCATCTTGTGAAGAAACCTCCACAATCAGACCCATCGCCGCCTTCCGCCTCCTCCAATCAAGAAAATAAAATATCCAGCCGTGATACACCGGCACGGCTGGCCATATCGCTTGATTTACCACCGGAAAGCACTTTGTCGGTGACGGTGGCAAGCCTCAATACAGAAGAAACAACAGACGATGACCTCATTCAGCCCCTCCCCGCAGAATTGCAGGAGATTGCTGGCAAAATGGAACAAGACCACAGGAAGCAACGCGAACTGCGCAGCAGCATTCAAACGCTTTGGAACACCCGGGCGGCTGCTCTTTCGCGTCTGGCGTGCTCTTTTAAAAAAACTACTCATTGGTCGGAGCACAATTTATTTCTTCTCTCGCTGGTGTTCTATGCGCTCATCATTCTGGCAGGTTTGCTGCGCTTTCCGGTAAACATCACACCAGAGGAGGCACATAGCAATAACGTTGCCGCTGATCTAATCGCCAACCACTTGCACGATATCTCCGGCATTTTTTTACCTCCTTATTTTTTCTCTGGAGAAGAACAATGGTTGGGTTTGAGCGTTTATTTGCAGGCTTTCGGGGTGGCGCTCTTCGGTCAGTCCCCCTGGATTACGCGCGCTGCGCCGGCTCTCTTAATGCTTTTGGCGGCTTTTTCACTAACCTGCCTGCAGCGGAATGGATTTAAAAACAAGTACTGGTGGGGTTTGCCCGTTCTTCTGACCGCACTGCCGGGCTGGTTGCTTCTTGCGCGCGGCACCCCTGCGCTCGCGCTCACCACCGTTTTTTTTAGCGCCGCACTTGCCGCCAGCTTATTTATGCCCTATGATCCTGGCCGCTCTCCATACCTGCCATTCGTACTTCTCGCCCTCACTGCCTGGAGCTCCTCGATTGGTTTGATTCTCTCGTTGATTGCCGTCGCACCTTTGCTTGTCATCAACTTTCAAAGCCGTAGAGATTTATATCCTCTTCCGGTCAAGATGCTCGGGGCCGTTATACTGCTTGCCTTGCCTCTCATACGCGCGCTAACCGTCCGGCAGTTTTCTCTTAAAAATTTCCCCGCAAAACTTTTTGGGCAAACCTATCTCTTGGATCCGCTGACCACCGTCGAAAAGGTTCGCCGGTTGCTGGCAAACCTGGTACAACTCGCCGACCCATCTCTCTGGTTTGGCTTTTCCACAGCAAAGTTTTCTTCAGCCATATCCCTCCCGGGATATGCGCTGGTGCATTGGGCTTTCATTCCTTTAATCCTGGTTGGCATCTGGCAGGTCATCCGAAACCGGCGCTCCCCTGCGGCTCGTTTGCTCGCCCTGATGTTTCTCGCCGCAGGAATTTCGTGTGCGCTAAGCAAAACGCTTTTTCCGGACGCGCTGATCCTTCTAGCACCGCTCACCCTCCTTTCCTCTTTAGGCCTTTCAGCTATTCTGGAAAAGTTCCACGCAACACCTGCTTTCTCAAAACTCCGGTTAAGCCTTGCTGCTTTCCTTCTTTTAGTCACAGCAAGCTTGGTGATGACCAACAATGTCATCCACAATAGCACGACCCGGAAAACAGCAGCCGGTCCCTCTCCCATTCCCCTTCAGCCAGTTTTCGAGCTCGCGCGACAATATGCGATCGCGCACCCTGACCAACAAATCAATCTTTCCTTAAAACTTGGCAAACAGCTGGATCTGCTGCGCAGGTTTTACACGCCTGGCTACACCAACATTACGATTGCCGACCTGACCTACGCGTTTGAAAGCAATTCACCACACTCAGCTACAGCAGTCTTCATCATTACAGAACAGGAATACACACAAGCCAGACTTCAACCCATTATTCAAACCGTAATTCCATTGGCAACGATTGATTCTCCGCAAAATCAACCGGTTATTTACCTTGTCAGGTTTCTCTACCAGCCTTCAGGTGAATAAAAAAATCGCGGGAAGACGTCTCTTTATTGTTTTGTAACGTTTTACAAGAACTACCCCTATCATTCCGTACCAGGTTGGTTCGATCCGTACAACCATCACTCCACGGTAAATTTCACAGGCAGAGCCTCAGTCGTATTTCCTGCCACATCAAAAGCCTTCAAGGTGAGGACGTGCTTCCCTTTTTCTGTCTGCCAGGCTGCGCTGTAAGGGGTTTGTGTAGAATCGCCAACCTTATTTCCATCCACGTACCATTCCACCTTCGCCAGTCCAAGATTGTCGCTTACCTGTGTCTGAAAGGTAACCGGTCTTTTATCCGCGGAATCAAATTGCTGGCCTGGAAAAGGATAGGTGATATGTACTTCAGGCGGCGTGTTATCCACCGTAACCTGAATAACGGTACTGTCAATGCGTTGATCTCCCCGCAGTACCAATAGTTGCACGGCATAGAGACCCTCTTGCCCGCGCGTATTCCAGCGCGCCAGGACGCCATCTTGCACCGGCTTCGTCTCTTCATCCCCAAGCTGAATCCAATTGCGCGGGTTTAGGCCTTCGCCAATTTGCACTCGATACGAGACAAACCCCTCCCCTGCCGCCGTACCCCGTATTTCCACCTGATCACTCACATAGGAGAAAATGGCTGGGGCAGCAATTTCAACATCAGGAAGGATGAATGGAGGCTGGATCGTATCATAATTTATAGGGGGTAGCGCCACTCCTGCCGCCCGGGCCCACTCTTGTGCATCAGGTGGAACAGCCAGGTATATCCGCTCTTCCATCAATTCCAGCGGCGTGAACACGGTCGCCAGCAATCCGGTTTCCCGATTCACTCGAATCTTTTGGTAGAGATCATCACCTTCCACGGGTTCCGTCCCGCTCAAGAACAACTCGGGAACTGCAACCGGGCAGTCGGTTGTCGGCAGCTTGCCCGAAGGATCGCATACTTGCAAGGTAACCACTCCGGTTGGCGCCTCCCAGTTTTTCGCCGGTTGATTACGGTTGGCATACTGCATAAAAGCATGCCAGATACCCGCCGGCATACGCACATTCAGAGGGGCACTTTCCACCCCTTTTGGCCACCCCATCCATACCACCATCATATAATCCGGCGTATACCCAACCGTCCACAACTCGCCTGGCGCAGCCGTCCTGCCCACCAGCGCTCCTGCAGGCCGTCCAATTTCGAGAGGGTTGGGGTGACCCAAGCTCGGCCAACGGGCATTTTCATCGCTCAAAATAGAATGTGTCAGGTACGCGAGCGGAGCACCGAGAACTGCCTGCTCACTTAAGGCGCTCTCCGGCAAGAGCAGCCGCCCATTCATCTCTTTAATGGAAAGCACCATGGCTGGCTGAGTGCTTTCCCCGCCTGCAACCCATCGTTTGGGCTGGTTTCCCAGGTTGGCAAAAACATTATAGGTATTGGCGACAGAAAGCGGAGAAACTGCGCCCCCTTCAAAAAGCATTGCGGCTGGGTCCTGCCCTGTGCTCAGACCGGAGAGTCCCATAGATTCTGCCAGCCGCGTTACAGTTTCCGGGCCGACTTGTAGCAGCAGACGCGTCATTGCAGCGAGGTAATTATTCGCTGTCGCTACACGAAGCCGCTGCGGACCATGGTAGGTTACATCAGGGTTTTGAGGAGTTTCTGGCAACGAATCAGAGGGAATATCCCACACCAGTGTGGCTGGGCTCATACCGCGTGTAAACCCTGCCAGAGCAACAAAAGGAGAAAGTAAAGAGCCTGGCGGGTGCGACGAGAAGCTGCTCTGCTCCCCGGCGAGTGATGTATCCCCCAGCAAGGCCAATACCTCCCCCGTGCGAACATCCAACACCACCGCGCTGACCGTCAAGCCAACCGGCAAAGTGTCACTGCCGGGAGGAAGGGTCGGCAAAAGCCGGGCGGCCGGACAGTCGGGCGTATCATCCTGCACTTCTGGAGAGTCTTGCAGCCGTTCCAGTTGGTTGCGTACACTGCAAACAAGCTGGCTTTGCAAATCACTATTAATTGTTGTAATAATCTGCAAACCGCCGCGTTCAATCCGGCGTGCCCCCAGGCTATCTGCAGCTTGTTCCAATGCTAGGCGAATAAAAGCCTGCATCAACAGAGCAGGTTCTGAAGGAGCTTGCTGGAAGGTCAAATCGAACTCAAGTGCTTCCTGATATTCCCGCTCGTTAATCGCGCCCTCAAGATATAACCGCCCGAGAAGGCTTCGTTGCTGATCACGCGCCGCGTTCGGCGCATCAAAAGGGTTCAGCGCGGGTCTTTCCAATACGCCTATCAGTAAAGCCGCCTCCGCCAGGTTCAACTGGCTGGCTGATTTTCCCAGATATAGCTGCGCTGCGCTGTCGGCGCCGTAAGCCAGGTGTCCAAAATACGCACTGTTCAGGTACCATTCCAACACGCTGCTGCGTCCATAGCGGGCGACTGCCTGGCCCGCCAGGATCCGCATTTGCAAAGTTCTTTGCAAACCAGGTGGGGTGCCTTCCAGCAACAACGTATCCACCAGGCGTTCTGCAATTGTCAACGGCTGAGGATTGCTTGCATCCCAATAGGCAAGTCCCACCCCTTGCCAAAAAGCGGGATCATACAGGCGCAAGACAGTTTGGACAAGCTGGGGGGAGAGGGACTCAGCCTGATAAGGGTCAAGCGGCAAAAACCGGCGTGTTACCCCGGGATTTTCCAGCGTCGTCAGAACGACCTGCCCGCTGCGATCGTACACGCGCGTCGGCTTCAATAATTGTCCATCCTCAAGGTCTAGCATCGCCGGGAGGGCCTCCACTGGCGGCAGGTCTTTTGTTAGTTGTGCAAAGAGTGATGCCAAAACAAGCATCCCGGCTGTAAAAAACAGGATGAGGCTCGCACTGGCTGAAAGGAAGAACCTCCTGCCGGATTGCAAAGGGTGACGTTGCAGGTGTGCGCGTCGCTTGCGGCGGCGGTTGACCAGTGAGGCAGTTTGACCGGTTTGCAATAAAAAGATATCCTTTAACTTAAGGTTTCAAAGGCATCGCCGTAAGGAACAGGGTGGCAGAAGCGGATGTCGCACTCGGCTGCCGAGTTCGGGTTATGGTTGCTGTAAGCGTTGGCCGGGGTGTATTTGTTCCGGTCGGTGGCGGCGGTGAGGGTGTTAATGTGATCAACTGATTAAGATTTTCCTCGGCAAGCGTAATCCATTCCAACGGGATGTTTTCACGCGGCAGAGCCAACAGCGCCTTCCAATCTCGAATAGCCGCTTTTTTCTCATCAATTTTGAGCAGTGATTGTGCACGCCAGGTATACATCTCAGCCTTTTGCAGGTTATTCTTGGCATAACCTTCAGCGTTGGCAAACTGGACATACGCGCTGCGCTCATCCCCCTGCAGCCAATAGGCTTTTCCCAAGGCAATATAACCGGTGAACGATTTTTTCAACCCAACGGCTGTCACCAGATCGTGGATTGCTTTTTCAGCCTGTCCATCCGCAAGATACAACAAACCGCGCTGCAAGTAAGCTTCAGCAGCCTGCTTGTCCACTTGAATCGCCTGGTCAAATGCCTGCATCGCTTTATCAGTCTGCCCCTGGGCGGCAAAAGCTGCCCCCAACCATACCTCCGCCTGCCCATCATCCGGTTGATAGCGGAGATAGGTCTGTAAATGCTCAACTGCATCTTCAGGTTTTCCAGCAGCCAGGGCAATCTGTCCAATCAGTGGATATGCAGGAAGATAGGTGATATCCAGCTTCTGTGCATGGTACGCTTCTTCCAGGGCCGTCCCATATTCTCCTATCAAGAAGAGTGCCCGAGCCCGGTAAAAATGCAGCAACATTGAATCGGGCATTGCAGTTGCCGCCATGTTCAGCGCGGCCAGGGCTGGTTCTCCATCCAGGCTTTGCAGGTAAAGCGCCGCCTGATCCAGGTATATTTCAACATAGTCTTCATCAAGCGACAGCGCCTTCTGAAAATACTTCTGTGCGTCAGCCGTCCGGTTGGAGCTGGCAGCAACCCGGGCCATCCCTACATAGGCGGGAGCAAAACTGCTATCCAACGCCAACGCCTGCTGGTAAAACTTGAGGGCCTGTGTACTATTACCCATCAGCCGGTAAGCCTCTCCCTTGTAGTAGTACAGGTCAGGTTCGTCTGGCTGTAACGCCAAAGACTGGTCCAGGAAGGTTAACATTGATTGGAAATCGCCCCTCTGCATGGAGCGCAAAGCTGTGCGATAGGCTTCGCTGCGCGGGTGCGGGGTGTTGACATACAAAGGGGTCGGCGTATAAGTGGCCGGTAAAAACATCCAGAGTGGCGTGGGGCTGCCGCTGCTGATATCCTTTGCTGCAAGGGTGAGCACTGGAATCGCAGTTTGCGAAGCAGTGGGTGTCCGCTGCGGGCGAATCATTGTAGTCTGTTTGGATTGGCGGGGATTACTCAGTGCAAAAATGATGAAAGCCACTACAGCTATGAAAGCACCCCCCGCGAGCAGCATCTTTTTCCAGGAAAACATATTCCCCAAATCATCGAAGGACGGCCTTCGGTCGAGGGTGCTCCGCCAGGCCCGTGTCTGAAATTTGTCCGGAAGGATGAGCTTTTCATCCGGCGGAAGCTCGCCCGATAAAATCAATCCGCGCCGGACAATCTCATTTTCAGGCTCCAGTTTAAGCGCTTCCTTCAAACAGAAGACCCGCTCCCGGGCAGTATCCACGACTGAGCTCATCCACAGCCAGTATTCTGCACTCTCGGGGTTTTTCTTGATCAAGCGGGTGAGCAAATCACGGGCACGGGCGCGGTCTTTTTGGTCAATCGCTTCCATTGCCGCACGGAAAACATTTTCTTCCACCGTCATGCCATCAGTTTAACACAGGGATTACAGCGGAGCAAGTGGAGCGCTGCAGGGTATTGCAGAGGAGGTTTCTCGTGCCCGGAACATCCAATAATCTTCAGCCCTTCTGATAAAATAACTTAAGTCCAGATTTAAAAATGGGCTGGATTTCGGAAGATGGCTTAGGGCAAGGTCGTTCCCAAATTCAATGGATTAACTGAAGATACATAAGTTTTCGTTATCTGTAATCAGAAGGAGAAAATATGAGAATCCCGTTCGTCGCAGGAAATTGGAAGATGCACAAGACAGCCGCCGAAGCCGTCTCGTTAGTGGATGCTTTATTCCCGCAACTAAACACCCTCCATACAATCGAACGCGTCCTTTGCCCGCCGGCAACCGCGCTCGCGCAGGTGCACCAGGTGCTCAAAGGCAGCGCCATTGGGCTTGGCGCTCAAAACATGTACTCGGAAGAAGCCGGTGCATATACCGGTGAAATTTCTCCGCTCATGGTGAAAGAATTCTGCCGTTATGTCATTCTCGGTCACTCTGAACGCCGCACGCTCTTTGGTGAGACCGATGAAAGCGTTAACCGGAAGACCAATGCCGCCCTCGCGCACGATCTGATTCCAATCGTCTGCATCGGAGAAACCCTGTCCGAAAACGAAGCCGGCCAGACCGCCAATGTGATCATCCGTCAGGTTGCCGATGGACTTAAAGGGATTGATGCCCGGCTCGCCAGCAAAATCGTGATTGCTTATGAGCCCATTTGGGCTATCGGAACCGGCAAGGCAGCCACCGGGCAGGATGCCAACCAGGTGGTAGCCAGATACATCCGTCCGACATTGGCAGGCATATTTGGCTCAGGGGCAGCCCAGGATATTCGTGTATTATATGGCGGTTCAGTCAAGGCCGATAACGCCACAGAGTTTTTCAATCAGCCGGAAATTGACGGCGCGTTGGTAGGCGGCGCCAGTCTCAAAGCAGCCGACTTCATCGGCATTGCGCAGGCAGCGGCAGCGTCGCAGCAATAAAGGAGCTTCAATTTTCAATCATCTGAACGGATTGGCATGGCTCCTTCTCATGCTGGGGCTGCTCCTGTTTTTTCAACGCCGCCTGCATCGCGAGGTACAGGTTATTTTGCTGATTCTCACACGCCGCCCCGCCTTGGTCATCGGGATTTTCTCTTTTCTCTTCTTTCCGGGAGTTGCCCTGCATGAGACCAGCCACTTTTTGATGGCACGCCTGCTCGGAGTGCGCACAGGGCGATTTTCATTACTTCCAAAAATGCTGCCGGATGGCCGCTTGCGCATGGGGTACATCGAGACAAGCACGACGGATTTTCTCCGAGAGGCGCTCATCGGCGCTGCGCCTCTTCTCACCGGGGTTGTTTGCGTCGCATATATGGGCATCAACCATTTAGGGTTAAGCCCCATGACAGATGCACTTCGCTGGAATGCATGGGAAAATCTCGTTGAGGCACTTTTACAACTTCCTCAGCAGCCGGATTTTTGGCTCTGGTTTTACCTGATCTTCGCCATCAGCAGTATGATGTTCCCCTCTGCATCTGACCAGCGCGGCTGGCTGCCGCTGGCTTTTATTTTTGGAGCGGTAACCATCATTGCCCTGCTCGCAGGGGCTGGAAACTGGATGCTGGAAAACCTTGCCCCCAGATTGAACTCTTTTTTTCTCTCCCTGGCGGCTGTTTTTGCAATCAGTCTGCTGACCCACGTCACCTTGATTGTTCCAACCAGCATTTTCCGCCTTCTCCTCAGCCGCATTACCGGTCTGAGGGTTGCTTGAAGCTTTAATCGTTACAACGAAATAACCCCACTTCGCGGCAAAGCACTTCCAAGTGGCACGAGCATAAAAATAGATATCGCAATCGCCAGGGAAGCATCCGTTGCCCGTTTCGTTTCTGCCGTGCTCTCAAACCGCGACTTGTTCAACGAGGTGTTCGCCAAGGTCTGCCTAATCTGGTGCACTTGCTCAAGTGGATTTTCTTCACCCTCTCAAGCGCAAAAGGGAAGGCATCGAATAACGCGGGATTGATCCCAGCGTGTACTCTGCCCCGCTCAAAATAGCTTCAGCAGCCAGCATCCCGCTGCGAATTGCCGGGCCAATTCCCTCTCCCATATCCAGCGTTGCCAGCCCCAGCGCGTCCCCCGCAAGCAAAGCGTTTCCTTTACGGGTCTGTCCCAAAGGCTGCCGGAGGTAATAACTGTGCCCGCTCGGTTTAAAATCATATCCCTGAACCAGCCCGCTTTCCTCCAGCTTTTTGACCAGAAAATTCCAGTGGTTTTTTAGTGAGTCGCCTTTGCTTTTTAAAGATTCTGCTTTTCCACCCACCCCAACGTTGACCACGCCATTCGCCTTGGGAACGTACCAGGCATAACCGGGCAAATGATTTTGAAAAAACCATAAATGACAGCGCTCATCAGCGTATTTATATTCAAATTCATCTTCTTGCGCGACAATCAGCGCACTTTTTATCTTCGGATTGGCGGGCTTAAAAAGAGTCTGGTAAACCGGACAATGCGTTCCCCCTGCACCCACAAGATAGCGAGCGGAGTATTCCCCATCCACTACATAGCGCCCATTCTCCTCTTGAATTTCCTTAACTTTGTGAATGTGGAACGCCACACCCGCGCGTTGTAACAGCCAGGCATCGAATTCAATCCGGCGGATGGCATACTGGCGTGTTGGCATCTTGAATTGCAGCGCCCCGACAGCCACGTTAAACTTGGAGAAGGATGTCAATCCGTGCGGGTATTCTGCTAAATCAAGCTGAAGGTCCCGTATGACCTCCGGTGTAATCCAGCCAGCGCAGGGCTTGAATCGGGGAAATGCCACCTGATCCAACACAATACAGGCCATGCCTTTTTCTTTTAATTTTCGGGCACAGGAGGAACCTGCCGGCCCTCCGCCCACAATCAGAACATCTGTTTCGATCATCTCTATATCTCAACTAAAGCGGCAATCCGGCTGGGGTGTCCCAGGGCGGGTGAAGACAATCTGCCAGAGCTGCTGGCCACGGCTGCGGAAAGCCCCCGCGCTGCTCAACAGGTAGTAACGCCACATTCGATAAAATCGTTCACCGTATTTTTCCTTTAAGTCAGGCCAGGCTTGCTCAAAATTGGCATGCCAGGCCATTAACGTGTTGTCATAGTACGGTCCAAAATTCTGCCAGTCCTCCATGACAAAAAGTCCCTCCATCGCGGCTCCAAGCTGCGCGATCGAAGGCAGCATTCCGTTTGGAAAGATGTATTTGTCCGTCCACGGCTCGCCTGTTGTACCGCTCTGGTTACCGCCAATTGTGTGAACAAACCCGATACCACCCTCTTTCAAACACCGGTCAACCACCTCCATATAAGTACGGTAGTTTTTATAGCCAACGTGCTCCATGACGCCAATCGAGATCACCGCATCATATTTGCCCTGCACCTCACGGTAATCCTGAAGCCGCAGTTCCACCGGCAAACCCTTGCATAGTTCCATTCCAAGGGCAACCTGCTCCTTGGAAACGGTCAACCCCAGAACGGACACGCCGTGCTTTTCAGCTGCATATTTCGCAAAGCTCCCCCACCCGCAACCCAGTTCAAGAATCTGCATGCCAGGTTTCGCACCAATTTTCTTGCAGACCAGTTCCAATTTGGCTTCCTGGGCTTCATCCAGGTTGCGGGCAGTTTTCCAATAGGCACAGGTGTAATTCAGGCGCTTGTCCAACATGGCACGATACAAATCGTTACCCAAATCATAATGACGGATGCCCACTTCAAACGCCTTGCCGCTCGACTGCCTGTTGAACAACTTGGCGCGCAGGACATGCCAGAGCAGCCGGGTGTTATTTTTCACCTTTTCATCGAGGTGCGCCCGCAAAACCCGGTCAATGAATTGGTCAATCGCCTCGCAATCCCACCAACCATCCATATAGGCTTCTCCCAATCCCAGGGATGAATCCTGCAAGGTCCGATCGTAAAACCGCTCATTGTGCACTTGAATATCCCAGGGATTGCCGCCGTTCACCTGAATAGTTGCTGTTTCCAGCATCTCCGAAAGAATTTTTTGTGAAGTTTCCATTCGTTTCCTCCTGATAAGATCGTGCCGCTCTCGCAGCCACCTTATTGTTACAGTTCCTGCTACTGGCCTTAGGAGAAGGTCTACTGATATTTTAATTAAAACCAAAAAGAGAACAAATGGTTACTATTTTCCTCAAAAATTCATCACCCGAAAGATTGACCGCACTCTCTTACATGGGTCTTATGATTCATTAATAAAAATCAAACGTCAGGTTTGTAAAATAAAGTCAACATTTTTCCAGCGGTTGGGAACAGCTGGCAAGTTTACATGGATTAATTTTGGAGGCAAATATTTATGGACCTCAATAAATTTACACAAAAAGCTCAGGAAGCCGTCCTTTCCGCGCAGCAGTTGGCGCAGGGTCTCAACCATCAAACCATCGAACCCGTCCATCTACTGATGGGACTCATTCGGCAGCAGGAAGGTGTTGCACCTGCCGTCATTACACGGATAGCAGGCTCCACTCTGGCATTACAGGAAGAATTACAACAAGAGTTGGATAAACGCTCCAGGGTGTACGGCGCATCACAGGAGGTCGGATTGTCCCGCGCTGCCAGCGATGTGCTTGCCGCTGCGGAGCGTTATGCCCGCGGCATGAAGGATGAGTATGTCTCCACCGAACATATTTTGCTCGGTTTGACAGAAAGCACTGAAAAGAAGCGGCTGGCCCAATTTGGTTTAGATAAAGACACAATCTTAAAGGCTCTGGCAGAAGTGCGCGGCACCCAGCGTGTCACCTCACAAAACCCGGAAGACACTTTTCAATCACTGGAAAAATACGGTCGCGATCTCACCGCCATGGCCCGGCAGGGCAAGCTCGATCCGGTCATTGGCCGGGATGAAGAGATCCGCCGCGTCGTTCAGATCCTCTCGCGCCGCACTAAAAACAACCCGGCGCTTATCGGGGATCCGGGCGTGGGCAAAACCGCGATCATTGAAGGACTTGCCCAGCGCATTGTCAATGGTGATGTCCCCGAAGGCCTCAAGCGCAAGCGACTTATCGCACTCGATATGGGCGCGTTGGTGGCTGGTGCAAAGTATCGCGGCGAATTCGAGGAGCGCTTGAAGGCTGTTCTTAAGGAAATCACGGATTCTGCGGGAGAGATCATCCTCTTTTTGGATGAGATGCACACGGTTGTCGGCGCGGGCGCGGCTGAAGGTGCAATGGATGCCGGCAACATGCTTAAGCCAATGCTGGCTCGCGGCGAGTTGCACATGATTGGTGCCACCACCATCAATGAATATCGCAAGTATATTGAAAAGGACCCGGCTTTGGAGCGTCGTTTCCAGCCTGTCATGATTGCCGAACCGAGCGTTGAGGATACCATCAGCATTTTACGCGGTTTGAAGCAGCGCTATGAAGTGCATCATGGCGTGCGCATCACTGATGCTGCCGTCATTGCCGCCGCGACACTCTCCCAGCGCTACATCACCGACCGCTTTCTGCCCGACAAAGCGATTGATCTGATTGATGAAGCCGCAGCGCGCCTGCGCACAGAGATCGATTCCAAGCCGCAGGCGCTGGATGAAGTTGACCGCCAGACCATGCAGTTGGAGATCGAGCGCCAGGCGCTCCAAAAAGAAAAAGACAAAGCCTCAAAAGAACGGCTGGCAAAAATTGAACGCTCTCTTGCAGATTTGCGCGAGCAATCGGCGAACTTGAAAACCCGCTGGGAAACAGAAAAGAAAGTCATCGCTGGTTTACGTGAGGTGAAAGAAAAAATCGAGCATACCCATTTGGAGATCGAGCAAGCCGAACGCAGTGCCAATCTGGAACACGCCGCCCGTTTGCGTTATGGCCAGCTCCCCGAACTGGAAAAACAACGCACCGAAGCGGAGGAGCAGATCCGGCATATACAAAAAGAAGGCGCTCTTTTGAAGGAAGAAGTGGATGATGAGGAAATCGCCGGGATCGTCTCGCGCTGGACTGGCATTCCGGTCTCCAAGCTCTTGGAAGGCGAGATGAAAAAGCTGCTGCACATGGAGGCGCGCCTCCACCAGCGTGTCGTCGGGCAGGATGATGCCGTACGGGCAGTTTCCAATGCTGTCCGGCGCGCCCGCGCCGGCTTGCAGGACCCCAACCGGCCGATCGGTTCCTTCATTTTTCTCGGCCCCACCGGCGTTGGAAAAACCGAACTGGCGCGCGCCCTGGCAGAGTTCCTCTTTGACGATGAGCGCGCCATGATCCGTATTGATATGAGTGAGTATCAGGAAAAACATACGGTCTCGCGTCTGATCGGCGCGCCGCCCGGCTATATTGGCTATGAGGAGGGTGGTCAGCTCACCGAAGCTGTGCGCCGTCGCCCCTTCAGCATCGTGCTGTTTGACGAGATCGAGAAAGCACATGCTGAGGTCTTCAATGTCCTCTTACAGCTTCTTGATGATGGCCGTCTGACAGACGGACAAGGACGCACGGTGGATTTTCGCAATACTGTCGTCATCATGACCAGCAATCTGGGCAGTGAGTTGTGGATGAGCGCGCAAGAACAGGTCACCCGCGATGAGATCAACCGCGTCCTGCAGGCACACTTCCGCCCGGAATTTCTCAATCGCGTGGATGAAGTGATTGTCTTTCACCCGCTCACCCGCGAGGACCTGGCACAAATTGTGGAGATTCAAGTGGAAAAGGTCGCCCGCCTGATCGAAAATCGCGGCTTTATTCTCGAAGTAACCCCGGAAGCGCGCGTCTTCCTGGCAGATACGGGCTACGACCCCAACTTTGGAGCAAGACCTCTCAAGCGCACGATCCAGCGCGAACTGCAAGACCCGTTGGCGATGCAGGTGCTTGCAGGCAGCTTCAAACCGGGCGCGACAATTCAGGTGGATCGTGGTCCTGACAGCCTGATCTTCATACCTGAAAAACAGGCGGAAGCGCAAACCTGAAAATAAAAACGTCTCCCTTGTGAACATTCACAAGGGAGACGAAATTTTAACGAACCTCCACCCCATCAAAAAGGTCTTTTTCTTTTCCTCGCCCGGTTACTGGAGGGAAAGCCCGCATATAAGTATCGCTCCCGCCAAATAACCGGCGCAGCGCGGGCATGATTCCGCGTGCCTGCTGGCGGCCGCCCTGGCTTTCGTGGCAAAAGGCAGCCTCTTCGCGAACTTTCGCAACCGGTTTGTAGTCCACCTTTGCTGTAACCGGAAAGTTCACGCGTGAAATCTCCACCAGATCAATATCGCCGTTGGAACCAAAGCGGTGCGGATCGCGCCCAAGCAAACGCAGCAGCCATATCCCCGCTCTGATAAAACCTCGCGGGATGATATGGTAATACAACTTTTGCGGCGCATAGGAGGGTAAGCCATCTTTCACGGTAACACTCGCATCTCCCGCCATCGCAAACGCCTGGGTTGCCGCCCGGTGAATGGCAATATGATCCGGGTGTCCATATCCACCCATCGGGTCAAACGTCACCACCACTTGGGGTCGAATTTTCCGGATAAAATAAGCAATTTCCACCGCCACCTGATCCTGCGGCTGGGCTGCAAGCGCTTGTGGATGGTGGTTTTCGGGTGAACCGATCATCCCCGAATCGCGATAGTTCATAAAGTAAACCCCGGATAGGTGAAGCATTTCGGCGGCGCAGCGCAACTCATGTTCACGTAATGCCGCGGTGTTCTCAAACCCCTCCAGCAGGCGTGCGTCCACTTCTCCCACCTCGCCACGCGTTGCGCACACCAGATACACATCCACACCCTGACGGGCATAAAGCGCAAGCGTTCCTCCGGTGCCAAAGGTCTCATCATCCGGGTGCGCCAGTACAGCCAGCAGCCTGGGTTTGGGGGTTGGGTTGTCTATTTGTTCACTCATCATTACCTCATCAATATTGCAATAAATCAGGGTCAACCTGCCGCGCCCAGGCGTTCGTTCCGCCCCGCAGGTTTCGTGCATTGTCAAAGCCCTCAGCCTTCAGATATTGCACTGCAAAAGCTGACCGGCTGCCCGTCCGGCAGAAAGCGATGATATCCCGGTCACTCGGCAGTTCGGTCAAGCGGCTGCTTAACTGACCATACGGAATGTTGACCGCCCCCGGCAGGTGAACTACTTGCTGTTCTACCGGCTCGCGCACATCCAGTAGAAAAATATCCTCGCCATTTTCCAATCGTCTCACCACCTCGGCAGGCTCAACATCCATGCGGGTAATTTCTTCTCCCGTAGAATGTGCCGGCGTCCCGCAAAAAGCTTCATAATCAATCAAGTGCGTCACTTCCGGGTTTACCCCGCAAACCTTGCAATTCGGATTCTTGCGCAGTTGGATCGTTTGAAATACGCTTTCCAGCGCGTCGTAGAGAAGCAGCTTTCCAACCAAAGGCTGGCCAACCCCCAATATCAACTTGATCACTTCGGCAGCTTGCAGTGTGCCAATCGTCCCCGGCAGAACACCAAAAACGCCGCCCTCTGCACAGCCCGGAACGAGGCCAGGCGGCGGCGGTTCCGGGAACAAACACCGGTAACACGGGCCAGAACGGGCGTCAAAAACGCTCACCTGTCCCTCAAAGCGAAAGATTGAACCGTAAATATACGGCTTTTTTGAAAATACTGCATAATCGTTGAGCAAATAGCGAGTCGGGAAATTATCCGTCCCATCAATCAACAGATCATAGCCCTTGGCGATCTGCTCAATATTTTCCGACGAGAGGATTTCATCATAAGCGTCTACGCGAATATCCGGGTTGAGTTCCCGCATGCGGGCAACGGCAGACTCTATCTTGGGCTGCCCAATCCGGCTGGTTGAATAAAGCACCTGCCGCTGCAAATTCGACAGGTCCACCACATCGTAATCCACGATGCCGATCCGTCCGACGCCGGCCGCCGCCAGGTAGATCGCGTTTGGCGATCCCAGCCCCCCCGTACCGACAATTAGGACGCGCGCTGCCTTCAGCTTGCGTTGTCCCTCCATGCCGACATCCGGGATCATCAAGTGCCGGGAATAGCGCAGAACTTCTTCGCGGCTCAGTTCAGGGTACATCATGCCTCCTTGAGAGGTGTGGACACAAACACCCTCTCAATCCATTGTAAATTCCGACCGCTTTCAATTATCACCCCGAAACCGGTCTTGTCAACGGCTAATTCTACCTTCCCAAACCTCACCCCCTCCACCCTCCCACAAAATTTCCTACCCGCCTGATCTTATTGGTTCGGTGTGGTAAAATCTCATCATCAAGGAAGGCCCCAATGCTCACGGATTCATTCGGACGACAAATCACCTACCTGCGCGTTTCGGTTACCGACCGCTGCAACATGCGCTGTGTTTACTGCATGCCTCCCGAAGGCATCCATTTACACACCCATGATGAGACCTTGCGCTATGAGGAAATCCTCAAAATCGTTCAAGCTGCCGCACAGCACGGCGTCACGGAAGTCCGTCTAACTGGCGGAGAACCGCTTGCCCGCGCCGGGATCACCTCGCTGGTGCGCATGATTGCTGAAACGTCCGGTATTACCGACCTCAGCCTGACCACCAACGGACTCCTGCTCGAAAAATATGCGTCTGAACTAGCCAAAGCCGGGCTGAAGCGCGTTAACATCAGTATAGATACCCTCAACCCGGAAAAATTTGCGCGTATTACCCGCGGCGCATCCCTGGAGCGTGTGTGGGGCGGACTGAATGCTGCCGAGGCTGCAGGGCTCAGCCCCATCAAGCTGAATACCGTCGCCATGAAAGGCGTTAATGACGATGAACTCTTCAATATCGCCTGCTTGAGTCAGGTACATCCCTGGCGGGTTCGTTTTATCGAACTGATGCCGGTCAACAACCAGGTTCCCTGGGGAGAAGGCTTCCCCAATCCGCAAAGCGCTTACCTTCCCATCAGCAAAATCAGGAAAATCCTGGCACCCCTCGACCTGCAGCCGGTTGAGGAGAAATCCGGTTCCGGCCCGGCCCGCGAATACCGCATTCCGGGCGCGCCCGGAACAATTGGTTTTATTTCGCCGCTGGGCGAACATTTCTGCGAGAGCTGCAACCGTCTGCGCCTGACCGCCGACGGTGCGCTCCGCCCCTGCCTGCTGAGCGATATCGAAATTCCCATTCTCAAGGCGCTGCGCGCCGGAGAAGATATTTATCCGTACTTACAAAAAGCAGTCTCCATGAAGCCGGAAGGCCATGACTGGGTAAAAAACCATCGCCCGATGACCCGCTGCATGATCCAGATCGGCGGCTAACCCCGTCACCCTCCTTGTCGGAAAGCGCCGGATACTATGAAATCCGGGAAAAGAAATAATCCGCGCCCAGCCTGGCAACCCAACAGTGTGGATTGAAAAAGAGCAGCTTACACCGCTCCTCAAAAACCTAAGCCGTCCCAAACATCCGGTCGCCAGCATCCCCCAGGCCCGGTAGAATATACCCCTTTTCGTTCAGCCGTTCATCAATCTCGCCCAGGTGTATTGGACCATCCGGATGACTCTCATGCAAGCGGTCAATTCCTTCCGGCGCCCCCATTAACCCCACATATTTGATACGGAGCGCTCCCCATTTTTTGAGCAAATCAACCGTCGCAACCGCAGAGCCGCCCGTCGCCAGCATAGGATCCAGCACGAGGCAAACTTGAACCGTTGGGGCAACCGGCAGCTTATTATAATAATGTACTGGCTGTAAGGTACGCTCGTCGCGGTAAAGCCCGATATGCCAGACTTCCGCCGCTGGCATCAACTCCCAAACACCTTCCACCATCCCCAAGCCAGCCCGCAAAACCGGTATCAGCCCAATTTTCTCTTCCAGTTTGCTCCCCATCATCGTGGTCAACGGGGTCTGTACCTCAATCGGCCGAATCTTCATATCCAGCGTAGCTTCATAAGCCAGCAATCCGGCCAGTTCCCGCACCAATTCGCGGAACTTCTTGGGTTCTGTGGAGATTTGTCGCAGTAAAGATATTTTGTGCTTGATCAAGGGGTGACCAGACACAAACAAATTTTTCATCGTCCGCTCCTCATGTGGGTTCGCGTAACTATTATAGTACGAAACCTTTTCTGTACGGCGATAGCGGAACACGGAAGTGGATAAACAATGGGTTTAGATGAACTGAAAGACATGAGCTGGGTAGTTGGGAAAGGCTTGCTTGTGCAGCTGACGATGATTAAAGCAGTACATAAACAACTTCAAAGCTGCTTTCAATGCT
>JADLFQ010000051.1 GCA_020845515.1 Anaerolineaceae bacterium | reverse complement strand
GGTCAGCAAGACCATCATTAAGGAGATGCCATCCACCCCCAAGTGATAAGAGGCGTGAATATCCGCATACCAACGTACCTGTTCTTCAAACTGAAAACCAGCAGCCAGGGGGTCAAAATTTAACCACAAAATCAGGGCTGTCCCAAAGGAAGCCATACTGGCAAGCAGCGCCGTAACTTTGGCATATTTTGCGGGCAACAGCATGAGGAAAACCGCTCCAACTGTAGGCAGGATCAGGATCCATGATAAAAGATGATTTTGCAATAAATTCATTCCCGCTCCATGAACAATCTCTCAAGCCAGGATGAACAGGTAAAAGAAAACAATACCTACCGCCAGTGTGAGCACAATCGTCAAGATCATGTATTGCTGCACTCTTCCACTCTGAAGCGGCCGCATTCCGGCGCCCAAATCCTGTACCCCATCCGAAAGCTTGTCTCCCATACCTGTGATCACCGGCAGATCAATCCGCCGGCTAAAAATTCTTCCCAGGCTCAGTGCCAGTTTTCCTACGCCATCAATGATTCCATCCAATACGAACCGGTCAACCCATAAAGATGTAAATTTTTCCGCAAGCCACCACGCTGGGCGCACAAAAGCAAGCTGGTAAAACTCATCCACATAATATTTGTTGCTTAAAAGACCATGGAAAACACCCAGGTGCTTTTGCAGCGGATCTGCTTCACCCGCTTTTATATTCCGGTAGACCAGCCAGCCCAGAAGCAATCCCCCGAAGGAAACCGCCAGCGAGACAAACAGCGGCGTCAGGCTATGGTGTGTTGCCCCGGCGCCGTGGTTGGCGGCCATTTCTCCCACAAATTTCCCAAACCAATTTGGAATAAGGCCGCCCAAAACAGGAAAATGATCAGGGATGCCAGACCAACCTGCTGTGATCACAAAGAAAGATAAAACAAGCAGCGGCAATGTCATCAGCCATCGCGATTCTCCTGCATGGCTTGCAGCCGCGGAACGCGGTGATCCTAAAAAGGTGAGCGTGATTTGGCGCATAATGTAAAAAGCGGTCAACAATGCCGTAGTCGCCAGGGCAAGGAACACCAGTATATATCCCCCGTTAAAAGCGTCGGAAAGGATCTCATCCTTCGACCAAAATCCTGCGGTAATCAGCGGGAAACTGGAAAGCGATAATCCCCCGGCCAGGAAAAGCCAGAAGGTGAGGGGCATTTTCTGACGAAGCCCCCCCATATTAAACATATCCTGTACATCCGTTTTTTGACCTGTATGCAAAACGCCGTGCTCCATTCCATGAATTACCGAACCTGACCCCAGGAAAAGCAAAGCTTTGGTAAAGGCGTGCGTCAACAGGTGAAACACTGCCGGCGTATATGCACCAATGCCAAGCGCAGCAATCATAAACCCCAACTGCGAAATCGTTGAATACGCCAACACAGGCTTGATATGGTTTTGCGTGACCGCAATGGTTGAAGCAAACAGCGCCGTAAACGACCCAATTACAGCCATCCAAAACATTGGTGGGGTAAGAGCACCTCCCGGTGTCCAGCCCGCTGAAAGCAACGGGAAAAACCGCGCCGCAAGATATACACCCGCTGAAACCATCGCGGCGGCATGGATCATTGCAGAAACCGGAGTCGGCCCTTCCATTGCATCCGGCAACCAGACGTGCAGCGGGAACTGAGCAGACTTGCCCACCGTTCCTGCGAAGAGTAGCAGCCCAATCAGGCCAGCCCAGGATAAACCTAAAACCGGGGAGAGCGTTTGTGCAAGCGTCCCCAGCACAATTTCGTTGTTGAGAATTTCCTGGTAGTTGAGCGTCCCTGTCAAGGCGTACAGCGCAGCCAGGCCTAAAAGCATAAACATATCGCCCACCCGCGTCGTCATAAAAGCTTTAATTCCTGCATTCCTGGCCGCCGGTTTGGCATACCAGAATCCAATCAGGAGGTAGGAACACAACCCCATAATTTCCCAGGCCATATAGAGCACAAGCAAATTATCGGTAACGACCAGGGTAAACATCCCAAACGCAAACAGTGCAATAAAAGCAAAAAACCGGGAATACATTGGTTCCACAGAAAGAACGGTATGCAGCCGCCCCTGCCCATCCCGGACACTTGTTCCATGCGGCGGTAAACCAGGCACATCGTGATCACCCTGTGGCTGGCCGTAATTATGGTACCCCACGCTATAGATGAAAATCATCAGTATCGTCCACGCAACAAAGAAAAGCGTAACAATTGTCAGGGGGTCTGCATGTATGCCTATGCGCAGCCAGTTTTCTCCCAGCGGCAGCCAGCCAATTGAACTGCTTAGCGGAAATTGTGCAAGATTTGTCATCCCCATAGTTTGAAAGAACACTACCATGCTCATCAACCAGGAGAGGCTTGTCGCAGTTAAAGCCACCCAGTGACTCAACCCTCTTTTATGGCTGGTGAAAAGCGCAATCAATACAAACGCCAGGGCGGGCGGCAGGGGACTCAGCCAGAGTAATGAAATGGTTTGCATGCGCTTTAACCCCGCAAGAGATTGATTTCTTCAGCGTATACCGTATGACGACGCCGATAGATGGAAATGATCAGCGCCAAACCAACAGCAGTCTCCGCTGCCGCAGCTACAAATACAATTGCAATAAAAACCAGCCCGCTGATAGACTCCGGATATAGATAGCTCCAAAAGGCAAGGAGATTAATATTCACGGCATTCAACATCAGTTCAACGCCCATCAAGACCCCAATGACATTTCTTCGTGTCAACACGCCAAAAATACCGGTAACAAATAACCCCGCGGCAAAAATCAAATACCAGGATAAGGGGATCATCCCCGCCCTCCTTTCCGCTCCATCGCAACGTAGATCGCCCCCGCCAGCGCAGCTACCAGCAGAATTGACGCCAACTCAAACGGAATCGCGAAGCCATTCGGATCAGTCAGAGCTTTGCCAAGAGCAACGACATCTTCCCCCGCAGTACCTGATAAGTCTCTCACAGATGTAAACGCATGCCAGGAGCTAAGGATGGTTATAATCCCCGCAAAGATCAGCAATGAAAGCGGCGCGAGGATCTGCCACCCCCGATTGGAAGCCTCCGCTTCGCTATCCATCATATTACGCGTCAACATGACGGCAAAGATAATAAGAATAGCGATAGAACCGATATACACCAAAACCTGGATAACGGCAAAAAAGCCGCTCCCAAGCATGGCAAACATAAAAGCAACCCCCATCAAGGTCAACACCAGGAAAAGTGCCGCATGCATCAACTTACGGGCACTTACCACCATTCCGGCAGAAAAGAGCGTTACAGCCGCAACGACAAGAAAAACGATTTGCAAAGAAGTCATCTGCTCACTCCGCATCCATGCCGGAAACATTTTTCTCTGCCCGGGCAACCGGGCGAGGCTGTGCCGCCAGAGGCTGCCGCCGGTTATTTTTTCCAGCCCGCACCATGAATAGATTAAATATCCAAAGAATTAATCCATTGAGCGCCAATAAAACTACAACCCGGATGATGGCAGGCTGAGGCAATGCAAGCCGGTATACCAGCGCTGTTCCAATCAGGGCAAAAAGCGACATGGGCGTCAGCAGCTTCCAATTTAAATCCATCATTTGGTCAATCCGAAAGCGCGGCAGCGAAGCCCGCAATAGGATGATCAAAAAATAGACAAGAGCAGTTTTAAGGGTGAAATAAACAAGTCCGAGAACCGGATACGTCATCGCCCCTGGGCCGCGCCATCCTCCAGGAAAAGGACAGCAAATACCAACGCCGCCGTCAACGCGTGGAGAAATTCTGCCACATAGAACATTCCGAATTTCAAGCCGGAGTATTCAAGATTAAAACCGGAAACCAATTCGGACTCGGCCTCAACCAGGTCAAAGGGCGCACGCCCGACTTCTGCCAGGTTGGAGATGAAAAACACCAGCCCTGCCAAAGGGGCTAAAAAGATAAACCAGACCTCTTGTGCCGAGACAATATCGTTTAACGCCAGGGATCCGGCAAACAGCACAGGAATGATCGTCGAAATCACCAGTGGAACGCTGTAAGATATTAATTGAGCAACCGCCCGAAAGGCCGCCAGCAGCGTATATTTATTATTTGACCCCCAGCCGGCAAGGATGATACCAAGCTCACCCGTCGCACCCAGCGCCACAACAAACAGGATGCCCACATTTAAGTTCGCTCCGTAAAAGGTTGCCGTAAAGGGAAGAACTGCCCACACAATCAATACCGACGCAACAGCCAGAACAGGCGCCAGATTGTAAGGCAGCCAGTCAATTCCACTTGGGGAAATCAGCTCTTTAGTAAATATTTTAATCAGATCGGCGAAAGACTGGAAAATACCCCAAGGGCCTACCCTGTTTGGCCCAAAACGATCTTGCACCCGTGCAACAACCTTGCGCTCGATCCATATCAACATTGTAACAAGCAGCATTGCACCAGTCGCCAAAATAAATCCCCCTATCAGAGAAGTGATAAACCGCTCGCCTGCGGGGGATACTCCCAACCCGGTTAAAAAGTCATGCACCCACCGGGCAATAAATGTATAAGGGTCGTAAAGAAAGTCCATCAACGTATTCCCTTAATAATTAAACCCACTCCAGTACACCCTTCCTCCAGGCATACAACAACCCACCCAATAAGATCAGGATAAAAACAATCCCTTCTATAACGGCAAACAAAGGAAGTTGATTGTAAGCGGCCGCCCAGGGATAGAGAAAAATTATTTCAACATCGAAGAGCAGGAAGACCAGGGCATAAATGTAATATTGCACTTTAAATTGAACCCAGGCTTCGCCGACTGTCTCCATGCCACATTCATAAATTGAATTCTTAATCGGATTTGGTTTTTTCGGTGACAGAAAAGAAGCAATTGTGATTGCTGCTGTCGGCAAGAACATGGAGATTACGATAAAAATCGCGATGTAAGACCAGTCGTTGAGCATAGCCATTCCTCAAAACACCGGATAAAATTTAGAAAATTTGCACCCTAACTCTCTGGATACTTAAATTCTATCACATTCTCTCATCCAAGCGACTATGAAACAGGGAAATACAAAGGCGAGTTATGCCAAAAGGCTGCTGGTTGGCGTCGTTAATTTTTGAGCATTCCCCTTATTTCCCAGCAAGCATCTTTTAATTTACAACAGATACACGATAATTTCTCATGGAGAAAATAATAAAAATCTGGATTTTAATCACCAAAATAGCGTTAAAATCCAGATTTCGAATTCCTATTAAACTTTATCTTAAAGAGCCAATTAATTAAACTGGGCTGCTCAAGAAACTGCACTTTCATGGCCTGTTTCGGGTATCAAAGAAGTCTGTTCAGCTTCACGCAAAGCCGGGCGCATTTTTAGGGTAAACAAAAAGTCGGCAATCCACAAACCACCCATACCAATGGGCAACAAGATGTCCAGCCAGCTCAGGCTAAACTGGCCAGGGTGAAAAGCCGGGATAACCAACCAGTAAACATTCACAAAAGATACAAGAACGATCAAGGCGCCCAACCAAGCCAGTAACCGGAGGTTATTTCGCACCTTCATCGAAATAAGGACCACAAAAGGCAAAACAAACAGCAAAACAGCGACAAGGATAGCAACTGTCAGCCAACCGCCCTGAATCCGGTCGAGATACCAGCTTACTTCGCCAGGGATATTCCCAGCCCAAATAATTAAAAACTGGAAGTAGGCCACGTAGGCCCAACTCATGACGAAAGTCAATAATAATGCCCCCAAGTCTTTAAAAGGAATGGGCGTGGTGCGCAAGTTCCAGTTTCGCCCCAAGCCAAGACCTGGAACCACATTGAGTATCAAGATCGCGAAGGAAAGGCTGCTCAAAAGCTGGCCAAAAATAATAATCAAACCGTAGGCAGTTGAGCTCCAGAACGGCTGCAGCGACATCAGCCAATCAATGGACGCGAACGACATAGTGACGGTATAAACGATCAACCCGAAAGCCCCCAAACCTTGCAGTCTTTCTTTGACTGCCGGTTCTCCGCTTTTTACCCAGCGGGCAGAAAGCCGGTTAATGATGAATGCAAGCAAAATCCAGGTGGCAAAATAGAACACCGCCCGGCCGGTAAAGAAAGGTACGTTCAGATAAACACTCTTCATCTGCAAGACGGGATTTGCCTGAACCACTTCAGGGCGCGCCCACAAATACAGTCTCTTGAGGTTAAAAAGCAGGGGAATAAAAAGCCCTGCCATCAGCCATAAAGTACTGGCAGCGGCTTCATTCACACGGCGCACAGTCAGCCCCCACCGGCTGCCAGTCAGAAAGTGAATCATTAAAAAAGCCAGCGAACCCAGGCTCAGGCCCAGCCAGAAAATAAACGCCACCAGATAAGCCTGAAAGAAGCGCTCCAGGCTGCCGGTGAAAGCCCCAATCACCCCAACGGCCAGGCCGACCAGCCCTACTGCCAAAGAAATATACGAATAGCGATTTGCTGCAGTCGTAAGGTTTTGATCAGTTGTCATCATTTATTTCCCAATTGCTTTAACTGGTCGGGGGTCAGGTCTTGTGTGAGGTGACCATTGTTTAATTGCATCGCTCGAATGTAAGCAATCACGGCCCAGCGATCAGGGGCTTTAACCCGATAGCCGTATGGGAGCATATTGCCCTGACCGTTGGTGATAATGTCGAAAATCTTTCCATCCGCTATCGCCTTGGCGCTATCCTGCAAAAGATCAGGGGGCTTGGGGAATCCAAAAGCGATTGCTTTGCCGTTCGCATGCCCATCCACACCATGGCAGACCACGCAGTAGATGTCGAAGCGTTCTTGGCCGCGTTGAATCAGTTCATTGGTGACAGGAACAGGGAGATTGGTAATATAATCGCCGTCCTCATTTTTCCCTGTCAAAGCAGGGTCATCAACCCGCTGGTCGGTCTGTGGAACTGTTCCCGCGACAAATGGGCGCGCCGAGCGTCCATCCGCAAAAAAACTGTTCGCGGAGAGCGGACGGTTGTAGGGTTGGACTCTCATATCTCCACTGGCCTGGCATCCCGTCAATAAGATCAAGCAGATGGTGAGCAAGCCAAAGCCCATTCTGCGGCTGAAAAAAGACCTGCGATTTAGAAGAAAATAAGTAATGGAAGTCATAGCATCAAGCCTCGATCTCAGACACCAGAATTGCACCCAGGTTTTCCAAGAATTTACGTGTTTGTGTCAGGTCAAATTTTGGGTCGCTAGCTTCAATACCCAGGTAGAAACCATCCTGAGAGCCATGTTTTTGGAAATCTTTCACGTTGAAAACCGGGTGATAGGGCTGAGGAAATCGGGTGACAACAAAAAGGCCAAGAATGCCTCCCAGGGCAGCCAGCAAAATCGTTACTTCAAAAGCTATAGGGATAAAAGCCGGCCAGCTATTAAGAGGTCTGCCGCCAATATTCAACGGCATATCAATCGCGGCGGCATAGTACTGCATAAAATAGCCGAGCGCACCGCCAATAATCCCGCCTGCCAGAACAGCAAGTGGAAGTTTGGAAGGCTTCAAGCGCATGGCGTCCGCCAGTCCCGCGACCGGGAACGGGGTGTAAGCATCCAGGTTGCAGTATCCAGCCTCTGTCGCGCGCCGTGATGCAACGATCAGTGTTTCCGGGTCGGGGAAACGGGCTAAAATCCCAAAAATTTCTGTAGAATCTTTTTCCATAAGCCCTTCTTTAATCCGCAACTGTGTTTTTGGCGGTCTCAGTTCCAGCAGATTCCGCAGATTTATGGTGAACCAACTCGCGCAACTCAAAGATCGAGATGGCCGGCAATACCCGCACAAACAGGAAGACCAGCATTAAAAACAAACCAATCGTGCCCGCAAAAGTGGCAATGTCCCATATTGTTGGAGTGAAAAGGTGCCAGGAAGAGGGCAAGAAATCTTTAGACAGACTTTGCACAACAATAATAAAGCGTTCCAGCCACATGCCTATATTTACGAGGAGAGCAATTACAAATAAAATCGGGCCATTAGTACGCACTTTCTTAAACCAGAGAATTTGTGGTGCGATAACATTGCAGAATAACAGCCCCCAGTACAAAGGCGCATAAGCTCCTACATAACGATCAATGGTTATGGCCCGCTCATACGGGTTGTCGCCGAACCAGCCCCAAAAATTCTCCATCATATAACCGTAAGCCACCACCAGGCCAACACTTAGCATAATCTTGGCCATATTGTCCAGGTGGCGGGCTGTAATGAAGTCTTCCATGTGGAGCGCTTTTCTTAGAGGAATCATGAGGGTCAGCACCATGGCAAAGCCCGAGAAAACCGCCCCAGCCACAAAATAGAGTGGGAAGATGGTGCTGTGCCACCCGGGTATCACACCGTACGCAAAATCTACACTTACAATGCTGTGAACTGAAACGACCAGCGGTGTTGCCAAGGCTGCCATTAACAGGTACACAGATTGATAGTGATGCCAATGCCGGGCTGAGTTGCGCCAACCGAGTGCCAAAATGCCGTAAATCAGGCGAATCCACTTGTTAGTAGCCCGATCACGCATGGTGGCCAGGTCGGGTACCAGACCCATAAACCAGAACAATAGCGAGACCGTCAAATAGGTCAGAATAGCAAACAAATCCCAGGCTAGAGGGCTGCGAAACTGGGGCCAAAGGCCCAGGGTATTGGGATATGGTATTAGGTAATAGAAAAGCCAGGGTCGCCCCAGGTGTAAAATCGGGAATAAGCTGGCGTTTGCAACAGCAAATAGTGTCATTGCTTCAGCAAACCGGTTAATAGAGGTGCGCCATTCCTGACGAAAGAGCAGCAAGATGGCAGAAATCAGGGTTCCAGCATGACCAATTCCAATCCACCATACAAAGTTGACAATTGCAAAACCCCAACCGACAGGAACGTTAATACCCCATATCCCCACGCCTTGAATGAATAGGTAAGTTATGGCGTAGAATAGCAGCATAGTTCCTAAAAAAGCTAGGAAAGCACCAACCCACCAACCACGAGATATTTTTCTTACCCGGGTCAAAGGGATATTGCTAATTTGCTCTGTTATAGAGTTATAGGTATGTCCCGGTTGCAGAACTGGAGTATCTTCAGAAGTAGTCATAGATGCCCTATGCCTGATCTTTTATCTTTAGATTGGGATTGGTGACCCTGGCCAGGTAGGTGGTGCGTGGTTTGGTGCCCAGCTCTCCCAGGAGAGCGTAAGTGAGTGGGCTATCTTTTAACTTTCTAACCTGACTGCTGGTATCGTTGAGGTCGCCAAATACAATAGCTTGGGTCGGACAAGCCTGCTGGCATGCTGTTCGTACATCGCCATCTTTAATCGGATTTCCTGAAACTTCGGCTTGAATGCGGGCTGCATTAATCCGTTGGATACAATAGGTACATTTTTCCATGACCCCACGCATACGCACACTGACATCCGGATTGCGCATTGCTTTAAGTGACGGGGTCGTATCATCTTCATACTTTAGAAAGTTGAACCGCCGAACTTTATATGGGCAGTTATTGGAACAATACCGCGTCCCCACACAACGATTGTAGGTCATTTCGTTGATACCTTCCGCGTTGTGGGCGGTAGCCCCAACCGGACAAACCGGTTCGCAGGGAGCTTGTTCACAATGCATGCAGGGTACGGGTTCAAATGCAACACTGGGGGCGTCCAAACTGCCCTGGAAATAGCGATCAATCCGCAGCCAGTGCATTTCGCGGCTGCGAGAGACCTGATCTTTGCCCACTGTAGGAATATTATTTTCAGCCTGGCAGGCCAGCACGCAGGCATTGCACCCAATGCAAGAGCCCAGGTTAATTGACATGCCCCAGGCATGCCCCGGGTAATTCACTGGAGCATATAAGGAGTGTTGCTCGTCGGGTGAATCTTGGGCAAAATTGGGATTCTGCAGATATTCAGCCAGGGAAGTTTCTCGGATGAGATCGCGGCCCTCCATGCTCTGGTGATCGCGCGTTGTAGCCAATTGGTAGGTTTTACCCGTTTTGCTTATTTGAACATCGCCGGCAAACCATGGGGCAGAGGAGGTGCGGATGGAATAAGCGTTAAAACCAGTTCCCTCCAACACTTTACCACCTTGTTTGCGCCCATAACCCAGGCTGATCGCCAGCGAATTCTCTGCCTGGCCAGGTTGCACATAAATTGGGGCTTCCAGGCTGCGCTCACCCAGTTTGATTTGGATAATATCTCCATCATTTAAGGCCAGACTCTGGGCAATCTTTGGGCTGACCAGGGCGGCATTGTCCCAGGTAAGTTTGGTGAGAGGCTTGGGTAACTCTTGCAACCAGGCATTATTGGTGTATTGCCCATCCCATATGGTAGGGTCAGGCTCAAAGGTGATCTCAAGTACATCTGATGCAAGTGATTGTTGAACAGAGGCCAGCACGGAAGAGTTCACTTGAGGTGCTATTGGTTGTGGAAACAGACCGATATCAAAGATAAACCCATCTCTTAACGTCTGCTTCCAAACCACTTCAAAATTGCTCTCTTTCAGTCGGTTTTGCCAGTACTTCTGTACAAGATCATAGCCTTTTGCATCTTTTTGACCAAGCAGGATCGCCAGTACTTCGAGGGAAGACTTTCCTCCGTAAAGCGGCTCAATCAGAGGTTGAACAATACTGGTTGTGCCCTCATACGACCGCAAGTCACCCCACATTTCCAGATAGTGAGCCGCAGGAATATGCCAAGTGGTCAGAGCAGCAGTTTCATCGGCATGCAAGCCCAGGTAAACACTCATTTTGGCTTTCTGAATCAGGCCCGGGAAATCCAAGTCTGCCGGGGCAGTATAAGCCGGGTTTCCCTCCAGGATAAGCAAGGTATCTACGATACCTTGATCCAAGTCCTGGCTCAGGTCGCGCAGTGAAGCCAATTGATCAATCGGATTGGACTCAACTGGATCAGTGTAAACGACGGTATTCCCAACTGCCCCCAAAGCCTGGTTGATGGCATGCGCGATGGCATGAACAATCGCAGGCTGGCGCTCACCGGCGATTACCAGACTCGATCCTTTGGCTGAGAGCAAATCGTCTGCCAGAGGTTCAATCCAGTCCAACCCGGGCATTTTATCAGCCGGCGCGCCAGTTTGAATACCCATACGAACGGCAAGAGCACGTGCAAACGTTTCCACGTCCGCGGAGCGGACCGCCAGGCGATGATCGGCGTTGGATCCTGTGAGCGTCAAGCTGCTCTCCACCACATACAACCGGTTCATGGAGCCGTTCGATTCACTCGGATTGCGCCTGATACCAAAGTCCTGACTGTACCGCAAACTGCCAGGTTCCCGAAAGAGGAAATCCGAGTCAAGCGATAGAATCACGCTGGCCTTATCAAAATGATATTGAACACTCACTGGCTGGTCAAAGACCTGGGTTAATGCGCCGCGCGTCAGACTGAGGGGCGAATACTGGTGCCACTTGGCCTGCGGAAATTTCGCCAGCACAGCTTGAATCTCATCCGCCAGACTGGGCGAGGAGACTGTGCCCGTTAAGATGCGCAAATTAGGCCCGCTTTGTGCTGCCAGTGCGGCGGAGAAATCATCCCAGGTTTTAACTGTGCCCTGGGCAGTGATATTTTTCGCGCGATCTGGATCGTATAGATCCAGGATTGAAGCCTGCATGAACATGTCGCTGGTACCCTGGCTGACAGGGTGGCGGGGGTTGCCGTCCACTTTGATCGGCCGGCCCATCTCACTGCGTACCAATACTCCGAGGCCATAGCCATCTTTAGGCATGGCGCTTGCAAAATAAAGAGGTTTCCCTGGGATGAGGTCTTCAGGAGCAGTAGAATAGGGCAATATTTTTCCAATTTCGCGGGGCGAACAAGCCGCTAGACCAGCCAGCGCAAGAGAAGCCCCTAAAACTTTAAGGAAATCCCGCCTGCTGAATTCTTCTAAAAATTGAGCCTGACGCGGAAATTCGCGCTTGACAATTTCAGAAAACTCTTCTGTCTCAGCTAATTCGTTCAGACTGCGCCAGTAATTTTTCCCGTGCTGCGAGGCAAGGCGCTTTCGTAAGGCAGCCAAGTCAAGCTGTTCTTGACTTTTATTGTCAGTAGTCATAATGTTTACCTGTGGCAAATGGAGCAATCTACAAGTTGGTTGGGCGGCATAATATCGTATTCCTTCACCAGTTTCGCACCCAAAGTCATTTGCGCTTCACTGGGTGTATAACCCATGTCGTAAATGTTGGCTTGAGGGCGCAGATATTTTTCGGGATTACTGTGGCATTCTGTACATGTGGACATATAGAAATACTTAGCCCGGACTGCCGTTGTCTCCGTATCCACACGACCATGACAAGTTTCACAGCCAACACCTTTGTTGACGTGAATCTGGTGGTTGAAGTAAACATAATCCGGTAGGCTGTTGACCCTATTCCACTGTATGGGTGTTCCGTTCGCGTAACTGTCCCGAACAGGTTGTAAGCTGGCGAGAGTTGTTGCGATCTGGCTGTGGCAGGACATGCACGTTTCAGTGGGAGGAAGATCCGCAAAAGAAGATTGGTCAACTCCGACATGACAGTAACGACAATCCAAGCCAAGGGCCGCAATATGAAAGTTATGTGGAAAAGGGACGGGCTGGGGAATCGCGACTCCTACTTTCGTAAACGCAGGAGAATAAATATACCAGACCAAGCCGCCGGCTATCGCAGCCATAAATAGTACAACTGCAAGAATACTAATTTTAGCAATGAAATTACTACGAGCAGGAAAAAGTTGTGACATACGTTTCCCCGGTTACCTTGAAAATAAATGCTGACAAATAATACAACAATTCGCTATATTATGCAATTAAAAAACTGAAAAGTCAAACTCCGCTTGGTTTTTTTTGTGTTATTAGGAGAAATTTTACCCCTTTTATTTTCTCCAAGGGCTTTTCAGTCCACAATAACCTCTTCTGCAATAATAGCTTCCTAAGACAGCGCCTGCCAGCATGCCCACAATCCCAGCCCAACGAACGACTCGAGCTGAAAAAACCAGCACATTACCCGATTCAATTTCCAGTGGCCGCGCCAAAAGTGCCCGCCGCACAATTTCGCCGCCAGTTTTTGGCCGGATATTGAGATATAGCCACAACACCCCGCGGTAAACACCGGGTTGTTTGGGACTGATGCTCCACGCAAATTGTGCTTTTTGGCCGGGGGCTAGCGCCTCACTCATCGTCCCTTGTGGAGAGATGTCCGGTCCGGTCATGTCCAGCCGCGCTTCTACAACAAGCTGGTGTGTTTCATACAAACTGGACACTGCAATCAGTTTTTCCGAAAACTCGCGTTCTTCAGCCTTCGCAGTTGGCGCAATAAAGCCACCCTCTTCTCCTGCGAGGGCGAGCAAAAGCGAGCCGCTCTCCCCTGTGCGAATGGATTCCGGCCATTCAAGAATAAGGGTGCGGGTTTCATGCGCGGCCAAAACAGGCAACACGCCAGAGGGCGCCTCGTCTGTTGAAGGCGGCTCCGGCGTGGCGGTCCATATTTCGTTTTCTGTAAGCGGAGCGATCGGCAACGGCAATATAACCCGCTCACGATGCTGCGGCCAGCTCTAAACCACAAGAAGCGCCAAAGAAAAGAGCAGTAAAAGTAAAATGCTCCATCCGTAAACTCGCTTTCCTGTAATCATAAACTCATTATACCCAACCAGTCAGTAAATTCTTTCCCCCTCCCCCCTCTTGCAAAAGAACCGCCGGGCCGGGACGTCTGACAAAACATCCATTATGGCCTCAGGCATTATCATTTCTCTATGGCGACTACCCGATTCTCGTCCTAAGGAACTCACCCATTTGATCAGATTTCGGTACCGGCACCATGAGCCGGGCACAATGGGCAGCTATGATGCAAGGAGATGTCAGTCCTCTCCGCTTTCAATCTTTTTTGCCTCATCCCAGAAAACATCCATTTCAGAAAGGGTCATTTCATCCAGCAGACGGCCGCTCTCGCGGGCCCTTTTTTCGACATGCGCAAACCGGCGGGCAAAGCGGCGGTTTGTTGTCCGTAAAGCGGATTCCGCGTCCACTTTATACCAGCGCACCAGGTTAACCACTGCAAATATCAAATCCCCCAGCTCCATTTCGCGCTGCGCATCACTCTCTGCTGCAAGCACTTCTGCAAGTTCCTCGTGCACTTTCTCCAGCACCGGTGCAAATTCACTCCAATCAAAGCCCACACGCGCCGCACGTGCCTGGAAGGATTGCGCTTGTGCCAGTGCCGGTAAAAGCGGTGGCACACCATCCAGCAGACCTTTTTGCCCTTTCCCGCCTTTTTCCTTGCGCTTCTCTGCTTTCAACTTCTCCCAATTCACAACCACATGATCGGAGTTATCCATCTTTTCGCTCCCAAAGACATGTGGATGTCTGTAAACAAGTTTGGAATGAATGCCGCGGAGAACATCCGCCATTCCAAATTCTCCCTCCTCAGCGGCAATCTGGGCGTGAAGGACAATCTGGAGCAGCAAATCGCCCAATTCTTCCTGTAACGATTCCACATCTCTGCTATCCAAAGCTGAAATAACCTCGTAGGTTTCCTCCAAAAGCGCAGAACGCAAAGATTCATGTGTCTGTTCGCGATCCCACGGGCAGCCCTCCGGCGCGCGCAGATGGGCAATCAATTCCTGAAAAGACTCAAAAGAGGATTCCTTTTCCATCGGAGGTAAATACAGCGAAGATAACAGTCCAATATATGGGCTGCGATCAATTTCATAGAGTGGCAGCGCTTCCAACATGGCCTGGGATGTACCTGCCGCATGGATCAGTTTAACCGGGTAATCGTCCGGATACACCGCCATCAATGTGAGCTTCACATTTGCTGCGACTTCCCGAGAATAAATCTGTGCAATCAGGGCTGGCATATCCGGGGGGAAGAAGGGGTGATGCTGTATCCCCAGCTCCAACGCATCCAGCAAGGCGCAGCGGGGAAAAGGGTCGAGCTCCAGCATGACAAAGGTGGGTTCCAGGAAACTCATCCCGTCTATAACGCGCACAGGTATCCCGGCTTTTCTGGCGCGCCGGACAATTTCCGGGCTGGTTGTTTCAGCAACATACGGATGCCCCGGGACCGCATATGTCACACCCTCCGGGCGCTCCCCTAATTCCAGCACGCGGCAGATGATTTTCTCATAGACCGCTTCAAAAGTCTCCTCAGTTTCATAAACTTCATCGAAAGAAAACACTTGCTTCCCGCTGAGAAACGCTGCCGCCGGGTGAAAACGGGTTCGTAGAAAAATCTCATCCGCCGATACCAGCCAGTCACGCGCCTGGCAGGTGAGCAAGTTCTCATCACCTGGCCCCAGCCCCACAATCGTAACTCCTCGTGTAAATGTTTGCTCATTCATTCTTCAAACCACTCCTTTATTACCCGCTCCCAAAGCGCAGGGCAAGCCCGACATCGCTCCGCTCCATCTTCCGGGGCATATCTTATTATGCAAGTATACCCTTGTGAAGGTCAATAAAACTGTCGCAGTTCACCATCGCAAAGCAGGGTAAAAGAAATTTCCCCTTGTTCTTATTGCACAAGGGGAAATTGAATCGTTGCACTGGGTCGCGTAAAGACCAAGAAAGAGGTGCGCAGCGCACAAAGACGCTAATAAATTTAGCGTTTTGTATAGGTAGGTGCTTTGCGGGCGCGCTTGAGCCCTGGTTTTTTCCGTTCCTTGACTCGCGGGTCGCGCGTCAGGAACCCCCCCCGGCGGAGCACAGATGTCAATTCAGGATTCATTTTGACCAAAGCACGGGACAAGCCCAACTGCACTGCAT